>CAZUUU010000305.1:0-3269 GCA_964622685.1 uncultured Methylibium sp.
GCACCAGCATCACGTCGATCAGCGGCGTCATGTTGATGTCGCTCATCGGCTGCGGCAGCGCGGCGCGCTCAAGTCGACCGAAGGCCATGCTCAGGCTCCGTCGGCGCCGACCGTCGGCGCGTCGAGCAGCATCTCGCGCAGGTCGTGCGCGAAGCCTTCCAGCTCGGCCTCGCTGCCGGCGACGAGCTTGCCGAACACGTTGTAGGCCAGCACCGCGGGGATCGCGACGGCCAGGCCTGCCGCCGTCATGATCAGCGCCTCGCCGACCGGGCCGGCGATGCGGTCGATCGTCATGCTGCCGGCCGCCGCGATGCCGATGAGCGCGTGGTAGATCCCCCAGACCGTGCCGAACAGGCCGATGAAGGGCGCGGTGGCGCCGATCGAGGCCAGCAGCACCTGGCCGAACTGCAGCTGCGACAGCACGCCGTGCAGGGCGTCGCGCAGCCGCCGCGTCAGTTGCGAGGCGCGCGCGCCGCGGGCTTCGAGCGTGCCGCCGCGGGCGTCCTGCAGGCCGGCATCGAGCAATGGAGTCAGGGCGGCCTCGCGGTCCAGCGCGGACAACTGCCGGCGGGCGGTGTCGAGATCCGGCGCGGCCCAGAAGGCCGGGACGGCACGCGCGAGGTCATGCCGCACGCGCCGCAGCAGCCAGGTCTTCCAGAGGATCAGCACCCAGGCGCTGACCGACATCGCCAGCAGCAGCAGCGCGACGAAGCGCGTGACGGCGTCGCCCTCGGCCCAGATCTGGCTCAGGCCGGTCACGGCGAACGCTCAGGCCGGCTGCGCGGCCGGCAGGCCCAGCACGGCGTCCATGCCGTACAGGCCGGTCCGGCGACCGGCGAGGAAGCGCACGGCGCGCAGGCTGCCTTGCGCATACGTGGCGCGGCTCGAGGACTTGTGCGTGATCTCGATGCGCTCGCCGGTGCCGGCAAACAGCACCGTGTGGTCGCCGACGATGTCGCCGCCGCGCACGGTGGCGAAGCCGATGGTCGAGGGGTCGCGCTCGCCGGTCACGCCTTCGCGGCCGTAGACGGCGCAATCCTTCAGCTCGCGGCCCAGCGCGGTGGCCACGACCTCGCCCATCTTCAGCGCGGTGCCGCTGGGCGCATCGACCTTGTGGCGGTGGTGGGCCTCGATGATCTCGATGTCGTAGCCCTCGGCCAGCGCCTTGGCCGCGGTGGACAGCAGCTGCAGCACGACGTTGACGCCGACGCTCATGTTGGGCGCCATCACGATCGCGATGCGCTCGGCGGCGGACGCGATCTCGGCCTTGCCGGCGGCGTCGAAGCCGGTGGTGCCGATCACCAGCTGCACGCCGAGCTCGCGGCAGGCGCGCAGGTGGGCGAGCGTGCCCTCGGGGCGGGTGAAGTCGATCAGCACGTCGGCCTGCGACAGGGCGGCGTGCAGGTCGGCGCTGATCGCCACGCCGCTGGCCTGGCCGAGGAAGGCCGCGGCATCCTGGCCGAGGGCCGGGTTGCCGGGCAGGTCGAGCGCGGCGGCCAGCACGCAGTCGTCGGTCGCGAGCACGGCCTCGATCAGCATGCGGCCCATGCGCCCCGACGCGCCGGCGATGGCCACGCGTCGGCGGGCCGCGCCGGTCACGGCGGTGGGCGCGCCGCCGGTCGTCACTGCGGCTCCAGCGGCGGGTAGCTGCGCGCCGGGCCCAGGGGCTCGCTGGTCGCCGCGGGGGTGGCCGTGGCGGGCTTCGCGGGCAGCGGCAGGGCCTTGAGCTGTTCGTCGTTCAGCGCCAGCGTCGGCACGCTGCGAGCCTGCGTCTTGCGGGTGTCGATGGAGACCACGAACTCGCGCTCGCTCGGCAGCTCGTCGGCCTCGAAGGACTTGAGGCCTTCGCCCTCGAACAGCACGGTCACGCGGCGTTGCTGGTAGGCCGCGCCCTGGCGCCGGATCGTGAAGACGTAGTCCCAGCGGTCGGCATGGAAGATGTCGGTGAGCAGCGGCGAGCCCAGCACGTCGCGCACCTCGGCGCGGCTCATGCCGGGCTTGACGGCGGCGGCCATCTCCTTGGTCACCACGTTGCCCTGGACGACCTCGATGCGGTACGGGGTGACGAGGCCGAACAGGCTGTCGGTCGACCGCAGCGAGCCGCAGCCCGCGAGCAGCCCGACGGCCGTCAAGGCCAGGAAGCGGACGAGGAACACGGGACGCATGGCAGGGGTCGGGGGTGGCGGGCTGGCAGCCGCGCCCGGCGCGGCGGACGCCCGCGGCGGGCAGCCCGGGCTCGATATGATCGGGCCAATTCTAGTGGAGCCCCTCGGGCCCCGAGGACCCGCCGATGAGCCATGCCGACGACCTTAAAAGCAGCGGACTGAAGGCCACGCTGCCCCGCATCAAGATCCTGGAGGTGTTCCAGACTTCGGCGGTGCGGCACCTGACGGCCGAGGACGTCTACAAGGCCCTGCTGGCCGAGCACTCGGACATCGGCCTGGCGACGGTCTACCGCGTGCTGATGCAGTTCGAACAGGCCGGCATCCTGTCGCGCAACCACTTCGAATCCGGCAAGTCGGTGTTCGAGCTCAACGAGGGCCAGCACCACGACCACCTCGTGTGCCTGGATTGCGGTCGGGTCGAGGAGTTCTTCGACGCCGAGATCGAGTCGCGGCAGCGGCTGGTCGCGCAGACGCGCGGGTTCTCGCTGCAGGAGCACGCGCTGTCGCTGTACGCCAACTGCACCAAGAAGGACTGCCCGCATCGACCGGCGCGCAAGTAGCGCGGGCCGGCGCCGGGTCAGGCCGGCTCGTCGCCTTCCATCGCGACGCGGTGGCGCGCGATGAATTCCTTGTAGGTGTCGATGCCGCGCAGCTGCAGGATGGTATTGCGCACGGCGGCCTCGACCAGCACCGCGAGGTTGCGGCCGGCGTCGACCGCGATCACCGCCTTGCGCACCGGGACGTCGAGCACGTCCTCGTAGAGCGGCTCGTAGGGCAGGCGCTCGAACTCGCGCTCCATCGTCTCCTTGCGCACCAGATGCACGATGAGCTTCAGGCGCATCTTGCGGCGTACGGCGGTCTCGCCAAAGATCGCCTTGATGTCCAGCAGGCCGATGCCGCGCACCTCCAGCAGGTTCTGCAGCAGCTCGGGGCAGCGGCCTTCCAGCGCGCTCTGGCTCACCTTGTACAGATCCACCGCATCGTCGGCCACCAGGCCATGGCCGCGGCTGATCAATTCCAGACCCAGCTCGCTCTTGCCCAGGCCGGATTCGCCGGTGAGCAGCACGCCCAGGCCGAGGATATCCATGAAGACGCCGTGGCGCG
>CAZUUU010000306.1:0-3256 GCA_964622685.1 uncultured Methylibium sp.
ACCAGCGGCAGCACCAGCTTCTTCTCGTGGCTGTACAGGCCCGGCGCGACGAAGGCCCAGACCTGGTACAGCACCACCGGCAGCGCCAGCAGGAAGCCGGCCATCAGCGTGATCTTCAGCGGCACCAGGAAGGGCGAGATCACGTTCGTCGCGATCAGCGTCGCGCCGGCGGGCAACTGGGCGACCAGCGGCGCGGCCAGCAGGTCGTAGAGCGCCGACGGGCCGGGCCACAGCGCCAGCACGCCGAAGCCGACCACGATCGCCGCCACCGCGCGGATCAGGCGATCGCGCAGCTCGATCAGGTGGGCGACGAAGGGTTGCTCGCTGCCTTCGAGCTCGTCGCGAGGGTCCGGGGTAGCCACGGACCTAGCGCACGCCCGGCGGCCGGAAGCGCGCCACCCGGGCCGCGCCCGACTGGGCCCGGGCCCGCACGCCGTGGCGCTGCTTGTACCACTGCGGCACGGCGCTGCGCTTGAGGCGCCAGTTCTTCTTCGGGGCCTTGTAGGGCAGCGGGGGTTCGCTGAGGGTCGTGCCGGCGTGGTAGACCTCGCCGCTGCCGTCGCCTTCGCTGCCGGAGGACGATGACAGCTCGCCCCAGGCCTGGTTCATCTCGCTGCTGGCCTGCTGCACCTCGCCCTGGACGCTCTGCTCGACGTTGCGCGCGGCATCCTCGAACTGCGTCTTCATCTTCTTGAGCTCTTCGAGCTCGATCGAGCGGTTGACCTCGGCCTTCACGTCGGCGACGTAGCGCTGCGCCTTGCCCATCATGTGGCCGACGGTGCGCGCCACGCGCGGCAGCTTCTCGGGCCCGATGACGATCAAGGCCACCGCGCCGATCAGTGCGATCTTGTCGAAGCCGAAGTCGATCATGCGGCGCTCGTGCCGTCGGCTCAGCTCTTCTGCTTGGCCTCGACGTCGACGGTGTTGGCGTCGGCGCTCTTGCTGGTCGTGACCTGCTGGGTGGGGCTGGCCGGGTCGGCGGCCGTGGCGTTCGCCGAGCCGTCGCGCACGCCGTCCTTGAAGCCCTTGACCGCGCCGCCGAGGTCGCTGCCGATGTTCTTGAGCTTCTTGGTGCCGAACACGAGCACGACGATCAACAGAACGACCAGCCAATGCCAGATGCTGAAGGAACCCATGGTGTACTCCTGAGGTCGCTGGGGTGAAGCGCAGCCGTGGATTCTAGGGCCGCACCCGTGTCAGATCGGTGTGGCGGGGTCGAGTTCAACCCTTGGCCCAGGGGCGCGGGCCGCCCATCACGTGCATGTGCAGGTGGTAGACCTCCTGCATCCCGTCCTTGCCGGTGTTGATCAGCGTGCGAAAGCCGTTGGTCACGCCCAGGTCGCGCATCAGCCGGGGCGCCAGGCTCAGCATGTGGCCCATCAGCCCCTCGTCGCCGGGGCCGATGTCGGCCAGCGTCGCGATGTGGCGCTTGGGGATCACCAGCACGTGCACCGGCGCCCAGGGATGGATGTCGTGGAAGACGAGCACCTGCTCGTCCTCGTGGGCTTTCTTCGCCGGGATCTGGCCGGCGACGATCTTGCAGAAGATGCAGTTCGGGTCGTGTGCGCTCATGGTCGACGGCCGCTCAGGTCGGCATCGGCTGGTTGCCGTTGAGGTTGAGCCAGCCGCGGATGATGCGGTAGAGGAACCAGATCGAGATCGCGACCCAGGCGATCCAGCCCGGCAACACCAGCAGCAGCCACAGGGGGATCGTGATCACGTAGAGCCCGCCGGCCCACAGCACGCTGCGGATGCGCCAGCTGAAGTGAGACGCCTGCCAGGTGCCGGCCGCCTCGTCCTTCTTCACCAGGTCGATGACGAAGGCGACGATCAGCAGCGCGATGCTGGCCTGCACGCCCGGGAAGACCGCGCTGACAGCAACGATCAGGTGCAGCACGTAGCTGACGGTGCCGACGGTCTTGAGCGAGCGCTCGCGCTCGCCGTTGTCGATCACGGTGTTCATGGTCCTTGCTCCTCCCTGCGTTGTGCCTTGCGGGCGGCGAATTCCTCGAGGCCGGAGGTGCCCGCGCGCCGCTCCAGCTCGGCCAGCACCTCGGCCGGCGTCAGCCCGTACTGCGCCAGGGCGATCATCGAATGGAACCAGAGGTCCGCGGCCTCGCCGACGATCTTCTGGCGATCGCCATCCTTGGCAGCCATCACCAGCTCGGTGGCTTCCTCACCGATCTTCTTGAGGATGGCGTCGGGGCCCTTGTGGAACAGGCGCGCGACATAGCTCTTGTCGGGATCGCCGCCGCGGCGCTCCTCGATCACCGCGGCCAGCCGCGCCAGCGTGTCGTTGGAGCTGCTCATCGGGCGTAGATCCGCTCC
This sequence comes from uncultured Methylibium sp., assembly GCA_964622685.1. GTDB lineage: Bacteria > Pseudomonadota > Gammaproteobacteria > Burkholderiales > Burkholderiaceae_C > Methylibium. The sequence continues at coordinate 2,329 of CAZUUU010000306.1, forward strand.
GGGTCCTCGATCACCGGCTCGACGTCCTGCCAGGCCCCGCCCTCCCAGCGCTGATGGAAGCAGCTGTGGCGTCCGGTGTGGCAGGCGATGGTCGGATCGTGGCCGAGCTGGTCGACCTTGAGCAGCAGCACGTCGTTGTCGCAGTCCAGGCGCATCTCGCGGACCTTCTGGATGTGGCCGGACTCCTCGCCCTTGTGCCACAGCCGGCCGCGCGAGCGGCTCCAGTAGACCGCCTCGCCGCGCTCGGCGGTCAGCGCCAGCGCCTCGCGGTTCATCCAGGCGAACATCAGCACATCGCCACTCGACGCCTCCTGCGCGATCACCGGCAGCAGGCCGTCGCGGTCCCAGCGGATTGCATCGAGCCAGCTCATGCCGGCAGTTTAGCGGTCAGAGACGAACGGGGATGCCGCGCTCGGCCAGCAGGGCCTTGGCCTGGCCGACCGTGAACGTGCCGTAGTGGAAGATGCTGGCCGCCAGCACCGCATCGGCGCCGCCGATCTGGATGCCCTCGGCCAGGTGCTCGAGGGCACCGACGCCGCCCGAGGCGATGACCGGGATGTCGACCGCGTCGCTGACCGCCCGCGTCAGCGGCAGGTTGAAGCCGATCTGCGTGCCGTCGCGGTCCATGCTGGTGAGCAGGATCTCGCCGGCGCCGAACTCGGCCATCTGCCGGGCCCAGGCCACCGCGTCGAGCCCGGTGTTCTTGCGCCCGCCGTGCGTATAGACCTCCCAGCCGCCGCCGTCGACCCTGGACTTGGCGTCGATGGCCACGACGATGCACTGGGCGCCGTACTTGTCGGACGCGTCGCGGATGACCTGCGGGTCGGCGACCGCGGCCGAGTTGAAGCTCACCCTGTCCGCGCCGGCATTGAGCAGGCGCCGCACGTCGTCGACGGTGCGCACGCCGCCGCCGACCGTCAGCGGCATG
>CAZUUU010000307.1:0-3236 GCA_964622685.1 uncultured Methylibium sp.
GGATCCACTGCCCGACCGGTGGCACGACGTTGACGCGCACCGCACCGTCCAGTGCCTCGCACTGTTCCTGCGGCACGACGGCATCGGCGCCTTCGGGGATAGGCGCGCCGGTGAAGATGCGCGCCGCGCTGCCCGGCGCCAGCACCTGGCCGACCTGCCCGGCGGCGATGCGCTGGGCCACCGGCAGCACCGTTGCCGCCTCGCGCACATCGGCCGTGCGCAACGCATAGCCGTCCATCGAGGTGTTGTCGTGCGGCGGCACGTCGAGCAAGGAGCGCACGTCGACCGCCAGCACGCGGCCGAGCGCGTCGAAGGTCGAGACCGTCTCGGTCTCAGCGAGGGGGGTCGTTCCGGCGCGCAGCCGATCCAGAGCCTCGGGCAGGCTCAGCATCGGCCGCTTGCCGGGCGGAGTCCCCGTAGGCGGCTTCGTTGTCGGCGTCATAGGGCGATCGGTAGTCGTGCCGGTCCGACTGGGCCAGCAGCCAGGCGGCGACGGCATCGGCGTCGTTGAGGTCGAGGACCGGCAACTGCGTCGGCTGCGGCAGGGCCTCGGGGCTGTCGGTCGCGATCGCGACGATGAAGGGATCGTTGGGGTACTGCACGCGCTGTCCGGTCTGGGCACGCCAGATCTCGATCTTCAACAGGTCGGCATGCTTGAAGCCCTCGACCAGCACCCAGTCGGCGTCCGACAGCTCCGCGATCAGCTGGTGCGGGCCGGGGTCGGCCTCGACGTCGTACTCGCGGATCTTGGCCATGCGGCGGTTCGATGCGATCACCACCTCGTAGGCGCCCGCGGCGCGATGGCGGTGCGAATCCTTGCCGGGCTGGTCGATGTCGAAGTCGTGGTGCGCGTGCTTGACGACCGACACGCGGTGCCCGGCGAGCCGCAGGCGCGCGACCAGCTGCTCGACCAGCGTGGTCTTGCCCGAGCCGGAGTAGCCGCAGAAACCGACGACCTTCATGCCGCGACGACCTTCATGGGCCGACATTGTTGGCGATGTAGGACTTGACCGCGCCCACGTCGACGGGCATGACCTTGCAGCGCCTGGGGAGGTCCTCGATCCCCAGCAGCGCGGCCGGCCGCTCCGGCTCGCGGCCCAGCGCCTCGCGGATCGTCGCGGCGAACTTGATCGGCAGCGCCGTCTCCAGCACCAGCATCGTCGTGCCGGCCCGCAGGTGCTCGCGGGCGACCTTCAGGCCGTCGGCGGTGTGCGGGTCGATCGTGATGCCGAAGCGCTGCTGCGTGTCGCGGATCGTCGCGATGCGGTCGGCGTGCGTGCTCTTGCCGGAGACGAAACCGAAGCCGCGCACGCGCGCGAACTCCTCGGCCGTGAGCTCGAAGCCGCCGCGCGCCACCTCGTCGCCGAACAGCTGCCGCGTGCGCGCGGCATCGCGGCCCAGCAGGTCGAACACGAAGCGCTCGAAATTGCTGGCCTTGGAGATGTCCATCGACGGGCTCGAGGTCTCGTGCGTGTCGGCCGCGGTACGCACGCGGTAGCGACCGCTGCGGAAGAACTCGTCGAGCACGTCGTTCTCGTTGGTGGCCACGACGAGCCGGTCGATCGGCAGGCCCATCATCCGCGCGACGTGGCCGGCGCAGACGTTGCCGAAGTTGCCCGACGGAACGGCGAAGCTGACCTTCGGCAAGCCCGATCGGGCTGAGCCTGTCGAAGCCTGGTCCGCCGTGGCCTGGAACCAGCCCGCGAAGTAGTAGACGACCTGGGCCAGCAGCCGCGCCCAGTTGATCGAGTTGACGGTGCCGATGCGGTGGCGGCGCTTGAACTCGAGGTCGTTGCTGACGGCCTTGACGATGTCCTGGCAGTCGTCGAACACACCCTCGACCGCCAGGTTGTGGATGTTGGCGTCGGGCAGGCTGAACATCTGCGCCTGCTGGAAGGGGCTCATGCGCCCGTGCGGACTGAGCATGAAGACGCGCACGCCGCGCTTGCCGCGCATCGCGTACTCGGCGGCGCTGCCGGTGTCGCCGGAGGTGGCGCCAAGGATGTTGAGCGTCTCGCCGCGGCGCGCCAGCTCGTACTCGAACAACTGGCCGAGCAACTGCATCGCCATGTCCTTGAAGGCGAGCGTCGGGCCGTTGGACAGCGCCTGCAGCGCGAGGCCCGGCCCGAGCGGCTTCAGCGGCGTGATCGCGTCGCTGCCGAAGACCTCGCGCGTGTAGGTGCGACGCACGATCGCGCGCAGATCCTCAGGCGGGATGTCGTCGATGAACAGCGACAGGATCTCGAAGGCGAGATCGGCGTACGACAACCCCCGCCAGCGCGCCAGCGTGTCCGCATCGACCCGCGGGTAGTGCTCGGGCAGGTAGAGGCCGCCGTCCGGTGCCAGGCCCTCGAGCAGGATGTCCGAGAAGCCACGCAGCGCCGGGTCGCCGCGGGTGCTGAGGTACTTCAGGAGAGCTCTTCCTTGCGGATCCGCACGATCGGCGCCAGCACGGTCGGCAGCGCCTGCATCTTGGACAGTGCCGCGTTCATCCGGCCTTCGAGCGTGTCGTGGGTCAGGATGATCAGGTCGGTCTGGCGCTCGCCCTCGGCGGACTCCCGCTGCAGCACCGCGTCGATCGAGATGTCGCTCTCGGCCAGGATGCGCGTGATGTTGGCCAGCACGCCCGCCTCGTCGGCGACCTGCAGCCGCAGGTAGAACGAGGTGATGACCTGCTCGATCGGCAGGATGGGCGTGGCCGACAGCGAGCCGGGCTGGAAGGCCAGGTGGGGCACGCGGTGATCGGGGTCGGCGGTGATCAGGCGCGTCACGTCGACCAGGTCCGCGACCACGGCCGAAGCGGTCGGCTCGGCGCCGGCGCCCTTGCCGTAGTAGAGCGTCGTCCCGACCGCATCGCCCTGCACCACCACCGCGTTCATCGCGCCCTCGACGTTGGCGATCAGCCGCGTCGACGGGATCAGCGTGGGGTGCACGCGCAGTTCGATGCCCCCCGCGGCCACGCCCGTGGCCGCCCTCGCGGCCTCGTCGTCACGCCGCTTCGTGATGCCCAGCAGCTTGATGCGGTAGCCCAGCTGCTCGGCGTAGCGGATGTCGGCCGCCTGCAGCTGCGTGATGCCCTCGACGTGGGCGCGCTCGAACTGCACCGGCGTGCCGAAGGCGATCGCGCTCATGATCGTGGCCTTGTGCGCGGCGTCGATGCCTTCGATGTCGAAGGTGGGGTCGGCCTCGGCATAACCCAGGCGCTGGGCCTCCTTCAGCACCGCGCCGAAGTCCAG
>CAZUUU010000308.1:0-3187 GCA_964622685.1 uncultured Methylibium sp.
CAGCCCCTGCGTCACCACGACCGTGCTCGCGTCCAGCGGTTGATACTGCACCGGCTGCGGGATGAAGCGTTCGGCGCCTGACTTGATCCAGACAATGGGTTCGTTGGACGGGTTGCGCACCACGGCCTGCGCCGGCAGCACCACGCCCTTGATGCGCTCCTTCGACTGCGCCACCACGGTGACCGGCTGGCCGATCGCCAAAGGCAAGGGCTGCTCGGGTAGTGTTCCCGTCTTGACCGGAGTCACGGCGAAAGTCAACGGCAGCACGCCGTCGCGCAGCGATCGCGACACGCCCAGCAGGCGCAGCGCCACCTCGGGCACACCCTGCAGCGATGCGCCGTCGACACGCGCGGCCACGGCCGCATCGGCGGTGGTGGCCTCCACCAGCATGCGCGCCGGGTCCACCACTTCGAACAACACGTCGCGCGGCTCGACGACCTGGCCGACAACGAGGTCGGCGCGGGCGATGACGCCGCTGACCGGCGCGGTCAGTGTTTCGCGCGCCACCAGGCTGCCGCCAATGCTGCGCTCGCGCTCGGCCAGGCTCAGCGCCTCGCTGCGGGCGGCGTCGATCTCTTTGCGCGGCACCGTGCCCTCGAGCCCTTCGAGGCGCTGCACGCGCTGCTCGGCCAGTTGACGCTGCGCGCGCAGCTCGGCCAGCTGAGCCTGCTGGGTGCCACGGGCATAGGGCTCGGCGCTGGGGCGCACATAGGCCAGCACCTGCCCACGCCGCACCGCCTGGCCGGCGACCGGCAGACCTTGGGGCCCGGGCTCGATGCGCCCGCCGTTCACAGCCTGAACGCGACCGCTTGCGTTCGGGTCCATCACCACCCTGCCCGGCATCTCGACCGTGGCGGCGGCTTCGGACTCGGGTGCCAGCACCGTGCGGATGGCCATGCGCCGCTGCGCCAGCTTGGGCACGTTGACGCTGCCGTCGGGCAGCCGCGCCAAGCCGGAGGCGTTGACCGCGGCGCCGGGCGCGTCCAGGTGCTCGCCATTCGGGCCATGTGCGCCAGGCGCGGACCATGCCGGCGCCAGCAACACCAGGCTGGCCGCCAACGCCGTTGCCATGGCCGTGCCCTGCAGACCTCGGCGGGTCGTTTGATGCTTGTTCATTGCAGGCCGCCTTGCAGCTTGACGGCCCCGCGGCGGCGCTGTCGCCACCACGCGATACCGCCGATCAGGCCCAGTGCCACGACACCGGCACCGACCCAGGCGGCACGCTCCAGTTCGTGGTCATGCCCATGGTCATCGCTGCCGTGCGCATGACCATGCTCGCCCCCGGCCGCCGCTGCCGCACCGCCAGCGGCGGCGTTCACCAGCGTGCCGTCGAGCAGGTCGCTGTCCTGGCCGGCCATGATGGTGAAAACCAGGCCGTGTTCACCCGGCGCGGCCAGTGCCTTCAGCAGGGCCGCATCGCCGACAAGGTAATCGCCCTGTTCGGCACGGAAGGTGGCCACGGCCTTCAGCGACCCGCTTTCGACATCGAGTTGGGCACCGAGCACGGGCTCGTTCGTTTCGAAGCGGTCCAGCACGATGACCAGCTCGCCCGCGCGCAGCTCGGCCACCAGCTCGAAGAGCTCGGACTTGGCCTCGACACGCGGCAGCGCCGAGCCCGCCCTCACCGTGGCCGGGCCGTCCAGGTGCTCGCCGTTCGGACCGTGGGCGCCGGGCGCGGCCATGACAGGCGCGTTGGTGATCAGCAGCAGCGCAGCCAGGGCCGCAATCAAACGGCGCCGCGAGGTGCCTGCGTCGAGGAAGAGTTTCATGGCAAAAGTCCCAGGGATTGTTGGAGTCGGGCGCGGGCCAGGCCCAGCGCGGCGGTCTGACGTGCCACGGCGCTGTCGGCCTGCGCTGAGGCAGCCAGCGCACGCAGCAGGTCAGGCAACGGTGTCTCGCCGGCACGGAAAGACTGTTCGATCAGGCTGGCGCGCTCTTGCAGCAGGGCCGCACGCGCCGTCTCGGCAGCGAGCTGGGCTTCGGCCGAGCGCTGCGCGTCCCGCGCTGCGGTGAGGTCGCTTTCGATCTGCTCACGCAGGCGCTGCTCGTGGGCTTCTGCAACGTCCCGCTCCGCGAGTGCAGCCGCTTCGAGCGGCCGGTTGCGGTCGTCGGTGCCGAAAGGCAGGCGCAGTCCGACCACCAGGCTGCCTTGCGAGCCCTCGGCCCGGCCGGGCACATCCTGCCGCACACCCACGCTCAGCTCGGGCGCATCGCGGCGTGAATGGCGCATCAGCTCCACGCGCTTGCGCGCAAGCTCGCTGGCCTGGCCGGCCAGTTGAAGCTCCGGATGCAGCGATGCGCTGGCCGGTGCCGCATCGGCCGGCGTCACAGCCGACAGGTCGGGCCCGGCGGTCAGCCCGGTGAGCAAGGTCCAGCGTGCACGCGCCGCCTGCAGGCGCTGGCGCGCCTCGGACTGCAGCGCGGATGCCGACAACTGCTCGGCCTGGGCGGCCAGGGCGTCCGCGCGCGCCAGATCGCCGGCGCGCACGCGACGCTCGACATCGTCGGCCAGCTGCTTCAGCGCCTGAGCCTGGATGTCGGCCTGCGTCACCTCGGCCTGTGAGGCCGTCAGTTGCCATGCGGCCTCACGCACCTCGCCGGCCAGGCGCAGGCGGGCCGCCTGTTCCGCGGCGAGCGCCTGAGCCACCGCGGCCTCGACCGTACCCGAGCGGGCGGCCCGCTGGCCGGGCAGCCACAGCGGAACGGCGACCCCGATCTCGGTCTCGCGGCTGCCGGCATTGCTTTGCAGGCGGTCGTCGCGGTGGCTCAGTGCCAGCGACGGTGGCGCAGCCCAGAAGCTGGCCGCGACGGAACGGTCGGCCTCGGCGCGGCGGCGTTGGCCCTCGCTCTCGCGCGCCGCGACGGCGCGCTGCCAGGCGGCGTCCAGGGCCGTGCGAAGGCTGACGGTGCCGGCCGCCGGACCAGGCGTCGGGCCGGATGCGGAGCGGAGCGCCGCGCTCGGGCCCCGTGGGATTTCAGCAGGCTGGGCCCGGACGAGCCCGCCGGCCAGGCTGCCCGCGATGACGCAGGCAGACAGCCAGAGAGAAGACTTCACGATGATCCTGACGATTCAACGGCCTGGACCTGCGGTGAGCGCGTTCGGTGCGCGCCAGGGGCGGCCGAGAACGTGCGCGGAGTGCCGGTTCAGCGGAAGGCCGGGCGCCCATGGGTGGACGCCCGCCGCGAA
>CAZUUU010000309.1:0-3181 GCA_964622685.1 uncultured Methylibium sp.
GCAACGTGGTGATGATGGGCATGGGCGAGCCGCTGCAGAACTTCGCGGCGCTGCTGCCGGCGCTGCGGGTGATGCTGGACGACCACGGCTACGGGTTGTCGCGCCGCCGTGTCACGGTGTCGACCTCCGGCGTCGTGCCCATGATCGACCGGCTGCGCGAGGACTGTCCGGTCGCGCTGGCGGTGTCGCTGCATGCGCCGACCGACGCGCTGCGCGACGACCTGGTCCCGCTGAACCGCAAGTACCCGATCGCCGAGCTGCTGGCGGCCTGCCAGCGCTACCTCGACGCGGCGCCGCGCGACTTCATCACGTTCGAGTACTGCATGCTCGACGGCGTGAATGACAGCGAAGCGCAGGCCCGGGAACTGCTGCGCCTGGTCGGCGACCAGGGCCCGGTGGGGCGCGTGCCCTGCAAGTTCAACCTGATCCCCTTCAATCCCTTCCCCGCCTCGGGCCTGACGCGCTCGTCGCCGGCGCGCGTGCAGGCCTTCGCGGCGATCCTGTCGGAAGGTGGCGTGGTGACCACGGTGCGCAAGACACGCGGCGACGACATCGATGCCGCCTGTGGTCAACTGGCGGGCGAAGTGCAGGATCGCACCAACGCGCGCGAGCGCATGCAGCGGCCGGTGATCCCGGTGCGCGCGGCCGCGCACGAACATCTGCCGGCCCAGGCCGGCACGACGGAGACGACACGATGATGGGGACGACGCGAGTGGGTCGCGGAGCGTGGGGCCGGATCGCCCTGCTCGCCCTGGCGATGCTGGCCGGTGCCTGTGCGGCCCAGCCGCGCGGCAACCCGTCGATCGACCAGCCGGACAACCGCGGCATCGCCGCCGAGGAAAGCGATTCCCAGCGGCGCGCGCGCGTCCGGCTCGAGCTGGCCGGGGCCTATTACGCCGAGGGCCGGCTCGACAATGCCTTGTCGGAGGTCAGGCTCGCGCTGGCCGCCAGTCCCGACCTGCCGCAGGCGCTCAACCTGCGCGGCCTGGTCCTCGCGGCCCTGGGCGAGGAGAAGCAGGCCGAGGAGAGCTTCAAGCGCGGTGTCGACGTCGCGCCGAACGACGGCGACATGCTGCACAACTACGGCTGGTTCCTGTGCCAGCGCGGTCGCTATGCCGAGGGGAATGCGCTGTTCGATCGTGCCCTGGCGATGAACTCCTACCGCACGCCGAGTCGCACCCTGCTGGTCCAGGGTGTCTGCGAGGCTCGCAGCGGCCAGCTCGAGAAGGCCGAGCAGACGCTCAAGCGCGCCTACGAGCTCGATGCCGCCAATCCGGCGACGGCCATGAACCTGGCCGACGTGCTGTACCGGCGCGGCGAGTACGAGCGGGCCCGCTTCTACGTCCGCCGCGTCAACGGCAACGGCGAACTGCGCAACGCCGAGTCGCTGTGGCTCGCGGCCCGCATCGAGAACCGCCTCGCCAACCCGCAGGGCGTGCGCGACCTCGGCAACCAGTTGAGGTCGAGCTACCCGAGTTCGCGCGAGGCGGCGGCCTTCGAGCGGGGAATCTTCGATGAGTGAGGCCGTCGACGCCGCACCGCCGGCGACCGCCGGCGAGATGCTGCGCGCCGCGCGCGAGCGGCAGGGCGTGCACCTCGCGGTGCTGGCGGCGTCGCTCAAGGTGGCCCAGCGCAAGCTCGAGCTGATCGAGGGCAACCGCTACGACGAACTGCCGGATGCGACCTTCACCCGCGCGCTGGCGCTCAGCATGTGTCGCGCGCTGAAGATCGATGCCGAGCCGGTGCTGAGCCGGCTGCCGCAGCCGCAGGGGCACGGACTCGACCAGGTCTCGCTGGGCCTCAACGCCCCGTTCCGGGATCGGGCCGGGGCGGGCGACGGCGGCGAGTGGCCACGGGCCTTCAGCCTGCCGGTGATCGGGGCGCTGTTGCTGGCCGGCGCCGCGCTGCTGGTCTACGTCGTGCCCTCGGGACCGTGGTCCATCGACCGCTTGCTGCCGATGTTCGACGGCGGGACGTCGGCCGGGGTGAACCCGACCCCGGCGAGCACCGAGGCGACGCCGGTGCCGGTCGTTGCAGCGGCGCCGGTGCAGGCGTCGGTCCCGCCGGCTGCGTCGATCGCGCCGCCGGCCGAGCTGCCGCCGGCGTCTGGCGCGGCATCGGCCGTGGTCGACACCGTGTTCTCCGCGCCGGCCTCGGCGCCGCCGGCCGGCGGGATGCTGACCTTGCGTGCTTCGGCCGAGTCCTGGGTCGAGGTGCGCGATCGCAACGGCCAGATCCTGCTGTCGCGCACGCTCGCGCCGGGCGAGGCGGCAGGAGTCGACGGCGCTGCGCCGCTCAGCCTGACCGTCGGCAATGCCGAGGCCACCGAGGTGGTGTTCCGCGGCCGGCCGCTGACGCTGGCAGCCAACCGGGACAACGTCGCGCGCATGGAGTTGAAGTGATGAACGCCCCCGAGACCGTCGTCGACCCGGACGCCATCGCGGCCGCCCGGCCGGCGGCCCGCCGCAGCCGACAGGCCCGCGTGGCCTGGGGTTCGAACGTCGTGACCATCGGCGGCGATGCCCCGGTGCGCGTGCAGTCGATGACCAACACCGACACGGTCGACGTGATCGAGACGGCGATCCAGTGCAAGGAGCTGGCGCTGGCCGGGTCGGAGCTGGTGCGCATCACCGTCAACACGCCGGAAGCCGCGCAAGCCGTGCCGCACATCCGCGAGCAGCTCGACCGCATGGGCATCGCCGTGCCGCTGATCGGCGACTTCCACTACAACGGGCACCGCTTGCTGAGCGAGTTCCCGGACTGCGCGGCGGCCCTCAGCAAGTACCGCATCAACCCCGGCAACGTCGGCAAGGGTGACAAGCGCGACCGCCAGTTCGCGATGATGATCGAGGCCGCGATGCGCCACGACAAGCCGGTGCGCATCGGCGTCAACTGGGGCAGCCTCGACCAGGAGCTGCTCGCCTCGCTGATGGACGAGAACGCCGCGCGGGCCGAGCCCTGGGACGCGAAGCAGGTGATGTACCAGGCGCTGATCGCGTCCGCGCTGCAGTCGGCGTCGTATGCGCAGGAACTGGGCATGGACGCGAACCAGATCCTGATCAGCTGCAAGGTCAGCGGCGTGCAGGACCTGATCAGCGTCTACCGCGCCCTCGCGCTGCGCTGCGACTACCCCTTGCACCTGGGCCTGACCGAAGCCGGCATGGGCACCAAGGGCACGGTC
>CAZUUU010000310.1:0-3171 GCA_964622685.1 uncultured Methylibium sp.
AGGACACGACGGTTCGCAAGGCCGAGGCGATGGACGCCAGTATCGGGTGGCGCAGCTCGCAACACCGCCACTAACGATACGCTATACGGGCGCGTACCGCCGCCGCTAGGATCGGCGGCGTCGGGCCATGGTCACCAAGACCAAAACCAAGACCAAGTTCGATCGCAGTTTCGCGTGCCCGTGGTGGTGCTGCTCGCGCGGGTTGTGGTCGACGAGCGGCTCGCCGCTGCCGTCCGCGGTGTGCCTGTCGCGCAGCACCAGCCGCGTGATCAAGCAGAACCTGTGGGTTAGCCTCGGCGTCGTGGCGATGCTGATCCCGGCCACGATCCTCGGGCTCGGTATCGGCACCGCGGTGCTGTTCCACGAGGGCTCGACCCTCGTCGTGGTGATCAACGCGTTGCGTCTGCTGGCCTACCGCGCGCCGGCAACGGCCTCAGCGGCCTCAGCCGCCTCAGCGGCGCGGGTCGGATGAGGCCATCTTGAACTCCTTCCACTCGTCATCGAGCGACGTGATGGCGAGCTGGTAGAGGATGGTGTTTTGCGCGAAAGCGGACCGCTCGCGGTCCATGTCGACGCTGTTGCCGTCCAGGTTGCTTTGCGCCGGAACGACGTAGCGGGCGAATTCGAGCGTGCTTCGGGTCAGCGGCTGCATCGTGGGTGCTGCGCTTTCGCTCGTCGCCGCCGTTGCGAGGGACCATTCCTGTGCGCGCATCTCGCGGCGCAGGCTGTCGGCAAAGCTAACGTCCATCGCCCGATAGCCGGGCGTGTCCGCGTTGGCGATGTTGGATGCGAGCAGCGCCTGCCGTCGGCCGCGGAAGATCAGCGCCTTGGCCTTGAACTCGTCGTCCTGCCCGGCGATGTCCGAGGAAAGGCGAAGGGGTTCCATCGGTGCGGCGTGAATGCTTCGGTAGTCTGTCTGGCGAGAAACACGAGCGAGGCGCGAAACAGCGGGTGATTGGTACGCTTGTTCGACGCTTCTGGGAACCGGGACGGCCACGCAACGCTCGAAGCCACATTCAGCCACCAACAAGAAGGATGCCCATGCAATGCCCCGTCTGTCAGGACCAGCAACTGCTGATGAACACGCGCCAGGACATCGAGATTGACTATTGCCCCAAATGCCGTGGCGTGTGGCTCGACCGCGGCGAACTCGACAAGATCATCGAGCGCAGCCAGCGCGAGGCCGACGTGGCGCAGCCGGCATCCAGCGCGGCCGATGCAATGGGCGACGGCTGGCGCGGCGACCACGGGCGCGGTCGTGGCGGCCACCACGCGGGCTCGGGGCATGGCGGGAGCCGTCACGGCAGCTTTCTGAAGCGGCTGTTCGACTGAACGCGGCGGCTGGCGCGTGCCGCTTGGCCGGGTGGGACTCCCTACCGGATGCGGATGGCCCGCGAGTGAGCAGCCTGCTGCGCAGGCCGGGCAGACCCGGCGTGTGATGGGCCGCTCTACAGCAGCGCCACCGCCCACACCGCTGTCGCTGCGACGATGCTCAGCATCACCGCCGCGCTGCCCATGTCCTTGGCGCGTTTGATCAGCGGGTGCGCATCGCGGCACACCGCGTCGGCCAGCGCCTCCAGCGCCGAGTTCAGCAATTCAACGACGAAGACCGCCACGATCGACACCGTCATCGCCAACGCCGCCCAGCGTCCGGGCGCGATCCACCAGGCCAGCACGATGAGCGGAACGCCGATGGCCAACTTTTGGCGGAACGCAGCCTCGTGCCGCAACGCGGCCCGCAGGCCATCGCGCGAGTAGACCAAGGCACGCCAGAGGCGCACGAAGCCGGGCCGGCTCTTGAAGGGGGCCGGGCTGAGGTCCGCCGTCGGTTTCGATGGATCGCACATAGCGGCGATGATCCTCCAAGCCGCGCCCTGCGCGGCGAGCGGCCGGCGCGCCGCGGTGGCGTCGCGCGCCGGCAGTTCCGTACACTGACCCGATGCGTGGGGTCCTCGGCATCGTGCTCGTGGTCGTGTTGGCGGTCCAGTTCGTCTGGGGCGCGGCGGCCAGCGTTTGCCGGCACGAGCAGGGCACCGGCGCGGCGCACTTCGGGCACCATGAGCACCGGCATGCCGCGCAGTCCGAGGCTGCATCGCTTGCCGACCGCGGCGCCGGGGCCGAGCCGACCGACGACCCCGACTGCGGCGCCTGCCATCTCAGCTGTGCGCGGCCGGTGAGCGATCCCCGGCCAGTGCCGGTCGGGCCGTTCGCGCCACCGCGCTTCGCGCAGGCACGTCCGCCCGACACGGCCGCGCCGCCCTCCGCCATCGAACGCCCGCAGTGGCGCCTTCGGGCCTGACCCGGCGAGGTGCTGCTGCCACCCACACGTCCGTCTCGACGACACCGACTCCTCGCCGACATCTCCCATCCTGCCGTTCGAGACGGCCCGGAGAGTCCGATGGCGAAGCACGAGTCCCTCCTTCTGGTGCTGCTGATGGCCGGCCCGGCCGCAGCTCAGGTTCCACCCGACCCGGCGGTCGAACCGGCGCACGAGGCACCCGCGCCTGGCGCGCCGCGCCCCGCTGACGCGCTGCCCACGTTCGCCGAGCTCGAGGCCGCGCAGGCGCGCATCGGCGCAGTGCGCGTGGTGACGCGGGACATCTTCGATACCGACGACCCCGCCGAGAACCGCCTGCTCTTCCGCTGGGCCAACGCGTTGCATGTGAAGACCCGGCCCGAGGTCATCGAACGCGCCTTGCTGTTCAAGGGCGGCGAGCCGGTTTCCGCGCGGCTGATCGAGGAAACCGAACGCCTGCTGCGCAGCACGACCTACCTCTACGACGTGCGCATCCGTCCGCTCGCGGTGCGCGACGGCGTGGTCGACATCGAGGTCGCCACGCGCGACACCTGGACACTCGATCCCGGCCTCAAGGCCGGCCGCGCGGGGGGCACGAACACGAGCAGCATCAGCCTCAAGGAAGACAACCTGCTCGGCACCGGCGTGGCGCTCGGGGTGAGCCGCGTCAACGGCGTCGACCGCTCGGGCACGCAGGTCGATCTCGGCGTGGACCGCGCCTTCGGCAGCTGGACCTCGGTGAGCCTGAGCCGGGCGCGCAACGGCGACGGCCGGCGCGACGCGCTGGCAGTGGTGCGGCCGTTCTACGCCCTCGACGCGCGCTGGGCGGCCGGCGCCAGCTTCTCGCGCGACGACCGCATCGACCCCGTGTACGA
>CAZUUU010000311.1:0-3138 GCA_964622685.1 uncultured Methylibium sp.
GCTTCGAGCCCGCGCCGGGGCAAATCCTCTTGGGCTCTGCCGATATCGTCGGGCGCTACGCCGAGTCGCAGGTGCAACGCCAACGTCTGGGGCTGCAAGCGCGCTGGTTCGTGCCGCACCACGGGCGCTGGGTGTTCTACGCAAGCGCTGCGGGCGACCTGCTGACCCGACCGGCGCCCACGGAAAGCCTGCTGCTCGGCGGCGAGGAGGGTCTTCGGGGCTACCCGCTGCGCTACCAAAGCGGCACACGCCGCGCCCTCTTCACGCTCGAGGAGCGCTACTTCACGGATCTCTTCGTCTGGCGGCTGTTTCGGCTGGGTGGCGCGGCTTTCGTCGATGTCGGCCGGGCCTGGGGCGGTACGGACACGAATGCACTCAACCCCGGCTGGCTGAGCGACGTCGGATTCGGACTGCGGATCGCGAACTCGCGCGCCGCCTTCGGCAACGTGCTGCACATCGACCTCGCGTTCCCGCTCAACGCCACACCCGACATCAAGCGAACCCAGCTGCTGGTCAAGACCAAGTTCAGCTTCTGACGAACGATCGCCTCAAGGCCGAGGGAAGCGGATGCGCACCTCGAGGCCCCGCCCCGAGACCGGAGTGCACAGCTCGACCGTCGCGCGATGGCGCTCCGCGATCGCCTTGACGATCGCCAAGCCAAGGCCGCTGCCGTCGCGAGACAGACTCTGCGCCGACTCGCCGCGATGGAAGCGTTCGAACACCCGTTCCCTCTCCGCCTCCGGGATGCCGGGGCCGTCGTCGACCACGCGGATCAGCGGCCGGCCGTCTTCGGTGCACGCCGAGACGTCGACGACACCGCCCGCGGGCGTGTAGCGCAGGGCGTTCTCGATCAGGTTCTCGAGCAGCACGCCCAGCTGCGGTTCGTCGCCCACGGCCGGTACGGGTTGCGGCGTGTCCGCACCGAGGTCGAGGCCAGCCTGCTCCGCCTTGACGCTGAGCGCGGCGACCTGCGCACGCACCAGGGCTGCGAGGTCCAGCGGCGCCAGCTTGGTCGCCTCGCCGTCCGGCTCGGTGCGCGCAACCTGGAGCAACTGCTGAACCAGGCGCTGCGAGCGATCGACGCCGCTGTGGAGTTCGGTCAGCGCGCGCTGCCGCTCTCCATCGTCCGTTGTCCGCTCGAGCAACTGCAACTGCAGACGCAAGGCGGTGATCGGCGTTCGCAACTCGTGGGCGGCGTCGGCGAAGAACCGGCGCTGCGCGGTGAAGGCGACGCCAAGTCGCTGCATCAGCCCGTTGATCGAGTTCACGAGCGGCACGATCTCGGCCGGCGCGTCGTCGGTGGAAATGGCGTCCAACGACCCAGCGCTGCGGCGTGCGATGTCGCCCGCCGCCGCATCCAGTGGCTCCAGGCCCCGGCGCAGCGCGAATACGAGCAAAGCCCCGATCAGCAGAACCAGCCCGATCAGCGGCGGAAACACCTTGCCCGCCGACTCACCGGCCATCTCCTTGCGCGACGCCACCCGCTGCGCGGCCTGCGCCACGCCGGCGGGGCGCACGCTCGAATAAACGATCCACTCCTCGCCAGCCACGACCGGGCGCGACAGGCCCTCGGTGGTTGTGAAGGGCAGGTTCACGCGCGGGTCGGACGAGTACACACGCTCGCCTCGCGCCGTCCACGTCAGCGTGACGATCTCGGTGTCTTCGGGCTCGTCAGTCCGCACCGGCAGTTCGAGCGGCGCGTCACCTTCTTCGTGATGACCGGCATGGTGGTAGCTGGCCACCGCCTCGGCCACGTTGCGCAGGTCGCCGTCGAAGACCTCGTTCATCTCCTCGAGCGTGACGAGATAGGTCACGAGCGCCACCAGCAGAGCACCCAGCGACAAGGCACCGAGTATCCAGATCAGCAGCGTACGGCGGATGGATCGCAACGGTTTCGCCCCTGTTTGCCGGTCAGACGTCGGAATGCGATAGCCGACGCCGCGAACGTTCTTGATCAGGCCACCGCCGAGCTTCTTGCGCAGGTGATGCAGGTGGACTTCGATGGCGTTGCTTCCCACCTCCTGGCCCCAGCCGTACACCGACTCCTCGAGCTTCTCGCGCGACAGCACCGCGCCCGGCCGCTGGAGCAGCGCCTCCAGCACCGCGAACTCCCGGGCGGACAGATCGACCGGCGCTCCATCGCGCGTCACGGTCTTGCGCAGCGGGTCAAGCATCAGGGGGCCGTGGCTCAGGACCGGAGAACCACTGCCCGCATGGCGGCGCAGCAGCGCGCGGACCCGGGCCACCAGTTCGTCCAGATCGAAAGGCTTGAGCAGGTAGTCGTCAGCGCCTGCGTCGAGCCCGCCGATGCGGTCCTTGACCGTGTCGCGTGCCGAAGCGATCAGCACCGGCATCGAGTTGCCCAGCGCGCGCAGGCTCGCCAGGATGGCCATGCCGTCCTTCTTGGGCAGTCCCAGGTCGAGAATCGCCAGGTCGTACACGCCGTTGCCCAGGGCCAGTTCGGCGGCGCGTCCGTCGGTCACCCAGTCGACGGCGAATCCGGCCGAACTCAAGCCCTGCCGGACGGCCTTGCCGATCATCGAGTCGTCTTCAATCAGGAGGATGCGCATGTCTCAGACACTTCAAGGGCGGCGCAGACGCCGAAACCAGCCACCGACAGCCGACCGCCACCGGTCATCGTAGTCGAGCAGCCGCGTGAACCCGGCCGCAGCCCGGTGCCGCAACCCGTGCGCCGCCAACGCGCCAGCCAGCGCCACCGGCAGTGCCGCGAAAATGTCGTAGGGGAAGTGAACGCCCAAGTAGACCCGGCTCCACCCAACGGTCAGACCGACGGCGAGCAACGGGAATCCCCACGGTGCAAAGCGCCGCGTCAACAACGCGGACAGCGCCAGACTCCAGAAGACGGTCACATGGTCGCTGGGCAGACCCGGATCGTCGGCATGCGCCAGGTACTGCGTGCCGAGGTGCAACGTGAAGGGCCTGGGTTGCGGCCACACCAAGGCAACGATCTGTGCCACAGCCAGTGCGAGCAGCACGGCGAGCAGGATCTCCAGCAGTTCGGCGCGCGCCGAGAGCGAACCGCACACCCACGCCCAAGCCATGACCACGGGCACGGCCACGATCAGCCACTTTGCCAGCAGCACGGCGAGCAGAAGCTTGGTCGGCGCCAGACCAGGC
>CAZUUU010000312.1:0-3131 GCA_964622685.1 uncultured Methylibium sp.
GCGCGGCATCCCGCCGATGGTGGCCGGCGCGGCGCGCATCCGCGTGACCTTCCAGGTCGACGCCGATGGCCTGCTCAGCGTCAGCGCGCGCGAGCAGGTCTCGGGCGTCGAGGCGGCGGTGACCGTCAAGCCCAGCTACGGCCTGGCCGACGACGAGATCGCCCGCATGCTGCAGGACGGCTTCTCCACCGCCGAAGGCGACATGCGCGAGCGCGCGCTGCGCGAGGCGCGCGTCGAGGCCGAGCGCATGGTGCTGGCCACGCGCTCCGCGCTGGCCGCCGACGGCGACCTGCTGAGCGAGACGGAGCGCGGCGCGATCGATGCGCTGGTCGCCGCGACGATCGAACAGGCCCGCAGCGAGGACCCCGCGGTCGTCGACGCGGCCGTCAAGGCGCTGGCCGAGGGCACCGAGGCCTTCGCCGCCGAACGCATGAACCGCGGCATCCGCGAGGCGCTGGCCGGGCGCCGCGTCGAAGAAGTGTGAGGACCGCATGCCGGTGATCAAGATCCTGCCGCACCCCGAGTACTGCCCCGAGGGCGCGCGCATCGAGGCCGCGCCGGGCACGTCGATCTGCGAGGCCCTGCTCGAGCACGACATCGAGGTCGAGCACGCCTGCGAGATGAGCTGTGCCTGCACCACCTGCCACGTCATCGTGCGCGAGGGCTTCGCATCGCTCAACGAGATGGACGAGAACGAGGAAGACCTGCTCGATCGCGCCTGGGGCCTGGAGCCGCACTCGCGCCTCAGCTGCCAGGCCATCCTGGCGCAGCAGGACCTGGTGGTCGAGATTCCGAAGTACTCGATCAACCACGCGAAAGAGAACCACTGATGACGCGCCAGATCTTTCTCGACACGGAGACGACAGGCCTCAGTCCCGAGAGCGGCGACCGCATCATCGAGATCGGCTGCGTCGAGATGCTCAACCGCCGGCTGACCGGCGAGAACAAGCACTTCTACCTGAATCCCGACCGGCGCAGCCACGAGGACGCGGTCAAGATCCACGGCCTGACCGACGAGTTCCTGGCCGACAAGCCCCGGTTCGCGGTCATCGCCGACGAACTGATGGCCTACCTGGCCGGGGCCGAGATCATCATCCACAACGCCGCTTTCGACGTCGGCTTCCTCGATGCCGAGCTGAAGCGCCAGGGCCGGCCGCCCTTCGGCGAGCAGGTCGCCAGCGTGACCGACAGCCTGACGATGGCGCGCGAGATGTTCCCCGGCAAGAGCAACTCGCTCGACGCGCTGTGCAAGCGCCTCGAGGTCGACAACAGCAACCGCACGCTGCACGGTGCGCTGCTCGACGCCGGCCTGCTGGCCGAGGTCTACATCCGCATGACGCGCGGGCAGGACTCGCTGGTCATCGATGCCGGCGAGAGCCGCGGCACGGAAGTGGCGATCGCGGCCATCGACCTGCGCAGCTTCGACCTGCCGGTGATCGACGCCAGCGAGGCCGAGCGCGCGGCCCACGAGGCCCTGCTCGCCGAGCTCGACAAGGCCTCGGGCGGCCGGACGCTGTGGCGTGCCATGGCATAATCCGCGCGCTTCGCGAGACCCGCGAAGCCCGGATTCCTCCAGCGAAACCGGGCGGTTAGCTCAGCGGTAGAGCACTGCCTTCACACGGCAGGGGTCGCAGGTTCGAACCCTGCACCGCCCACCAGACCCCACGCACTTCGACGCCACCTCCGGGTGGCGTCTGCGTTTGATCGTCACTGCATCGCGGCCGCTTCCTTGCCGTTGGCGATGTGCTGCCGCATCAGCCGCTGCGCGCGGTCGGCGTTGCGTGCGCGCAGCGCCGACATGATCTGGCGATGCTCGTTGAGCGAGGCTTCCAGCCGGCCCTGCCTGAACAGCGAGTGGTGGCGGTTGAGCTTCATCACCTTGCGCAGGTCGGCCACCATCTGCAGCCGCCAGCGGTTGTCGGCGATCTCGAGCAGGCGCAGGTGGAAGCGCTCGTTCGCCGCGAAGAAGCGGTCGCGGTCGCCGAGCTCGGCTTCCAGCTTGCGGTGCAGGGCTTCCAACTCGGCGATCTGTTCGGGTGTGGCCTGCGCGGCGACGACCCCGGCGGCATCGCCCTCCAGCAGCGCCAGCAGGTGGAAGACCTCGCTCAGGTCGCGCAGCGAGACCTCGGTGACGTAGGCGCCGCGGCGCAGCTTCATCGTCACCAGGCCTTCGGCGGCCAGCACCTTCAGGGCTTCGCGCAGGGGCGTGCGGCTGATGCCGTACTCGGCGGCCAGCGCCTTCTCGTCGATCCAGCTGCCGGGCGCGAGGCGGTGCGACAGGATCAGGCCGCGCACCGACTCGGCCACCTGCTCGTACAGCGCGCGCTCCGCCGGCGCGGCGCGCGCGGCCTCGGCCACGGTGCCCGCGTCGGCGGTCTTGCTGCTGCTGAGGGCGGTCATCGGGAGTCCGGTTGTGGACGCAACTGTAATTCAAATTTGAATTATGATCCCGCCGTCCCGACCGTCCACACCAAGGACGGCATCCGTTTCGCTTTCGAGAGCCGCCATGTCCGACCGTCCCACGACCCCGCCCGTCGATCTGGCCGCATGGCAGAAGGCTGCCGCCCGGCAGGCGCCCGGCGGCGAGCTCGCCGCGCTGAACTGGGTCACGCCCGAAGGCATCACGGTCAAGCCGCTGTACACCGCGGCCGACCTGCAGGGCCTGGCGCACACCGACACGCTGCCCGGCTTCGAGCCCTTCGTGCGCGGTCCGCAGGCCACCATGTACGCCTCGCGTCCGTGGACCATCCGCCAGTACGCCGGTTTCTCGACCGCCGAGGAGTCCAACGCCTTCTACCGCAAGGGCCTGGCCGGCGGCGCGCAGGGCGTGAGCGTGGCCTTCGACCTGGCCACGCACCGCGGCTACGACAGCGACCACCCGCGCGTGACGGGCGACGTCGGCAAGGCCGGCGTGGCCATCGACAGCGTGGAGGACATGAAGATCCTGTTCGACGGCATCCCGCTCGACAAGGTGAGTGTCTCCATGACCATGAACGGCGCCGTGCTGCCGGTGCTGGCGGGTTACGTGGTGGCGGCGGAAGAGCAGGGCGTCAGCCAGGACAAGCTCAGCGGCACGATCCAGAACGACATCCTCAAGGAGTTCATGGTCCGCAACACCTACATCTATCCGC
>CAZUUU010000313.1:0-3127 GCA_964622685.1 uncultured Methylibium sp.
TTCCCGATGTCGATCTACGACAACATCGCCTTCGGCGTGAAGCTGTTCGAGACGCTGTCGCGTCCGGAGATGGACGAGCGCGTGGAATGGGCGCTGAAGAAGTCGGCGCTGTGGACCGAGGTCAAGGACAAGCTCGACCAGAGCGGCGCCGGCCTGTCGGGCGGCCAGCAGCAGCGCCTGTGCATCGCGCGCGGCGTGGCCATCAAGCCCGAGGTGCTGTTGCTCGACGAGCCCTGCTCGGCGCTCGACCCGATCTCGACCGGCAAGATCGAGGAGCTGATCCACGAACTGAAGGTCGACTACACGGTCGTGATCGTCACCCACAACATGCAGCAGGCGGCACGCTGCTCGGACTACACGGCCTACATGTACCTCGGTGACCTGATCGAGTTCGGGCCCACGTCCGAGCTCTTCATGAAGCCGAAGAAGAAGGACACCGAGGACTACATCACCGGACGCTTCGGCTGATCCGGCAGGGAGCACGACCATGACGGACAAGCATCTTTCGACCCAGTTCGACAGCGAACTCAGCGCGATCTCGACCCGCGTGCTCGAGATGGGCGGCCTGGTCGAGTCGCAGGTGGCGCAGGCGATGTACGCGTTGTCCCACTTCAGCAGCGAGACGGCCGCGCAGGTCCTGGCGATGGAGGAGAAGGTCAACCAGATGGAACTGGACATCGACCGCGACCTGTCCAGCATCATTGCCCGCCGCCAGCCGACCGCCCGCGATCTGCGCCTGCTGATCGCGGTGTCCAAGACCATCGGCAACCTCGAGCGTGTCGGCGACGAGGCGGCGCGCATCGGCCGCACGGTCCAGCGCCTGGTCAACACCGGCGTGTCGAGCCGGCTGCGCCTGCCGGTCGCCGACGTCTCCTTCGAGGCCACGCTGGCGACCAGCCTGCTGCGCAAGGCGCTCGATGCCTTCGCACGCCTCGACGTCGACAAGGCGGTCGAGGTGCTGAAGCAGGACGACCAGCTCGACCAGGAGTTCGAGGGCCTGATGCGCAAGCTGATCACCTTCATGATGGAGGACCCGCGCACGATCTCCGCGAGCATCGACCTGGTGTTCGTGGCCAAGGCCATCGAGCGCGTCGGTGACCACGCGAAGAACCTGGCCGAGCAGATCATCTACATCGTCAAGGGCACCGACGTGCGTCACAACCCGGTCGAGACCGTCGAGTCGATGGTCAGCAACTGATGCGGCAAGGAGCAGATCGATGAGCCGAGTGCTGGTGGTGGAGGACGAGTCGGCGATCGCCGAGCTGATCTCGATCAACCTGCGTCATGCAGGCTACGAGGTCACGATCGCGGCGAGCGCCGACCAGGCCCAGATCGAGATCGACCGCGTGCTGCCGGACCTGGTGATCCTGGACTGGATGCTGCCGGGGCAGTCCGGCCTGTCGCTGGCCAAGCGCTGGCGCGGGGAGAGCCGGACCAAGGAACTGCCGGTCATCATGCTGACAGCGCGGGCCGACGAGGGCGACAAGGTCGCCGGGCTCGACGCGGGCGCCGACGACTACCTGACCAAGCCGTTCTCGACCCACGAGCTGATGGCGCGCATCCGTGCCGTGCTGCGCCGCAAGGCGCCCGAGGCGCTGGACAGCGCCGTCGAGCTCGGGCCGCTGCGGCTGGATCCCGCGACGCGGCGCGTGTCGCGCGGCGAGCAGGAAGTCAAGGTCGGGCCGACGGAGTTCCGCCTGCTGCACTTCCTGATGACGCACCCGGAGCGCGTGCACTCGCGCGCGCAGCTGCTCGACCGGGTCTGGGGCGACCATGTCTTCATCGAGGAGCGCACGGTCGACGTGCACGTCAAGCGCCTGCGCGAGGCGCTCGCGCCCGTGGCGTGCTCCACGATGATCGAGACGGTGCGCGGCGCCGGCTACCGGCTGACGCAGCAGGTGGCGGCGGTGTCGGCCTGACACCGCGCATGCGGGAGGCGCGGCCGTGAGCTGGCTCTTCCCACGCCTGTTCGCCGGCTTCCTGGCGATGGTGGCTGGCGGCGTGATTGGCTACGTGCTGGGCAACCCGGTGCACGCGCCGGTGCTGAGCGTGCTGCTCGGCGGCGGGCTCGCGGTGGGCGCGCTGGCGGTCTTCGACACGCTGCGCGGCGTGCGGCTGATCGCCTGGCTGCGTGGCGCCCAGGAGACCGACGCGCCGCGCGACGCCGGCTTCTGGGGCGAGATCGGCTACCGCGTCGAGCGCAGCATCCGCGCGCGGGAACGCAGCACGCTGCAGGAACAGGCGCGGCTGGGCCAGTTCCTCGAGGCGATCGAGGCCTCGCCGAACGGCGTGCTGATGCTCGACCTGAACGGCCAGATCGACTGGTGCAACTCGGTCGCCGCCTCGCACTTCGGGCTCGATCCGCGGCGCGACCGGCTGCAGCGACTGACCAACCTCGTCCGCGCGCCGGCCTTCGTCAGCTACCTGCAGGGCGGCGTCTACCGCGAACCGGTCAGCTTCGCGAGCCCCAACGGCCTGGGCACGCTGTCGGTGCTGGTGCGGGAGTATGGAGACGGCATGAAGCTGGTGCTGTCGCAGGACATCACCGAGCGCGAGCGGGCCGACGCGATGCGGCGCGACTTCGTTGCCAACGTCTCGCACGAGATCCGCACGCCGCTGACGGTGCTGTCGGGCTTCATCGAGACGATGAACACGCTGCCGCTGACCGAGGTCGAGCGCAGGCGCATCCTGACGCTGATGGGGCAGCAGACGCAGCGCATGCAGTCGCTGGTGACCGACCTGCTGACGCTGGCGCAGCTCGAGGGCAGCCCGCGTCCGCCGGCCGACCAGTGGACGCCGGTCGCGCGCCTGCTGCGGCAGGTGGAGGCGGATGCGCGCACGCTGTCCCAGGGCCGTCACCAGCTGACGCTGATCGGCGAGAGCACCCAGCAGATCGCCGGCGCCGAGGGCGAGCTGCTGAGCGCGCTGGCCAACCTCGCGAACAACGCCGTGCGCTACACGCCCGAGGGCGGTCGCGTCGACATCAGCTGGCGCGTGCTGGGCGACGGCAGCGGCGAGTTCGCCGTCAAGGACACC
This sequence comes from uncultured Methylibium sp., assembly GCA_964622685.1. Taxonomy (GTDB): domain Bacteria; phylum Pseudomonadota; class Gammaproteobacteria; order Burkholderiales; family Burkholderiaceae_C; genus Methylibium. Next base: position 3,037 of record CAZUUU010000313.1, read on the forward strand.
GGCCCCGGCATCGAGCGCGAGCACCTGCCGCGGCTCACCGAGCGCTTCTACCGCGTCGACGGCAGCCGCTCGCGCGACACCGGCGGCACCG
>CAZUUU010000314.1:0-3117 GCA_964622685.1 uncultured Methylibium sp.
CCTTCACGCATGCACAGCGCGTGCCGGGCGCAGGGAATTGATCAGCATCTCCTTAAGGAGGAAATACTTGAAGCTCGCAACATGCTCGGTCGGTGCTGTCGCACTCATCGTGATCACCGGCTGTTCCACCTATTCCGCCGCAAGGTACTCGATCAACACGGACAACGTAGTTGCCCTTCGATCACTGAACGGCAAGACCGTTAATGTTGGCCCGTTTACTGCCACAAAGGCGGGAGAGCGTGAACTCATGTGCCGAGGGGTTGGTCCGATCAAGACCCCTGACGGGGAACCGTTCTCTGAATTCGTCCGGAAGGCGCTTGTTGACGAGATGAAGATCGCGAACGCGTACTCCGCGGCAGCCTCAACAACCTTGACTGGCAATCTTGACTCCCTAGACTTCTCATCTTCTAGCGGAAGCTGGAACCTTGCTTTGACGGTCCGCTCGTCGAACGGCAGAACGATGACCGTTGCTGAGCAGTACAGCTTCACTTCAAGTTTCTATGGAGAGACCGCATGCAATCAGACGGCACAAGCCTTCATGCCCGCTGTCCAGAACTTGGTGGGCAAGATCGTCCGCTCTTCGGAGTTCATGTCGCTACTGAACTGAGTGAGGATTTGTTCCGCTCACAAGACCGTGGTTGCTAGTTGAGCTACGGGCCGGCTCTGCGAGGTGCATGGAGTGGCAGCCAGCGAATGCACTCTAGATGAACGTGCTGTCCGATCTGATCATGGGCAGCCACCGAGACTAGCGGCCAGGAACGCACGAGGTTCAACAGCCCAGTCTTCGTTGCGTAAAGAGCGCTGTGCGAACGCCCGGCTTGTGAACTTCATCGACTTGATTGCGAGCGCTGGCGACGAGTTGACGTGCGTGCAGCGCTCCTAGTCCATGCGCCCGATCGCCACTCCATTCCTCCTGCTGCGCCTCTTCGTCCCTGAAGACGCGCCCCGCATCCTGGCGCTCAACGCGGAGCCCTCCACGAGCCACTGGCTGCCCTCGCACGTCTATGCGGACCTCGACGAGGCCCGCGCGGCGCTCGGCTACCTGATCGGCTGCTACACCAAGCCCGGCCATCCGGCGCAAGGGCCGTACGTGCTGGCGGTCGACGAGCGGGCTTCGGGCCAGTTGATCGGACACGTCGGCTTCAGTCCGCTGGACGACGAGGTGGAGGTCTCGTTCGCCATCGCCGAGGCGGCGCGGGGGCAGGGCTACGGCGTCGAGGCGCTGGTCGCCGCTTGCGACGCGGTCGGTGCGGCCTACGGGCTGTCGTCGATCCTGGCCCTCACCGCGGCGATCAACCGCGATTCGCGCCGCACGCTGGACGGGGCCGGCTTCGTGCACGAGCGCGACGAGGCGCGGACGTTCCAGGGCACACCGCAGACGGTGAGCCGCTACCGACGCCCCCGATGAGCGCGCCGTGCGACGTCCGCATCCTTGGAGCGACCGACACGACCACGCTGCGCGCCATGCTGTCGATGTTCGGCTGCGCCTTCGATGACCGGCCGACCTGCGAGTCGCGCCAGCCCGACGATGCGGCGATCGCGCCGTACACCAAGCTCGGCGTGCGCGAGGACGTGCTGCACTTCGACATCGCGCCGGGCCACGGGGCGCGGGAGCACTGAAGCCCCTGGGTCACGCTAGCCCGCGAAGCAGGGCGCCACCTCGCGCACCTCGATCGTCGCCCACTCGGCGGCCGGGCATTCGGCGGCCAGGGCGATGGCTTCGTCGCGCGTCTGGCAGGTCAGCAGGTAGAAGCCGCCGACCATCTCCTTCGACTCGGTGAAGGGGCCGTCGGTCATCAGGCGCTTGCCGCCGCGGATCGCGACGCGCACGCCGTGCTGGTCGGAACGCAGCGACTCGCTCGCCACCAGCAAGTCGCGGGCAGCGAGCTGCTGCCCCCACTTCACCATCCGGTCGTAGAGCGCCTCGCCCTCTTGAGGCGAGCGGCTGGGCCGCTGGTCGCGCGGCTCCATCACCATCAGCATGTAGGCCATCGTGTTCTCCCGTGGAGCGGCGATCTTAGGGGCGTCGCCTTGTCCCCGCGATGACCTGGGATGTCATGGCAGGGGCTGTCACTGGAGCGAGGCCGGCGGCTCCACGACGCGCCGGCAGTCGGCCGCGCGCGACAGCAGGAAGACGCGCTCGCGCTCGTTGCGCGTCAGCGCGGCGGCGCGCTCGAACTCGCCGCGCGCCTCGGCGTGTCGGCCCAGGCGCACCAGCAGGTCGCCGCGCACGCTGGGCAGCAGGTGGTATTGGGCGAGCGCGGGTTCCTCGCGCAGCGCATCCACCAGTTCCAGCCCGGCGCTGGGACCGAAGGCCATCGCCAGCGCGACCGCGCGGTTGAGCTCGACCACCGGCGACGGCGCCAGCTGCGACAGCGCGTCGTAGAGCGCGGCGATGCGCGGCCAGTCGGTGTCTTCGGCCGTCAGCGCGCGCGCGTGGCAGGCTGCGATCGCGGCCTGCAGCGCGTAGGGGCCGTAGCCCTCGTGGGCGGTCAGCGCCTCGGCGCGCGCCAGCGCGGCCAGGCCGCGGCGGATCAGCAGCGGGTCCCAGCGCGCGCGGTTCTGGTCGGGCAGCAGGATGGGGTTGCCCTTGGCGTCGGTGCGCGCCGCGGTGCGCGAGGCCTGGATCTCCATCAGCGCCAACAGGCCCTGGACCTCGGGTTCGTCGGGCGTCAGCTCGGCCAGCACGCGGCCCAGGCGCATGGCGTCCTCGCACAGGCCGGGGCGCATCCAGTCGTCGCCGGCGGTGGCCGAGTAGCCTTCGTTGAAGATCAGGTAGATGACCTCGAGCACCGAGCCCAGGCGTTCGCTGCGCTCGGCCGCCTGCGGCATCTCGAAGGGCACGCGCGCCTCGGACAGCGTGCGCTTGGCGCGCACGATGCGCTGCGCGATGGTCGGCTCGGGCACGAGGAAGGCGCGCGCGATCTCGCCGGTGGACAGGCCGCCCAGCAGCCGCAGCGTCAGCGCGACGCGCGCCTCGGTCGACAGCACCGGGTGGCAGGCGGTGAAGATCAGCCGCAGCAGGTCGTCGCCGATGTCGTCGTCGAGGCTGTCGCTGAAGTCGGGCACGAAGGCCTCGCCCAGGGCCTCGAGGTCGAGGCCGATCGCCTCGTGCTT
>CAZUUU010000315.1:0-3106 GCA_964622685.1 uncultured Methylibium sp.
CAGGCCGACCAGCCGAAGACTCGCAGCGCCGGCCACAGGAGCCACGTTGGCAGGGGCGGATGCTTGTAGTAGCCCCACTCCAGCGAGCGCGACCAAGTGAGTTGCTCCAGGTCGTCGGTCGGAGGCACGAGGCTCGCGTAGTTGAGGTGAGCGAGCCAGACGAAGGCGAACGCGAGCATGCCCAATGCAACCGCGGTCGCACGCGACGTCCGCACGGACGGCGAAACGCTCAAGCCAAGCCGCCGATCGAGTGCCGCGTCATCGGCGGCCTCGACCACCAGCTTCAGTCCACCTTCTGGCAACCCGTGCCTCCCGATGCATTCGCGAGAGGCTTGGTTGCCGCCGCCGGGAGGTAGCTTCGCTGCCGACGGCTTAATCGTTGCTTAATGCCGCCGCGCTAGAAGACATCAGTGCAACTCGATCCTCGTTGCCGTCACGACGCCATTGGCGAGGTCCCCCTTGACTTCCACGAACCCGCCGACTGCGAGCGCGGCCGGCGTGATGCCGATGAAGGCGGTGTTGGCGTTGTAACGCACGATCAGCGCCGCCGCCGCGGATTCGCGGTTGTCGAGGTCGAACACCGAGATGTCGAACTCGCCGCTGCGCAGCCCGGTAATGCTGCCCTCGGCGTCGATCGAGCCCGAGGTCACCGGCGGATCCTGGTAGCCGGATTGGTCGCCGCCGTCCGTGGCGGGGTACGCAGCGGCGCATGCTCCGCCGACGCTGACTTCCACCGGTTGCAGGGCGCCCACGGCACTGACAGAGCCCTTGATCTCGATGGGCAGCCCGGCCGCGAGGCAGCTGACGGCCCCGCTGTCGAAGCGCCCGCCGGCGAGGTCGATGCTCACGTTGCTTCCGGCGGCGATGCCGGTGAAGTGCTCCTGATGGATGACCCTCACCACAACGGCGGTGCCGGCGACCGAGACGATGTGCCCCTGCAGTTCGGCATAGACCTGTGCGTCTCCTCGATTGCCCTCCTTGGAGGCACCTTCAATTTCCACCACGTTCGCTGTCCATGCGGTGGCGCCCTGGGTCAGGTATGCCTCGATGCGCACGCCGACCGCGAGCGCTGCGACCTTGCCGCGAGTGAAAGTCGCGCCCGCGGTGTCGAAGCTCAGCATCCCGAGCGCGGCGCTGTCCTCGCTGTGGTCGATCGACGCGGTGACGACGGTGCCGTTGACGGCTTTGATTCTTCCTTCGACCTTGATGGTGTTCGGGGAAGCGGCGCTTCGATCCTCGATGACCTGCGCCGTGAACTGGAGGCCGTCCGCTCCCTGCCCGGCCACGGCAACCTTGACTTCCACGCTGTCTCCGATCGCTGGTCTCCAGCTGTTCGAACGACTGGATACGAAGGTGGTGTTGGCGTCGATCAGGACGGTGCGCCGTCCCATCGACTTCGTGTCGATGACGAGGCTGGTCGCGCCGGCCTGCGCCACCGTGCCTTTGACCTCGGTGTCGCGGCGGTTCCAGCCACCGTAGTCGCTGGCGTTGGCCAGACGGGTGGCCGGTACCAGCGTGTTGCCCTGGAGCGTGAAGCGGGGGAGGTCGAAGTCGAGCGCCAGCGCTCCGGAGGAGGCATTCCAGCTGTCGAGCTGGAACTCCAGCCGGCCGTTCGGCGCGACGAGGCTCACGTCCATCAGCGTGCCGTCAGTCTTCTGAAGGCGGGCTTGCGGGTCGACGTAGACGCGCAAAGCCGTCGCCGTGGTGGGAATGACAGTGGTAGCGACCAGCGTCCCAGCACGGCGCAGAGTGGGCACGTTGATCAGTCTGGCGGGCGCGTACGCCACGAGTTCCGTCTCCGCACCCGGGCTGACGACGGTCACGCGGGTGATGCTGAGCCACACCGCATCGTAGGCCGCGGAGAAGTCGTCGGTGAAGTAGACGGCCGTGGTCGGTTTGGAAGCGGCGGCGGGCGTGGCGCTGCTGCCGCCGCCGCAGGCGGCAACCAGGGACGAGACGGCGAGGACTGCGATCGCGACGCGGCCGATCGAATGAATGCTTCGCATGATGTTCTCCTTCGGATGAGTCGGGTGCGCGTGGCGGCAGGCGCTGCGACGCGCTCCGGCAGGTTCGTGGTCGCCGGCTTAGGTCGGCCTTAACGTGCGCAAGGAGCCGGTAACGATCCGTATGTGCGCCGTCAGGTCGTCGACACCGAAGGCGGACCCGTTCAGGGCTGTGGCGCCGGCGCGTGCGTTGTACGCGTTATCGCCAGCGCACTCATCGCCAGCAGCGACCACATGGCGCCGGAAGCGAAAGCCACCGCACTGCCGTACCGGGTCCACAGCCATCCCGCCAGTGCTGCCCCCATCAGTTGGAAGAGCCCGGTGACGAAGTGGAACAAGCCGAAGGCCGTGGCCCGCAGTTCCGGAGGCGCCTGCTCTGCGACGGCGGCCGCCAAGCCGCCCTGCGACAAGCCCATGTGCAGCCCGTACAGCACCACGCCGAGCCAGAGCCCTGCGCTGCCGGGCAAGCACGCGAGTACGGCTTGGGCGGCGGCCAGCACCAGCAGCGAAGCGGCCAACAAGGTGCGCCGGCCGAGCCGTGGCGCATAGGCGCCGGCCGGGTACGACACCAGGGAGTAGGTGACGCTCATGACGATCAGCACGAGCGGGATCCAGACCAGCGCCAACCCATCCTGTTGAGCCCGCAAAACCAGGAAGGCCTCCGACAGACGCGCCAGCGCGAACAGGGCGGCGAGCACAAGCAGGTGGCGGAACGAGGCCGGCAGCGCGCGCACCCCCGCCCACAGGCTCGTCCAGTCTGGCCGCGACGGTCGAGCGGATGCGGGTTCGATCACCGTCGCTGCGGGCTCGTCGACACCGAAGGCCAGCAAGGCGACAGCGATCATTGCCGGCACCACCGCCACCCACAACCCCGCGCGCATGTCGCCAGCCCACAGCCACAGGAACACCATGGCCAGCAGCGGGCCGAGGAAAGCGCCGACGGTGTCCAGGCCCTGGCGCAAGCCATAGGCGGCGTCGAGAAGGGCGACGGGCGTCACGTCAGCGACGATGGCGTCGCGCGGCGCGCCGCGGATGCCCTTGCCGATGCGGTCGACGAAAAGCGCCGAGACCACGCCGAAGGCGGACACGGCCAGCGGGAACAC
>CAZUUU010000316.1:0-3072 GCA_964622685.1 uncultured Methylibium sp.
CGAACCGAGGCCGACGATGATCTTGCGCAGCGACTCGTTGCCGCCACGCTCGAAGCGGGCGCGGTAGTTGCGCGCGGCCGGTGCCCACGCCGCCACCAGGCCGCGCAGGTCGTCGACCAGCAGTTCGGTCACCAGCAGCAGCACGCGGCGGCGCCGGTCGGCGTTGGGCCGCTGCCCGTCGACGAAGTCGGTGTGCGGCCGTTCGCCCGGGCCGTCGGCGCGGCGGTCCTGGCCCCACAGCAGGAACTCGATCGCGTGCCAGCCGGTGCAGATGTTCTCTTCGCCGCCGCGCTCGTTCTGGCGCGGCAGGCTGGCCTTGCTCAGCACGAAGCGGCGGTCGTTGACCAGCCCGGCGTTGGGCCGGCCTTCCACGCCGTCGAGGAAGGCCTCGTCCATCGGCCAGGCGTTGAGGCGACCTTCGGGCCCCTTGTCGTCGTCGATCGGGCCGCCGTAGAAGCGGAAGGCCTCGGTCTGGCCGTAGACGTCGCGCGCCGCCAGCCAGGCGCGGCGCGCGGCCTCCAGGCCACTCGCGGACGGCGCGGCCACGAAGGTGGCCACGGCCGACTGCAGCTCGACGGCGCCGGCCAGGGTGTCGTCGTAGGCGGCGTGGACCAGCGCCGCGTAGTGGGCGACGACCGTGCCCGCGTCCACGGCCTGGGCTCGCGATGCCCCCGGGACCGACCCCAGCAATGCCAGGGCGGGCAGCGACTGCAGGAAAAGGCGCTTGCGCATGTCGATGGTGCTCCTCGGAGTTTCAGTAGCGGTAGGTGTCGGCGGCGGCCCGCGGCCGGCACCAGCCGTGCCACGCGCCGACCGCGACCGGCAGGCCCAGTGCCAGCGAGGCCAGCAGGTCGGGCCAGCCGTCGGTGACCAGCGCCGCGACGAGGCCGATCGCGGTCAGCAGGCCCAGCCAGGCCGGCCAGCGCCACATCGGGCTGGTGAAGATCGAGAAAGGCTTCATCGGCCGGCCTCGGCGCCGGCCAAGCCCAGGTCGGCCAGCGCCTGCTCGAGCGGCCGCTTGCGCTTGCCCCACCACAGGTAGAGGCCGCTGCCCAGCACGATGATGGTCAGGATGTCGAGCAGCGCCCAGACGATCTTCATCGCCATGCCGCCGTAGTCGCCGAAGTGCAGCGGCTGCGAGACCAGCAGCGCGGTCAGGTACCACGGCAGTTCGCGGCTGTCGGTCACCTTCGCGGTCTGCGCGTCGACCAGCACCGGCTTGAGCAGCCGCGCCGTGAGCGGCGTGCCGCCGCGCATGAAGATCGTGTAGTGGTGCTCGCTCGAGAAGGCCGTGCCCGGGAAGGCCACGAAGCGCACGCGCATCTGCGGCTCGAGCGCCTGCGCGCCCTCCCAGGCGCGCTGCATCGAGCCCAGCGTCGCCGGCGCCGGCTGGCCCTTGTAGGGCGCGATCATCCCGGACACCTCGGTTGCCTGCCACAGCTTGAACAGCGGCTCGCCCAGCGTGTTGATGACGCCGGTCAGCCCGACGACGAAGGCCCACACCAGCGTGACCGCGCCCAGCAGGTTGTGCAGGTCCAGCCACTGGGTGCGCGGCGCGCCGCCACGCCGCACCTCGCCGAAGGTCAGCTTGCGCATGAAGGGCGCATAGAGCACCACGCCGGAGACGATGGCGACCACCAGCAGCAGTCCCATCAGGCCGAGGAAGAGCGTGCCCGGCAGGCCGGCGAACAGGTCGACGTGCAGCTTGAACATCACGTACATGAAGCCTTCGTCGAACTTCGGCTCGGCCAGCACGGCGGCGCTGCGGGCGTCGACGGCGACGGTCTTCTGGTGGTCGTCGTCGAGCGGCGTGTCGCCGAGCGTCACGTACCAGAACCTGTCGTCGTCGATCTCCTGCGACATGAACTGCACGACCTTGCCCGGCGCGCGCTCCTGCGCGATCGCCAGCACGCGGTCGAGGTCGGCGCGCGGCGTGTCGGCGGGCAGCTCCGGCGCCTCGACCTCGGTGCCGAGCAGGTGACCGATCTCGTGGTGGAAGATCAGCGGCAGGCCGGTCAGGCACAGCAGCAGCATGAAGACGGTGCAGACCAGGCTGGACCACTTGTGGATCCAGAGCCAGGTCTTGAGGCGGGCGGTGGTCATGGCGGGCATCTCGAAGGGGGACGGAAGGCCAGGGCTCAGAAGTCGACGCTTGCGCTGAGGCCGACGGTGCGCGGCGCGCCGACGACGAGGTAGCCAGAGCCTGGAAAGCCGCCGACCGAAGACCAGTAGCTGCGGTCGGTGGCGTTGTCGATACGCGCGCGCAGCGTCAGGAGTCGCTGGCCGACGTCGAGCAGGTAGCTCAGGCCGAGGTCGAGCCGCGTCCAGCCCGGGACTTCGAGCGTGTTGGCGGCATTGGCGTAGCTGGACCCTGTGCGGACCACGCGTGCGTCGAGGGCGAGCCCGTCGATCGCCGGCACCGCCCACTCGACGCCGACGTTCGCCTGCAGCCGCGGCACGCCGATCACGCGCTTGCCGTCGGTCGCCGCCGAGCCGGTGCTGCGCTGCTTCGCGTCGAGCCAGGTCGCGCCGCCGAGCAGCTTGAGGCCCGGCATCGCGATGCCATGCACGGTGGCCTCGATGCCGCGGTGCTCGTCGCGGCCGCCGGAGGTGAAGACCTGCGCAGCGTTGGTGTAGGCGCGCGGCCTCGTCGTCGCGAACAGCGCGATGCCACCGCCGAGGCGGCCGCCGTCGAACTTCGTGCCGATCTCCTTCTGCCTGCTGACGTAGGGCGCGAGCATCTCGCCGCGATTCACGACGGGTGCGCCGTTGGCCGTGGCCGGCGCCGTCTCGCCTTGCGTCAGGCCCTCGACGTAGTTGCCGTAGACCGAGACCTGCTGCGTGGCCTTCCAGACCACGCCGGCGACCGGGCTGGTGCGGCTCTGCCCGTAGGGCGCCGCGGCCACGCCGGTGTTGTAGGCGTAGTTCTGCGATTCCAGGGTCTGGCGGCGCGCCCCCAGTGTCAGCAGCACGGTGTCGTCGGCGAGGGACAGCGTGTCGCCGATGGCGACGCTGGAAAGCTCCACGACGCCGTTGAGCGCCGGCGCCGCCAGGTCGTTGCCGCGCAGCGCG
>CAZUUU010000317.1:0-3054 GCA_964622685.1 uncultured Methylibium sp.
GCAGTTGAAGGTGAAGGCGGCCGGCATGAACACGAGCACCGACCACTTGCCCTTCAGGCTCTGCTCGGTGACCTCGATGAACTTGCCGTTGTGAAAGGCCTGGGCCTTGAACGGTTGGACCTGGGTGTTGATCAGCGACATGGCGTCCTCGTCGGGTTGGTTGGAAAAACAGGCGGGTAAACCCGCATGCCCAGATTATTTGTGCGCCGCGTCATTCCGCGCATTGATAGAAGGTATGCGGGTGATCGGCAAACTCAATGACCGCACCGCGGTGCGGACCGCGCCCGGCTCAGAGCGCGGCCGCCGCCGCGGAGCCCGCCAGCGTCCCGCGGGTGTAGGCCTCCTCGAACACCGAGTGGGCCGACAGGTCGGCATGGGCGAAGTGCACGCGCCCCTGGGGGCGGGCCAGCGCCGCCAGCGCCGGATCGCCGCGCAAGCCGGATGTCGGCACCAGCATCGCGTGGCCGTAGCGCATGCTGTCGATGCGCTCGACCTTGCCCGGCAGGTCCGGATGAGCCTGCTGCAGGTCGGCCAGGACCGCGTCGCGCCAGCCTTCCCACGGCCCTTCGAGCAACTTCGCCCGCTGCGCCCGCAGCTCGGCCGTCGACTGCCCGCCCAGCGCCCAGTAATGCGTCAGCACGGTCGGCCCCGGGACCGGGCGCAGGCTCTGGTGCATGGCGTCGACATAGCCCAGCGCGGCGCTGCCGGCGATGACGTTGTCCCAGGCCGGGGCCGGGCCGGGGCGGTCCTGCAGCGGCTCGCGCAGCTGAAGGTTGCTGACCAGCCAGGGCGCGTAGGCCAGGCGCGGCGCGAGCTCGGCCAGGGCCGGCGGCGGCGCATCGATCAAGCGTCGGGAGACGAAGAGCGGCGCGCAGACGATCAGCTGGCGCGCGGTCCAGCGTTCGGCGCGCGCCGAGCGCGCGTCCCAGATCTCCAGCGCGACCTCGTGCCGGCCGGTCTCGATGCGCGTCGCGACGACACCGCTGCGCAAGCGCTCGCCCAGCCCCTGGGCCAGCCGCTCCGTCAGGTGGGCATTGCCTTCGGGCCAGGTCAGCACGCCGTCGGAGGCGTCGGCGTCGCTCTCGTCGCCCGGCGCGCCGAAGCCGTGGCGGCTGGCGAAGTAGTGGACGCCGGCCCAGGCCGACACCAGGCCGAGCCCGGCGCCGTAGTCGTCGCGGCAGCAGTAGTCGAGGTAGGCGCGCAGCCGCGGGTCGTCGTGGCCGCGCGCGGCCAGCCAGGCCGCGAAGCTCTGTGCGTCGAGCGCCGCGAGGCCGGCGCTCCAGCGGCTGCGCAGGGTCGGCACGGCAAAGCTCAGCGTGCGCTGCAGCTCGCGCAGGTCGGCGGAGAAGCGGCGCAGCGGCGCCAGGACCGTCGGCGACGCGCCGTCCAGCGGCAGCAGGCCCTCGTGCCAGCGGCCGGCGCCGTGCGCGCCGGGCTGCGGATCGGGCACGAAGATGCGCTCCTGCGGCGCGTGGCAGAGCTGGCGCTCGTCGTAGACGGTGCGACCGAGCTCCTGGCGCGCGATGCCCAGGTCGTGCAGCAGCTCGGCGACCTCGTGCGCCTCGGGCCCCGGCAGCGGCAGGTAGTGCGCGCCCAGCGGACAGCGCATGCCGCCCATCGCATGCGCGCGGGCATTGCCGCCGGCGCCGTCCTCGAGCTCGAAGAGGCGGAAGTCGTCGACGCCCGCCCGGGCCAGCGCGCGCGCCGCGGCCAGTCCTGACACGCCCGCACCGACGATCGCGACGGCGCAGCGCTTCGCCTCGCCCGCAGGCGCGCGAGGCAGGCCGCCATCGCGCAGCGCGTGCCCGCGCCTGGCATCGGCGCCGACCCAGCCGCCGGGGATGTCGGCGATGCGGCGCTCGCAGCCGGCCAGCCAGGGCAGCGCCGCGCCGCCCAGCAGCAGCCGGCGGCGCCGACCGCTCACTCGTGCAGGCGTCCCCATTCCTCCTCGAAGGTGTGGACCAGGCCCTGGGTGCTCAGGCGGTTCGGCTCGGCCGGCACGCGCGCCATGTCGGGCGGAAAGTCGAACAGCGCCGGCAATCCCGACGCGCTCAGGAAGCGCAGCCCCTCGGGCAGCCGCGCGGTCAGGGCCTCCATGGCCAGCGGCCGCCGGCTCGCGACGATGAAGCCCCACTCACCGAAGCTCGGCACGTGCGCGTGATAGGGCGTGGCGGTGAGGTCGACCGCCTCGACCGTGCTGACCACCGTCCAGTAGCTCTTGCGCGCGATCAGCGGCGAGGTGCTCTGGATCACCGCGTAACCGGAAGCCGCGAGACGGCGCGCCAGCAGCGCGTAGAAGCTCGTCGAGTAGAGCTTGCCGATCGCATGGTTGCTGGGATCGGGAAAGTCGACGATGACGATGTCGAAGAACCCGTCGTTGCGGTCCAGCCAGCCGAAGGCGTCGTCGTTGACGATGCGCAGCTTCGGCGACTTCAGCGACTCGCCGTTCAGCGCCGCCAGCAGCGGCTCGGCCGAGAACAGCCGCGTCATGGCCGGGTCCAGCTCGACCAGCGTGACCTGCTCGACCGACGGGTGCTTCAGCACCTCGCGCACCGCCATGCCGTCGCCGCCGCCCAGCACCAGCACGCGCCTGGGCGCGCCGTGCGCCGCCATCACCGGGTGCACCAGGGCCTCGTGGTAGCGGTACTCGTCGCGCGAGTGGAACTGCAGGTTGCCGTTGAGGTAGAGCCGCACGCCGCCCGATCCGGCGGTCACGACCACGCGCTGGTAGGCCGAGGTCTGGCTGAAGACGATGCGATCGCCGTAGAAGCGGTCCTCGGCCCAGGTCGTCAGGCGGTCGGCGCCGGCAAAGGCGGCGATCAAGGCGGCGATGACCCCCGCGCAGGCGAGCGCGTGCGCCCGCAGGGCCCGCAGCTCGCCGCGGAACAGCCACAGCGCCCACACCGCAACCGCCGCATTGAGCAGGCCGAAGGCCACGCCGGTGCGCACCAGGCCGAGCTGCGGCACCAGCAGCAGCGGGAAGGCCACCGACACCGCCAGCGCACCGAGGTAGTCGAAGGTCAGCACCTGCGACACCAGGTCCTTCAGCGCGTA
>CAZUUU010000318.1:0-3044 GCA_964622685.1 uncultured Methylibium sp.
GTGGCGCAGGCGCTGGTGCACCGCCCGCCGGTGATCGTGCTCGACGAGCCCACGGCCGGCGTCGACGTGGAGCTGCGGCAGACACTGTGGCAGTTCGTCTCGCGCCTGAACCGCGAGGGCCACACGGTGCTGCTGACCACCCACTACCTCGAAGAAGCCGAGGCGCTGTGCGGCCGCATCGGCATGCTCAAGCAGGGTCGGCTCGTGGCGCTGGACCGCACCAGCGCGCTGCTGGCCGGCCGCGCCGGCACCATGCTGCGCTTCAAGACCGACTCGGCGCTGCCGCCCGAGCTGGCCGCGCAGGCGCGCGTCACCGGCCGCATCGCGCAGGTGAAGGCGCACGACGCGGCCGAGGTCGAGCAGCTGCTGGCGCGGCTGCGCGGCGCCGGCGTCAAGATCGAAGACCTCGAGATCGGCCGCGCCGACCTGGAGGACGTGTTCCTCGAGATCATGGGAGGTGCGGACCGATGAGCGCGTCCACCAGCCTCGAGGGCGCCGGCACGCTGTTCCGCAAGGAGATCCTGCGGTTCTGGAAGGTGGCCTTCCAGACCGTGGCCGCGCCCGTGCTCACCGCGGTGATGTACCTGCTGATCTTCGGCCATGTGCTCGACCAGCACGTGCAAGCCTTCCCCGGCGTGGGCTACACCAGCTTCCTGATCCCCGGCCTGGTGATGATGAGCGTGCTGCAGAACGCGTTCGCGAACAGCAGCTCCTCGCTGATCCAGAGCAAGGTCACCGGCAACCTGGTGTTCCTGCTGGTCACGCCGCTGTCGCACTGGGCCTGGTTCGGGGCCTACGTCGGCGCCTCGGTGCTGCGCGGCCTCGTGGTCGGCATCGGCGTGCTGGCCGTCACCGTGTGGGTCGCGCCGCCGGGCCTGGCCGAGCCCGGCTGGGTGCTGGTGTTCGCCGTGCTGGGCGCGGGGATGATGGGGGCGCTGGGCCTGGTCGCCGGGCTGTGGGCGGAGAAGTTCGACCAGATCGCGGCCTTCCAGAACTTCATCGTGATGCCGATGACCTTCCTGTCGGGCGTGTTCTATTCGGTCGGTTCGCTGCCGGCCTTCTGGCAGGGCGCCAGCCACCTCAACCCCTTCTTCTACATGATCGACGGCTTCCGGCGCGGCTTCTTCGGCGTCAGCGACGTCTCGCCCTGGGTCAGCCTGGCCGTCGTGACCGCGAGCTTCGCGGTCGTGGCCGCCATCGCGCTGCATCTGCTCAGGATCGGCTACAAGCTGCGCTCGTAGAATCGAGACATGGCCGAACCGACCGCCGACGACGTGCAGCGCTACATCGCGCAAGGGCTCGCCTGCGAGCACCTGCAGGTGGAGGGCGACGGGCGCCACTTCTTCGCCACCATCGTCGCGGCCGAGTTCGACGGCCTCAGCCGCATCCAGCGCCACCAGCGCGTCTACGCCGCCCTGGGCGATAGAATGCGCGAACAAATCCACGCGCTGTCGATGAAGACGTTGACGCCGGCCGAATTCGCGCTGCAGGGCCCCGTGGCCCGCGGCGCCGTCGCCCACCACCACTGAACACGGGCCGCCCTGTTGGCGCGGCCTGTGCGCTCCCTCGCGGTCGAGGGCGGGTCGTGCAGGCGCGTGGATGGGGCGGTCGATGCCACCGCACCATGGACAAACTCATCATCCGCGGCGGCCGAGCCCTGAAGGGCGAGGTCACCATCTCCGGCGCCAAGAACGCGGCGTTGCCGGAGCTGTGCGCCGCGCTGCTGACCGATGAGCCGGTCACGCTGCACAACGTGCCCAGCCTGCAGGACGTCGCGACCACGCTGAAGCTGCTGCGCAACATGGGGGCGAGTGCCGAGCGCAGCGCCGACCGCCCCGACGTGGTGAGCATCGATGCCGGTCGCGTGACCAGCCCCGAGGCGCCGTACGACCTGGTCAAGACCATGCGCGCCTCGATCCTGGTGCTGGGGCCGCTGCTGGCGCGCTTCGGCGAGGCCACGGTGTCGCTGCCGGGCGGCTGCGCGATCGGCTCGCGGCCGGTCGATCAGCACATCAAGGGCCTGCAGGCGATGGGTGCGCAGATCAGCGTCGAGCACGGCTACATCCTCGCCAAGGCGCCGGACGGCCTGAAGGGCGCCCGCATCACGACCGACATGGTCACCGTGACCGGCACCGAGAACCTGCTGATGGCCGCCACCCTGGCCGACGGCGAGACGGTGCTCGAGAACGCTGCCCGCGAGCCCGAGATCCCCGACCTGGCCGAGTTGCTGATCGCGATGGGGGCCCGGATCGAGGGCCAGGGCACGAGCCAGATCCGCATCCAGGGCGTTAAGCGACTGCACGCGCCGCAGGGAGGCCACCGCATCGTGCCCGACCGCATCGAGGCCGGCACCTTCCTGTGCGCCGTGGCGGCGACCGGGGGCGACGTGCTGCTGAAGGGCGCCCGGGCCGAGCACCTGGACGCGGTGATCGAGAAGCTGCGCGAGGCCGGCGCCCGGGTGGAGGCGGAGGGTGGCGGCGTGCGTGTGCGCTCCGACGGCCGGCTCAAGGCGGTGGGCTTCCGCACCAGCGAGTACCCGGCCTTCCCGACCGACATGCAGGCGCAGTTCATGGCGCTGGACTGCATGGCCGAGGGCACGGCGCTCATCACCGAGACGATCTTCGAGAACCGCTTCATGCACGTCAACGAGCTGGTGCGCCTGGGCGCCAACATCGTCGTCGACGGGCACACCGCGGTGGTGCAGGGCGTCGAGACGCTGTCCGGCGCGATCGTGATGGCCACCGACCTGCGCGCCTCCGCCAGCCTGGTGATCGCCGGCCTGGTGGCCAGCGGCGAGACGGTGGTCGACCGCATCTACCACCTGGACCGCGGCTACGACCGCATGGAAGCCAAGCTGCGCGGCATCGGCGCGGACATCGAGCGGATCAAATGAGCAACGGCACGATCACGCTGGCCCTGTCCAAGGGCCGCATCTTCGACGAGACCCTGCCGCTGCTGAAGGCCGCCGGCATCGAGGTCCTGGAGGACCCGGAGAAGAGCCGCAAGCTCATCATCGGCACCAGCAACCCGAACGTGCGCATCGT
>CAZUUU010000319.1:0-3028 GCA_964622685.1 uncultured Methylibium sp.
CGTCGAGGTCGCGGTGCACGACGTGGCGCGCGAGCAGATCCTGGCCGACTCGCTGCCCGCCTTCGACCGCCTGCAGGCCGCGCTGCGTGCCGGCGAGGCCGCGCAGGCGCGCTACGCGGTGCGCCATCCGCAGCTGGGCACGCGCTGGCTGCTGACGCGCATCGAGCCGCGCGAGGGCAGCGCTGCGTCGGTCGTGACGCTCGACGTCACCGAGCAGGAACGCAACCGCTCGCGCAGCGAGGAGCTGCTGCGCGAGCTGTCGAGCATCCTCGAGAGCTCGACCGCCGGCATCGCCTACCTGCGCGGCAACATGCTGGTGCGCTGCAACCGGCGCTTCGAGCGCATGCTGGGCATCGCGGCCGGCGCGGTGGCCGGCTGCAGCGTGCGCGAGCTGTTCGCCGCCCAGCCGCAGGCGCGCCTGGTGGTCGACGAGGCCGAGCAGGCGCTGGCCGACGCCGGCCTCTACG
This sequence comes from uncultured Methylibium sp., assembly GCA_964622685.1. GTDB lineage: Bacteria > Pseudomonadota > Gammaproteobacteria > Burkholderiales > Burkholderiaceae_C > Methylibium. Next base: position 468 of record CAZUUU010000319.1, read on the forward strand.
AGACCGAGGTCGAGATCCTGCTGCCCGAGCGGCCGCCGCAGTGGATCGCGCTGTCGGCGCGGCGCATCGGCCCGGTCGGGCCCGAGCAGGAGGTCGTCGCGGTGCTGTCCGACATCTCGCGCCTGAAGCGCCAGCAGGGCGAGCTCGAGCGCCTGGCCGGCGAGCGCGAGCGCACCGAGGCCGCGATGGCGCAGCAGGCCGAACTGACGCGCGCCATCCTCGACTCGGTCTTCGTCGGCATCGTCACCGTCGGGCCGCAGGGCATCGAGTGGATGAACCGCTCGGCGCGCCGCATGTTCGGCGGCGACCTGGCCGACTTCCATCACCAGCCGCTGGCCTGTGTCGCCACGGCCGAGGCGCAGCACCCGTTCCGGCGGGCGCCGGCGCAACTGGCGGCGCCGGCGCTGCCGATCGAACCGTCGGGCGCGAGCTTCGAGTGCCGCGTGCAGGCGCGCGACGGCCGGGCCTTCTGGGTGGTCGGCAACGCGGTCGCGACCGGCGACGCCGAACAGCCGCAGCTGACCTACGCGCTGCTCGACATCGACCGGCGGCGCGAGGCCGAGGCGCGCTCGCTGCAGGCCCAGGCCTCGCTGCAGCGCGTGATCGAGATGTCGCCGGTCGCGATCACGCTGTTCGACGCCGGCAGCGGCGCGCTGCGCCAGGTCAACGCGGTGGCCGCCGAGGTGATCGGCCTGCCGGCCGAGCAGATCGTCGGCCGGCGGCCCGAGGAACTGCCGCTGCCGGTCGAAGGCCGCCTGATCGTCGACGACCTGCGTGCGGCGCTGGCCGACGGCCGCGAGGGCGAGGTCACGCGCCGCGAATACCGCTTCGAGCGCGACGGCCAGACCCAGGTCTGGGACGCGCGCTACCTGCCGCTGGCCCAGCCCGGCCAGCCGCCGGACGCGGTGCTGCAGGTGGCGAGCAACGTCACCGAGCAGCGCACTGCCGAGGCGGCGCGCCTGCAGGCCGAGATCGCGCAGCGCGAGATGCTGGTGAAGGAAGTGCACCACCGCATCAAGAACAACCTGCAGGGCGTGGCCGGGCTGCTGACGCAGATCGCGCAGCGCCAGCCGGACGTGGCACCGGCCATCCAGGAGGCGGTCGGCCAGGTGCAGGCGATCGCGCAGGTCTACGGCCTGCAGGTCGGCGGCCGCGGGCCGTTGCGCCTGGCCAGCCTGGTCGAGGCCATCGCCGCCGGGCTGTCGCGCGGCAGCGGCCGGACCATCGCGGTGCGGCTGCCCGACGAGCCGGCGGGAGCGCCGCAATGGGCGCTGCCCGAGGCCGAGGCCATCCCGGTCGCGCTGACGCTGAACGAACTGCTGGGCAATGCCCTCAAGCACGGCGCCGACGGGGCGGTCGACTGCACGCTGGTCAACGGCGCCGACGACGTGCGCATCGAGATCCGCAACGACGGGCGGCTGCCCGAGGGCTTCAGCCTCGAGCGCGTCGGCGCCGGCGTGTTCGGCCTGGGCCTGGTGCGGGCGCTGCTGCCGCGGCGCAGCGCCAGCCTCGCGCTGACCGGCGAGGGCGGCCGGGTGCTCGCCAGCGTCACGCTGCGGCCGCCGGGCCTCACGCGGCTGGGCGTTCCGGCCTGACAGGGCCGGCCTCGATGCGAGGCCGCGACGCAGGGCGGGTCGGTCCGCTTGCGCGCGGCGGGGCCTGATCGAGAATCGGAGCGACAACAACAACAGGGTCGGGGCGTTCGATGGGAAGCAAGGGCAAGATCCTGGTCGTCGACGACGACCGCCTGGTACTGGCGACGCTGGCCCACGGCCTGTCCCAGGCCGGCTACGAGGTCATCGACGCCGACAACGGCGACGAGGCCATCCTCCAGGCCCGCGAGCGCCGCCCCGACCTGGCGCTGCTGGACATCCGCATGGAAGGCAAGAGCGGCTTCGACGTCGCCGCCTACCTGCGCGACCACGGTGCCGTGCCCTTCATGTTCCTCTCGGCGTTCTCGGATGCCGCCACCGTGGCCCAGGTGCAGGCGCTGGGCGCGCTGGACCACCTGATCAAGCCGGTCGACATGCAGCAGATCGTGCCGGCGGTCGAGGCGGCCTTCGCGCGGCTGCGCGCGGCCGCGCGGCCCGCGAACGAAGCGCTGGTCGCGCACGGCGATCCGCTGAGCGACGTGGTGGCGATCGCGATCGGCATCGTGATGCACCGCTACTCGCTGGCGCGCGCCCCGGCGCTGGACAAGCTGCGCAAGCTGGCCGAGTCGCAGGGCCGCACGCTCGAAGCCGAATGCGAGCGCATGCTCGCTGCGGTCGAACTGCTGTCGGCGCCGGCCTCGCTCTGATCCCGCGCGGGGCTTCGACGGGCTCAGCCCGAACGGAGCGCTCCGTTCGCCCTGAGCTTGTCGAAGGGCCGGGCTCTAGCCGGGCAAGGTGAAGTAGAACTTCGCGCCGCGGTCCGGCTCGGCCTCGGCCCAGATCTCCCCGCCGTGGCGCTGCACGATGCGGCGCACCGAGGCCAGGCCGACGCCGGTGCCGGGAAAGTCGCTGCTGCTGTGCAGGCGCTGGAACACGCCGAACAGGCGGTCGGCGAAGCGCATGTCGAAG
>CAZUUU010000320.1:0-3018 GCA_964622685.1 uncultured Methylibium sp.
TGCTGTCCACGCTGCACACCAACAGCGCGCCCGAGACCGTGACGCGCCTGCTCGACATGGGCATGGACCCGTTCAACTTCGCCGACTCGCTGCTGCTGGTCGCGGCCCAGCGCCTGGTGCGCCGCCTGTGCGGCGACTGCCGCAGCAGCCGCCCGATGAGCGACGAGGAAGTCGAGGAACTGCTCGACGACCACCTGTTCGTCCAGCACCCGCAGGACCCGGCTGCCGCGCGCAGCGCGCTGCGCGCGGGCTGGCTGGGCCGCTACGGCCGCGACGGGCGGCTGACGCATTTCCACAGCCCGGGTTGCCACGCCTGTGGCCACACCGGCTACCGCGGCCGCTGCGGCATCCACGAGCTGATGCCGATCTCGCGCGAGCTGCGCCGCCTGATCCAGACCGGCGCGCGCGCCGAGGAGCTGCAGCAGGTGGCGCTGACCGAAGGCATGCACACGCTGCGCCAGGACGGCATCGAGAAGGTGCTGCAGGGCCTGACCTCGATCGACGAGGTCCGGGCCACCAGCAACGTCTAGCTCGAGATCCGGCGCCGGCCGTGCCGGCGCGGCTCAGGCCGCGGCCGGCCGCACGCCCTGCCCGCGCAGCCAGCGCAGTTGCAGCACCAGGCCGACCACGTAGATCAGCAGCAGCGTGCCGTAGATGGGCTTGAACTCCGGCGCCTCGGCGTTGGGCAGCAACGGCGCGCCGAGCGGCACGCGCGTCAGCGTCTCGGTGAAGGCCGGGATCATGTGGAACAGCATCGTCGACGTGTAGGCGATCGCCCGGCCCTGGCGCGACCACGCGCCCAGCAGACCCTTCAGCTCGATCGCGACCCCGGCGGCGAGCGCCAGCAGGGTCAGGATCGACAACACGTGCGGCGGCCCGAAGCCGCCATGCTGGAAGATGCCCAGGCCGGTCAGTGCCGTCAGCAGCGTGGTCACGACGTAGGTCTTGCCGGGCGGCTTGCCGAGCGCGATCTCCTTGTGGCGGGCCAGGGCCCACACGCCGGCCGCGACGGCGACCAGGCTGATCAGGGTATGGACGACGCCGAGTGAAGTCAGACCGAACATCGATGGCTCCTCGTGAGAGTGGACGAGCGGACGCCGCGCAAGAAGCGCTAGACCGGCACCAGGAAGTCCCGGCTGATGCCGACGCCCAGGTCGCCGACGCGGTCGAGGAACTGCGTCAGGAAGGCGTGCAGGCCGGTGGCCAGGATCTCGTCGATGCGACCGAAGCTGAGGTCGGCGCGCAGGCGGCCGGCGCGGCGCAGGGTCTCGTCGCTCTGCTCGTTGGCCACCATCTTCAGGTTGCCGACGAGCTCGTTCATGCAGGCCGCCAGCGAGCGCGGCATGTCGGCGCGCAGGATCAGGAGCTCGGCGACCTTGTCGGGGCGGATCACGTTGCGGTAGACCTTGCGGTAGACCTCGAAACCGGAGACGGTGCGCAGGATCGCGCTCCAGTAGTAGAAGTCGACCTCGACCGGCTCGCGCTGCTCGCGCACACCGAAGAACTCGCCGCGCCCGCCGGGGACGGCGCCGTGGAACTTGACGTCCAGCAGGCGCGCCGTGTTGTCGGCGCGCTCGAGGAAGGTGCCGATGCGCAGGAAGTGGAAGCTCTCGTCCTGCAGCATCGTCCCCAGCGTGACGCCGCGCGACAGGTGCGAGCGGAACTTGACCCACTCGAACAGCTCCGAGGGGTCGCGGTGGAAGCTGCCACCGGCCACCAGGCGCTTGAACTCGAGCCAGGTGGTGTTGGCGGTCTCCCAGACCTCGGTGGTCAGCGTGCCGCGCACGGCCCGCGCGTTCTCGCGCGCGGCGCTGAGGCAGGAGTAGATGCTCGAGGCGTTGGTCTCGTCGCGCACCATGAAGTCCATGACCTCGCGAGCGTTCACGCTGGTGTGCTTGCGGTGGTAGTCGCGCGTCAGCTCGCTGATCGACAGCAGGCCGCGCCAGCCCTGCTCGGTGGCCTCGCTGGACTGCGGCAGCAGCGAGGTCTGGTAGTTGACGTCGAGCATGCGGGCGGTGTTCTCGGCGCGCTCGGTGTAGCGGGCCATCCAGAACAGGTGGTCGGCGGTGCGGGACAGCATGGTGGTGTTCCCTTCAGGCCCGGTCAGGCTTCCAGCATCCAGGTGTCTTTCGTGCCGCCACCCTGCGAGGAGTTGACGACGAGCGACCCCTCCTTCAGCGCCACGCGCGTCAGCCCGCCGGGCACCATCTGCACGGTCTTGCCCGACAGCACGAAGGGCCGCAGGTCGATGTGGCGCGGCGCGACGCCGCTGTCCACGTAGGTCGGGCAGGTCGACAACGCCAGCGTGGGCTGCGCGATGTAGTTGCTGGGGTTGGCCAGCAGCTGCGCGCGGAAGGCCTCGACCTCGGCCTGGCTGGCGGCCGGGCCGACCAGCATGCCGTAGCCGCCGGCGCCGTGCACTTCCTTCACGACCAGCTCGGACAGGTGCGCCAGCACGTACTTCAGGTCCTCGGCCTCGCGGCAGAGGTAGGTCGGCACGTTGTTCAGGATGGGCTTCTCGCCGAGGTAGAACTCGATCATCTTCGGCACGTAGGGGTAGATCGACTTGTCGTCCGCCACGCCGGTGCCGACCGCGTTGGACAGGTTGACGTTGCCGGCGCGGTAGACCGAGAGCAGGCCGGCGCAGCCCAGCGTGGAATCGGGCCGGAACACCTTGGGGTCGAGGAAGTCGTCGTCGACACGGCGGTAGATCACGTCCACGCGCCGCGGCCCCTGGGTCGTGCGCATGTACAGGTACTGGTCCTTGACGAACAGGTCCTTGCCCTCGACCAGCTCGACGCCCATCTGCTGGGCCAGGAAGGCGTGCTCGAAGTAGGCGCTGTTGTACATGCCGGGCGTCAGCACCACGACGGTCGGCTCGTTGACGCCGCTAGGTGCCACCGCGCGCAGCGTGTCGAGCAGCAGGTCCGGGTAGTGGGCCACCGGCGCGACGCGGTGCAGGCTGAACAGCTCGGGGAAGAGCCGCATCATCATCTTGCGGTTCTCGAGCATGTAGCT
>CAZUUU010000321.1:0-3000 GCA_964622685.1 uncultured Methylibium sp.
GCGGCGGTCGATCTCGAGGATCGCGCTCTTCGGGTCGTCGAGCAGCGCCTTGACTTCGGCATTGAGCGTCCCGAACTGGGTGAGCAGTTCGCGCATGTGCTGCGCGCCGCCGCCCGAGGCGGCCTGGTAGGTCATCGAGCTCATCCACTCGACGAGCCCCGCCTTGTAGAGCGCCCCGACGCCCATCAGCATGCAGCTCACCGTGCAGTTGCCTCCGATCCAGTTGCGCCCTCCCTTGGCGAGCGCGTTCTTGATCACCGGCAGGTTGACCGGGTCGAGGATGATGATTGCGTCGTCCTTCATCCTCAGCGTCGAGGCCGCGTCGATCCAGTGGCCCTTCCACCCGGCCGCGCGCAACTTCGGGAACACCTCGGTCGTGTAGTCGCCGCCCTGGGCCGTGATGACGATGTCGCAGCGCTTCAGCTGCTCGATGTCGTTCGCATCCTTCAGCGTCGTCTCGTTCTTCGCCATCGCGGGCGCCTTGCCACCCGCGTTGCTGGTGCTGAAGAACAGCGGTTCGATCAGCGCGAAGTCGTTCTCGGCCTGCATGCGGTCCATCAGCACGGAACCCACCATGCCGCGCCATCCCACCAGGCCCACTACCGTCGTTGCCATGTCGTTCTCTCGTCGTCTTGCTCGTGATGTCAGTCTGCCGCGGCGACCGGCCGCGGCGCCCAGATGATCGTCGTCAGCCCTGGGCCTTGAGACGGGCGACCACGGCGTCGCCCATCTCCCTCGTCCCGACCTTGCGGCCCCTGGCCCCCAGGATGTCCGCGGTGCGCCACCCGTCCTCCAGGACACCCTGCACGGCGGTCTCGATGCGCGCGGCGGCCTCGGCCTGGTCCAGGCTGAAGCGCAGCATCATCGCCGCGCTCAGGATGGTGGCCAGCGGGTTGGCCACGCCCTGGCCCGCGATGTCCGGCGCACTGCCGTGGCTGGGCTCGTACAGGCCCTGGTGCTTCGCGTTCAGCGAGGCGCTCGGCAGCATGCCGATCGACCCGGTCAGCATCGCCGCCTCGTCGCTCAGGATGTCGCCGAACATGTTGCCGGTGACGATGACGTCGAAGCTCTTCGGGGCCTTGACCAGCTGCATCGCCGCGTTGTCGACGTACAGGTGGTCGAGCTTCACGTCCGGGTACTGCGTGCCGACCTCGCTCACCACGTCCTTCCAGAACTGGAAGGTCTCCAGCACGTTGGCCTTGTCGACGCTGGTCAGCTTGCCGCCGCGCTTCCTCGCCGCCTGGAACGCGACGTGCGCGATGCGCTCGATCTCGGGGCGGCTGTAGCGCATCGTGTCGTAGGCCTCCTCGGCGCCGGGGAAATGCCCGTCGACGGCGGTGCGGCGGCCGCGCGGCTGGCCGAAGTAGATGTCGCCGGTCAGCTCGCGGATGATGAGGATGTCCAGGCCGGCCACCAGCTCCGGCTTGAGGCTCGATGCGTGCGTCAGCTGCGGATAGCAGATCGCCGGGCGGAAGTTGGCGAACAGGTCGAGGTGCTTGCGCAGCCCCAGGATCGCCTGCTCGGGCCGCAGCGGCCGGTCGAGCTTGTCGTACTTCCAGTCGCCGACGGCACCGAACAGCACGGCGTCGGCCGCCTGCGCGAGCTTCAGCGTCGCCTCGGGGAGGGGATGCCCGGCGGCCTCGTAGGCGGCTCCGCCGACGGGCGCCGTCTCCAGCTCGAAACGCAGGTCGAGCGCGTGCAGCACCCTCACCGCCTCGGCGACGATCTCGGGACCGATGCCGTCCCCGGCTAACACGGCGATCTTCATGAAGTCCTGTCCTCGTCATGGTGGGTGATGCGCCACACCAAGGCCTTCTCGCACACCTTGAACACCACGTAGAAACCCGCCGCCGCGTAACCGTAGACCACCAGCTCGAACAGCTGCTCCAGCGCCCCTTCGCGCACGGCATCGACGCCGTACTCGGCCAGGAACCGCAAATTGGCCTGCAGCAGCGCCAGCAGGTTCAGCGATGCGAAGCCGAAGGCCACGAAGCACGCGCCCATCAGCAGCAGCGCCAGCCACCAGCGGTGCAGCAGCAGCTTGAAGAGGCGCGTTTCCCCGCTCACGGCCGGCTCGACAGCGTGTGGGCCAGCCAGGGCTTGCGCAGCAGGCGCTCGGCCTCGTAGGCGCGGATCTTGTCGGCGTGACTCAGGGTCAGGCCGATGTCGTCCAGGCCGCCCAGCAGGCAGTGCTTGCGGAAGGGCTCGATCTCGAAGCCGAGCTCGCTGCCGTCGGGCTTGACGACGACCTGGCGCTCCAGGTCGATCGTGAGGCTGTAGCCGGGGAAGGCCGCCACCTCGTCGAACAGCCGCGCCACCTGCGACTCGGACAGCTGGATGGGCAGCAGTCCGTTCTTGTAGCAGTTGTTGAAGAAGATGTCGGCGTAGCTCGGCGCGATGAGCGCGCGGAAACCGTACTGGTCGATCGCCCAGGGCGCATGCTCGCGGCTCGAGCCGCAGCCGAAGTTCCGGCGCGCCAGCAGGACCGAGGCGCCCTGGTAGCGCGGCTGGTTCAGCACGAAGTCCGGGTTGGGCTTGCGCGTCGCCGGGTCCTGTCCCGGCTCGCCGTGGTCGAGATAGCGCCACTCGTCGAACAGGTTCGGGCCGAAGCCGCTGCGCTTGATCGACTTGAGGAACTGCTTGGGGATGATCGCGTCGGTGTCGACGTTCTCGCGGTCGATCGGCGCGACCAGTCCCTGGTGGATGCGGAAGGCTTGCATGGGCGTCGGGCTTTCGGTTCAGGACAGGCGCCGCACGTCGACGAAATGCCCTTCCAGCGCCGCCGCCGCCGCCATCGCGGGACTGACGAGGTGGGTGCGTCCGCCGGCGCCCTGCCGGCCTTCAAAGTTGCGGTTGCTGGTCGAGGCGCAGCGTTCGCCCGGCTCCAGCCGGTCGGCGTTCATCGCCAGGCACATCGAGCAGCCGGGCTCGCGCCACTCGAAGCCGGCCGCCTTGAAGATCAGGTCGAGGCCCTCGCGCTCGGCCTGCGCCTTCACGAGG
>CAZUUU010000322.1:0-2964 GCA_964622685.1 uncultured Methylibium sp.
AGGTCGTAGAGCTGCTCGAGCTTGCCGAAGTCGATGGGCTTGACGTGCCAGCCGGACTTGGACTCGACCTCGAGGAAGCCCTCGTTGCGCAGCCGGAACAGCGCCTCGCGCACCGGCGTGCGGCTGACGCCGAGCCGCTCGCCGACCTCGGCCTCCGAGAAGCGGTCGCCCGGCACCAGGCGGAAGTCGTGGATCTCGGCCTTGAGCCGCGTGTAGGCCTGTTCGGCGAGGCTGTTGCGCGCGCCGTCGGCCGGCACGGCGGCGAGGGCGGGCGCGGCGCGGCGGACGGGTTTGCGGAGCGGGGTGCGGGGCATGGCCTCAGTCTAGGTCCGATCGCGAGCGGCGTGCACGGGCGGCCTGGGCGGGCCTTCAGCGCGGTGCCCAGAAGCGCCGGTGCGGCGCGAGCAGTTCGTCGGCCAGCGCCGCATCGTGGTCGGCACAGGGACCGAAGACGCGCACCGGCTTCTGCCCGGCCGCGAAGACGCTGCGGCAGGGCAGGTCCAGCGTCGGGTTCTCGGGATGCGCGCCGGTCAGCGCGCGCAGGGCGGTCTCGCCGGCGCCGTAGACCACGCGGCCGATGTGGGCCCAGTAGATCGTGCCGGCGCACATCGCGCAGGGCTCGAAGGTCGTCACCAGCGTGCAGCCCCACAGGTAGGTCGCGGCCTCGCGCTGCGCGACGCTGCGCGCCAGCACGGCCTCGGCGTGCTCGACGCTGCCGAGGTTGCCCTGCTCGGCGATCACCGTCTGGTGGTCGGGGGCGAGCAGCAGGGCGCCGAAGGGGTGGCGCCCCTCGGCCATCGCGCGGCGCGCGACCGCGTTGGCGCGTCGCAGCGCCGCCAGTTGCTGCGCGACGCTGGGGTCGGGGTTGGGAAAGCCGGCCGGGATCACGCGAGCACTCGGCCGGCGCTGTCGTTCAGAAGCGGTGCCGCACGCCGATGCCGTAGCTCGTGCCGGTGATGTCGGCGGCGTAGGTCTTGAAGGCGGTGCGGCCGGCGTCCTGCTCCTCGCGCATCACGGCCGCGGTGAGGTCGGTGCGCTTCGAGAACTCGTAGCGGTAGCCGATCGTCAGCGTCGACAGTTCGGTGCTGGCCACCGACGTGGTCTTGTCCAGCCCATAGGAGACGAGCACGCTGCCGGGGCCGGCCGGGATGGCGGCGCCGACCTGGAGGATCTTGTCCTCGACCCCGGTCGGGTCGTCGTCGATGAAGGCGAACTGCGCCTGCAGCCGCGCGTAGCCGAGGTTGTAGCTGGCGCCCAGCAGGGTGGTCTTCTGCGAGCGGCCGCCGGTGTTGCCGGCCTCGACGTCCTGATGGACGAGGTTGGCCGAGAACGGGCCGCCCGCGTAGCCGGCGCCGACGCTGTAGGCCTTGACGGTGCCGACGCCGCCGGCGCTGGTGTCGCCCTCGCCGGCCGCGAGCATCGCGCCGCCGGAGAAGCCGCCGAACCTGGGCGAGTAGTAGGCGACCGCGTTGCTCCAGCCCGAGTCGCCGCGCACCTTGCCCTCGCCGCCGCTGAAGATGTGGCGGATCGTCGGGGCCCAGCCGAAGCCCGAACCGAAGGGGTTGTGCATCCAGCTCGCGGCGAAGAGCTGCGTGCCGTTGCGGCCGAGGCGCAGCTCGCCGAGGCTGGCGCTGGACAGGCCGACGTAGGCGTCGCGGCCGAAGTAGGTGTCGGTCGGGTAGCGTCCGCTGGCGCCGGTGTCGGGCTGGAAGAAGGCCTCGATGCGGAACACCGCCGACAGCTCGCCGCCCAGGCTTTCCTTGCCGGACAGGCCCCAGTAGCTGGTCTGCTCGTTGTTGCGGTCGACCTTGTAGATCTTGTTCCAGCCGGTCACGGCGGTGTTGGGGCCGATCTGCTCTTCCGGTCGCTGGAAGCGCCCCAGGCCGATGTCGATCATGCCGGACAGCTGCACCGTCGCCTGGGCCCGGGCCGGTGCGGCCGCGACCAGCCAGGCCGCAGCGGCGACGGTGGCGCACAGGGCGACTCGTGAACGGCGCAGGGGCATGGGTTTCATCGGATCCTCCCGGGGGTGTGCTGGGGGTGCGCGCGGCGCAGGATGCCGGCCCGGCGTGCAAGGGCCATGCCCACCATCTGGTATCCCAAAAGGTGCACGATGGCGGCTGCGAGCTGCGTCAGCCGCCCTGCGAACCGCGGTGCGCCCAGCCGGTGGTGCGCTTCTCGACCAGCGCGAACAGCTCGTACATCAGCATCGCCATCGCGCCGATCACCACCAGGCCGGCGAAGGCCAGGCCCATCTGCATGCTCGAGCCGGCGCTGATCAGCAGGTAGCCGATGCCCTCGTTCGAGGCGGTCATCTCGCTCACCGTGGTGCCGACGAAGGCCAGCGTGATCGCGACCTTGAGCGAGGCATAGAAATAGGGCAGCGAGCGCGGCAGCCCGACCTTGACCAGCACGTCCCAGCGCTTCGCGCCCAGCACGCGCAGCACGTCCTCGAGTTCGGGCTCCAGCGTCGCCAGGCCGGTCGCGATGTTGACCATGATCGGGAAGAAGCTGATCAGGAAGGCCGTCAGCACCGCCGGCCCGGCGCCGATGCCGAACCACACCACCAGGATGGGCACGAAGGCCGCCTTGGGCAGCGCGTTGAAGGCCGTCATCAGCGGATAGACGGCCGCATAGGCGAGGCGCGAGCTGCCGATCAGGAAGCCCAGCATCACGCCGACGACGATCGCCAGCGCGAAGCCCAGCATCGTGACCCAGAAGGTGCGCCAGGCGTGCTGGGCGATGACGGCGTGGAACTCGACCAGCTGGCTGGCGATGCGCGAGGGGCTGGGGAAGATGAACTCGCTGACCTGGAAGCCGGCGCAGATCGCCTCCCACAGCACCAGCACCGCGATCAGCAGCAGCCAGGGCGCGAGGCGCTCGCCGTGGCGCGCGCTCATGCGGCCGCTCCGGCCGGCGGCTGCGCGGGCGCCTGGCGCAGGGCGCCGATGTGGGCGCGCAGTT
>CAZUUU010000323.1:0-2963 GCA_964622685.1 uncultured Methylibium sp.
AGTTGCCGCCGATCAGGAAGTGGCCGAAGCTCTCGATCACCGCGCCGGCCGCGCCGGGGCCGGTGTGGCCTTCCAGCAGCACGACGCGCGACGAGGCGACGTTGAGCGACAGCCGCAGCAGCGTGGTCAGCAGGATCACCGCCGGGAAGGCCGAGAAGTCCAACGGCCGCACCATGTAGGCGCCGACCATCATCACCATCAGCGCCAGCGCGATGTTGAAGGTGAACAGCAGGTCCAGCAGCAGCGGCGGCAGCGGCAGCACCATCATCGCCAGCACCATCAGCACCAGCATCGGCACCGCGAGGCTGCGGATGGCGCGGGCGTTGGGGCCGAGGATGGATTGCACTCGGGCGAGCATCGGGTTCATGCGGCGGCTCCGGCAGCGGCGGGCTTGTTGTGCGGATCGAGTTCGGCCGGCACCGGCAGCTCGGGCAGGGCGCCGGGCATCGGCACCTGGCCGGCGAGCGCGGCGCGCAGCTGGTAGACGTAGGCCAGCACCTGGGCGACGGCGCCGTACAGCGCCACCGGCACCTCGCGGTCGAGTTCGGCGTGGGCATAGAGGGCGCGGGCCAACACCGCGGCCTGCAGCACCGGCACCTCGGCGGCCCTGGCGGTGTCGCGGATGCGCATGGCCATCAGGTCGGCGCCCTTGGCGACGACGCGCGGCGCGCCGCCCTTGTCCTCGTCGTACTTCAGCGCGACGGCGTAGTGGGTCGGGTTCATCACGACCAGGTCGGCCTTCGGCACCGCGGCGAGCATGCGGCGGTTGGCCATCTCGCGCATGCGCGCCTTGACCTTGCTCTTGACCTCGACGTTGCCTTCCTGCTCCTTGTGCTCCTGCTTGACTTCCTGGTGGCTCATCTTCAGGCGCTTGGCGTGCTGGAAGCGCTGCAGCGGCACGTCGACGACGGCAAAGCCGGCCAGCGTCAGCGCCAGCAGCAGCAGGCCGAACATCACGTCGCTGCCGGCCTGGGCCAGCGCCGCCGGCAGCGGCAGCGCCAGCGTCGCGGCGAAGGCCGGCATCTGCTGCGCCAGGTAGAAGGCGCCGACGCCGCCCAGCACCAGCGCCAGCAGGCAGCTGCGCAGGGTGTCGATCAGGCGGTCGGCCGACAGCAGCTTGGGCAGGCCGGTCAGCGGATTGAGCTTGCCGAAGTTGGGCATCAGCGGCTTGGTCGTGAAGTTCCAGCCGCCGATCGCGAAGCCGGTCGCCATCGCGACCAGGATCGTCACCGCGCCGACCGGCAGCACCGCCCACAGGAACTGGCCGCCGAAGCCGCCGAGGCGTTCGCCCATGCTGGCGGTGGTCGACAGGGTCTGGGCGTCGAAGCGCAGGCCGCGCTGCAGCAGGGCGGTCAGCCAGCCCAGCGCGGACGGCGCCATCACCGCCAGCAGCGCGATGCCGGCCGCCACCGCGCCGAAGTGCCCGAGGTCGCGCGAGCGCGGCAGCTGCCCGTCCTCGCGAGCTTTCTGGAGCTTGCGGGGCGAGGCGGGCAGGTTGCGGTCTTGGGCGCCTTGGTCGGCCATGGGGTGGGCAAAGAGGAGGGATCCTTGGCGCACGATTCTTCCGGGCCAGCCTGCAAACTTGAGCGGGATAAGCGGCGGCGGGACCCTGCTTTTCTCGCGGCGCGCGCCGGTTGGCGGGCCGTGCGCGTCGCGCACGGCCGAGGGCCGCAAAGCGTGACGGAATGCACGCCGGCCCCTAAACTCCTGGCCTTCAAGTCAGCGAGATGCCGCCGGAGAACCAGCCCTTGCTCACCGCCACGCTCGCCGCCAGCCCCTTGCCGACCGGCACAGCGGGCGACCCCGTGGCCTTGTGGCACGACTTCCTCGACGCGCTGAGCGATGCGCTGGTCGTGCTGGATCCGGAGTCCCGGGTGCGCTATGCCAACGCGGCGGCGCTGTCGCACTGGCACTGCGAGCCGGCGCTGCCGCTGGCGACCTTGCAGCCGCGGCTCGACGACGAGCTGCTCGAGTGGGTCTACGCGGTGCTCGACGGGCGGGCCGATGCCGACGTGGCGCCGCTGCCCGGCCTGACGCTGAGCCCGCTCAGCAACCAGCGCTGGGTGCTGAAGCTGCCCTTGCCCTCGTTCGCGGGCGACCCGCGGCTGCCGCCGCGCGGCCAGCCGCTGGCCGAGCTGCAGCGCCTGTACTGGCGCTCGCCCTTCCCGGCGGTGCTGCAGGACGACGCCTACCTGATCGTCGACGTCAACGAGGCCTTCGTCGACTACATCGGCGTGCCGCGTGCCGACCTGCTGGGCCTGGACCCGCTGGCGCTGGTGCCGGCCGAGGACCTGGACCTGTGGGAGGCGACGCGCGAGCAGCTGGCCTACGACCACGAGACCACCGAGCTGCCGCCGCTGGTCGAGCGCCGCCTGATCGACGGCCAGGGCCGCGAACGCTGGTACCGCGGCGCACGCCGCAACGCGGTCGCGCCCGACGGCCGGCTGCTGCGCCTGACGGTGATGCAGGACTGCACCGCCGAGCACGCGGCCCGCGCCCGCGCCGAGCGCTCGCTGCGCGAGCTGGACCAGTGGTTCGAGCTCAGCCCGGTCGGCATGCTGGCCTTCGACGGCGCCGGGCTGGTGTTGCGCAGCAATGCCGTCTTCGAGGCCCTGGTCGGGCGCGTGCCGGTGCTGCTGGGCGAGGCGCCGTCGGCGCTGCGCGACCTGCTGGGCTGGCTGGGGCCGGGCAGCCTGGACGGCCTGCAGCCGGGCGGCGACGCGCTCGAGCGGCGCGGCTGGATGGCCGCGCCCCGCGGTGCGACGCGCCACCTGCGGGCGCGCGTGCGCTGCACCGATGCCGGCGGGGGCGCCGAGCCGCGCTACATCGCCGTCGTCGAGGACCTGAGCGCCGAGCAGGCGCTGGACCTGGCCGAGGCGCGGCTGGGCGCGCTGGTCGATGCGGCCGGCGTCGAGGTCGCGGTGCACGACGTGGCGCGCGAGCAGATCCTGGCCGACTCGCTG
>CAZUUU010000324.1:0-2949 GCA_964622685.1 uncultured Methylibium sp.
GCATCCTCGACGATGTCGCGCGCCTTGGCGGGCTGGCGCTGCGGCTCGCTGCGCTTCACGAAGGCACGGATGCGGTGGATGATCTGCCCGGCCCGCTGGGCCTGGCGCGCGGTCTTCTCGAGCGCCGCGATCAGGTCCGGCTTCTCAATCGCGTCGGCCTTGACGCGGGAGACCATGCCGTTGCAGTAGTTGGTGATCGCGGTGAGCGGCTGGTTCAGCTCGTGGGCGACGCTCGAGGCCATCTCGCCCATCGTCACCAGCCGGCTCGTGACCTGGGCCTTCTCGGCCTGATGCGAGGCCAGTTCCTCGGCGCGCCGGCGCGCCGTGATGTCGGTGGCGATCAGCATCTGCGCCAGCCGGCCGTCGGTCCACTGCACGTAGCGCGCCCGCACGTCGAACCACTTCTGCAGGCGTTCGATGAAGACCTCGCGGGCATCGCCGGCCGCCTCGGTCAGCTCCTGCGTCGGCAGCCCGCCGAAGCTGTCGACGCTGTCGTCGGCCTCGCGCAACGCGGCCAGGTTCTCCTCGGCACCCGCCAGTTGCGCGTGGCCGCGCGAGTCGGCGCCGAACCACAGGCGGTAGGAGCGGTTGGCGAACAGCAGCTCGCCCTGCGCCACGGACAGCACCGACACCGCGGCCTCCAGGCCCTCGAGCACGGTCGTGAAGCGCTCATGCGATGCCGACAGCTGGTCGCGGATGCGCTTGGCCTCGGTGATGTTGGTCATCGAGGTCATCCAGCCGGTCTGGTGGCCCTTGGCGTCGATCAGCGGCGACACGTACATGCGCGCGTCGAACAGCGTGCCGTCCTTGCGCATCACCTTGACCTCGATGCCGCCGGCCGGACTGCGCCCCTGCAGCTCCTGCTGCAGCAGGCGGGTGTTCTCCTCCATGCGGTCGGGCGGCCAGTGCGGGAAGGGCGGCAGGCGACCGATCAGCTCGCTCTCGGCGAAGCCGGTCATCGCGCAGAAGGCCGGGTTGACGTAGCTGATGCGGCCCTCCAGGTCCATCGCCCGCATGCCGGTCAGCATGGAGTTCTCCATGGCGCGCCGGAAGTTGGTCTCCGACACCAGCGTGCTCTGCATCTGCGAGCGCCGGCGCATGTGACGCCAGGTGCCGAGCAGCATCCACACCGTCAACGCCGACAGCGCCACCACCATCCAGAACAGCGTGTTGCCGATCAGGCCGATCGAGGTGCGCCAGCCCTGGCCGCGCACCACCAGGCCGTTGCCCGACGGCGCCAGCGCGATCTCGTGGACGATGCCGCTGCGTCGCGTGCTGCCGGGCGGCTCGCGCGAGACGCTGCTCGCCAGGACGCGCTCGTTGCTGTCCAGCAGGCTGATCGCATGGCGGCGCGTCACCTCGGCCGGCACGAAATAGCGCAGCAGCGCCTCCACCGAATACTCGGCGACGACCGTGCCGGCGAAGGCGCTGCGATCAACCAGCGGCACGTGCACCTGGAAGACGGCCTGCGCCGCACCGCCTTCGAAGGGTCGCGAGTACACCGGTTGCCGCAGGTCGCGGGCGGCGGCGAAGGCCCAGGCCGGCTCGGTGACCTGCGAGGGCGAGGCCGTCGTCGTCGCGCTTTCCTGGGGCCAGCGCACCGGATCGCCCGGGTGGTTGGGCGACATGTGGTGGGCCTTGACGGACTGGTCGGCCGTCAGCCAGCTGACGCTGACGATCTCGGGCCGCTCACGCGCGAAGCTGACCGCCTGGCCCAGGAACTCGTCGAGGTCGATGCTGCGTGTCGCCACCTCGCGCGCCATGCGGACGAGCTGCTCCTGGTTCTCGATCAGCCGCAGGCGGATCTGCTGCTGGGCGATCTCGGTATCGCGCTTGACCGACTCCTGCTCGCGCTCGAATTCCTCGTTGCGCAGATACCAGAAGGCCGTGATGATCGCCGCGAGGAACAGCAGGACCGAGAGCAGCGGGGCCAGTGTGGCGAAGCGGTCCTGGCGTGCCGGCGACTGGCGCTTCCACCAGGCCCAGAAGAGGCGCCGCGGCGGCGAGGCGAGGGGATCGAGGGTGGAGTCGGGCGCAGGGACAGCCATCGCTCGATTATCGAGGCGAGCCCGGCAGCCCGGTCGTCCGTCCAGAGGGTCGTCGAAGCTGTAGAACCATAATATGAAATCAAGTCGCGCTATTTGAAATTTCTCGGAGGCTGTGCCAGACTGCGGCCCACCGAAAAACGAGGCGCGCCCACAGCGCCTGCCACCAGGAGACAAGCCATGTCCGCAGTTCCGGAGTCCTTCGGCCGCCCGGCCGCCAACGATGCGAGCGACACCGACAGCCAGGAAACGCGCGAGTGGCTGGAAGCCCTGGCCGCGGTCATCGAGAGCGAGGGGCCGTCGCGTGCGCACTTCCTGCTCGAGCGCCTGATCGACGAGGCGCGCCAGGCCGGCATCGACATGCCGTTCTCGGCGACCACGCCCTACGTCAACACCATCCCCGCCGGCCAGGAGCAGCACAGCCCCGGCCAGATCGACGTCGAGGAGCGCCTGCGCGCCTACATGCGCTGGAACGCGATGGCGATGGTCGTCAAGGCCAACCGCCTGAACCCGGCCGACGGCGGCGACCTGGGCGGTCACATCTCCAGCTTCGCCTCGCTGGCGACGATGTTCGGTGCCGGCTTCAACCACTTCTGGCATGCCGACGACACCGACAAGGGCGGCAGCCACGGTGGTGACCTGCTCTACATCCAGGGCCACAGTTCGCCGGGCATCTATGCGCGCGCCTTCATGGAAGGGCGCATCACCGAGCAGCAGTTGCTGAACTTCCGGCAGGAGGTCGACGGCAAGGGCTTGTCGAGCTATCCGCACCCGAAGCTCATGCCGGAGTTCTGGCAGTTCCCCACGGTGTCGATGGGCCTGGGCCCGCTGATGGCGATCTACCAGGCGCGCTTCATGAAGTACCTGCAGGACCGCGGCATCGCCAACACCGAAGGCCGCAAGG
>CAZUUU010000325.1:0-2928 GCA_964622685.1 uncultured Methylibium sp.
ACGCGGTGCGCAGCCTCAAGCTGGGCGCCGCCGGCTACCTGAACAAGAGCGCCGACTCCGAGCAGATGATCGCGGCGATCCGCCAGGTGGCGGTGGGCCGCCTCTTCATCACGCCGGCGGTGGCCGAGCAGCTGGCGGCGACGATCCGGCCGGGCGTCGCCCCCGAGCAGCCGCTGCACGAGCGCCTGTCGCACCGCGAGTGGCAGGTGTTCCGCATGCTGAGCCAGGGCTCGAGCGTCGGCGAGATCGCCGAGGCGCTCTCGCTGTCCAGCAACACCGTCAGCACCTACCGCGCGCGCATCCTCGAGAAGACCGGCGCCCGCAACGATGTCGAACTGGCGCTCTATGCGGTGCGCGCCGACCTGACGCCCGTCTGAGAGCCGGCGGCCGGCCTTGTAGGGCTGGCCCTACACGCGAATGCCGGGCGCCGCGATACCGCCGCGAGCGCCGCGTCCTTAAGCTGAGATTCAAGCAAGGAGAGTCCCGATGACCCGCTACTTCGACCCCTACGACGCCGACCGGCCGCTCGCGATGCGATGCAGCTGCGGCCGCGACCACACGCTGGCCGACCACCAGCGCGAGCTGTCGGCCGGCGAGGCGGCCACGGTGCTGCGGGCCCGCTCGGAAGAGGCCGACTTCGAGGCCTACTCGCGCGACTTCATCGAGGCTACGCTGGTCAAGGCCCTGTTCCCGCAGGACGCGCAGCGCCGGCGCTTCCTGCACGCCGTCGGCCGCAACACCGCGATGGCGGCGATCGCCAGCGTGCTGCCGATCGCCAGCATGCAGGCCATGGCCCAGGACGCCGGCGGCAAGAGCGGCGCCCTCGAGAAGAAGGACCTGAAGATCGGCTTCATCCCGATCACCTGCGCGACGCCGCTGATCATGGCCCACCCGCTGGGCTTCTACGAGAAGCAGGGCCTGACCGTGCAGGTCGTCAAGACGGCCGGCTGGGCGCTGATCCGCGACAAGATGATGAACAAGGAGTACGACGCGACGCACTTCCTGTCGCCGATGCCGCTGGCCATCTCGATGGGCGTGGGCTCGAACGCGGTGCCGATGAACGTCGCGACGATCCAGAACACCAACGGTCAGGCCATCACGCTGGCGACGAAGCACAAGGACAAGCGCGACCCGAAGTCCTGGACCGGCTTCAAGTTCGCGGTGCCCTTCGAGTACTCGATGCACAACTTCCTGCTGCGCTACTACGTGGCGGAAGCCGGGCTGGACCCGGACAAGGACATCCAGATCCGCGTCGTGCCGCCGCCCGAGATGGTGGCCAACCTGCGCGCCGGCAACATCGACGGCTTCCTGGGCCCGGACCCCTTCAACCAGCGCGCGGTGTTCGAGGAGGTCGGCTTCATCCACCTGCTGACCAAGGACCTGTGGAACGGCCACCCCTGCTGCGCCTTCGGCACGTCCACCGAATTCATCCAGCAGAACCCCAACACCTTCGCGGCGCTCTACCGCGCCGTGCTGACCGCGGCCGCGATGGCGCGCAAGGCCGAGAACCGCGAGCTGATCGCCAAGGTCATCTCGCCCCAGGCCTACCTGAACCAGCCGGAGACGGTGGTCGCGCAGGTGCTGACCGGCAAGTTCGCCGACGGCCTGGGCGGCGTGAAGAACGTGCCCGACCGCGCCGACTTCGACCCCGTGCCCTGGCCGTCGATGGCGGTCTGGATCCTCACGCAGATGAAGCGCTGGGGCTACGTGAAGGGCGAGGTGAACTACAAGCAGATCGCCGAGAAGGTCTTCCTGCTGACCGACGCCAAGAAGCTGATGAAGCAGCTCGACCAGAAGGTGCCCGACGGGGCTTACCCGAAGTTCACCGTGATGGGCAAGGTCTTCGACCCCGAGAAGCCCGAGCCCTACATCGCCGGCTTCGCGATCAGGCGGACATGAGCGCCAGCCTGAACCTCAAGGCGGGGTTGCTGTCGGCGCTGCTGCTGCTGGTGCTGCTGACCGCCTGGCACCTGGCCACGCGGCCGGTGGCCAGCGCGGCGCCGGCGGTCGCGATGACGCCCGAGCAGGTCGAGTACGCCAAGCTGCTGGGCAAGGACCCGGGCCAGGCCGGGGGCGCGGTCGCCAAGTCGGGCTTCCCGACGCCCGCGCAGCTGGGCCGCAAGATCCTCGACCACCTGTCGCGGCCCTTCTACGACAACGGTCCCAACGACAAGGGCATCGGCCTGCAGCTGGCGCATTCGCTGGGGCGCGTGGCGCTGGGCTTCGGCCTGGCGATGGCGGTGGCGATCCCGCTCGGCTTCCTGATCGGCATGAGCCCGCTGATCTACCGCGCACTCGACCCCTTCATCCAGGTCCTGAAGCCGATCTCGCCGCTGGCCTGGATGCCGCTGGCGCTGTACACGATCAAGGACTCGTCGATCAGCGGCATCTTCGTGATCTTCATCTGCTCGGTCTGGCCGATGCTGATCAACACCGCCTTCGGCGTGGCCGGCGTGCGGCGCGAGTGGCTGAACGTCGCGAAGACGCTCGAGGTGAACCCGCTGCGCAAGGCCTTCCAGGTCATCCTGCCGGCCGCGGCGCCGACCATCCTGACCGGCATGCGCATCAGCATGGGCATCGCCTGGCTGGTGATCGTCGCGGCCGAGATGCTGGTCGGCGGCACCGGCATCGGCTACTTCGTCTGGAACGAGTGGAACAACCTCTCGCTGGCCAACGTGATCTTCGCGATCCTGGTCATCGGCGTGGTAGGCATGCTGCTGGACCTGCTGTTCGCGCGCGCGCAGAAGGCGGTGACCTATGTCGACTGAGACGGTCGTGAAGCGCTTCCTGCAGGTCGAGGGCCTAGCCAAGACCTACCCGGGCACGAGCGAGGCGGTGTTCGACAGCGTCAACTTCGGCATCGCCAAGGGCGAGTTCGTCTGCATCATCGGCCACAGCGGCTGCGGCAAGACGACCATCCTCAACGTG
>CAZUUU010000326.1:0-2879 GCA_964622685.1 uncultured Methylibium sp.
GGCGCCGCCACCTGCGGGAGGTTGAGCGGGCCCATGCGGCCCTGCCCCAGCCACAGGCCGCTGGCGGTGGGCACCCACAAGAGCAGCGGCGCGGCGAGCGCCAGCAGCCAGAGGTGGCGGTAGGGCTCGGTCTCGGCCACCGTCGACACCGCCAGCAGCACCGCACCTGCCGCCAGCCCCAGCACGAAGGCCGCGCGCAGCAGCGCGCCCAGCAGCGGCGCCGGCTCGGCCCGGCGGTGCGAGATCTCGCGGGCCAGCAGCAGGCCCAGGCCCGAGAACAGCGTCAGCAGCAGCGACTCGAAGGCGACGAACAGTGCGAAGGCGCCCTGCACCTCGGGCCCGAAGCGCGCCACCGTGACCAGGATCGCCAGGCCCAGCAGCACCGTGGCCACGCGTGCCGCCAGGTTGAGGGCGGCGCCACGGGCGAGGGGCTGGGGCAGCATGCGGTCGGCGGCGGGAAGCGGGTCGTCGATTGTCGGCGAGCCGGCGCCGATGGCGGCCCGCGCGAGCCCGGTCCCTAGAATCGCGGGTCCGCCGCGGCAGCACGTGCCCGGCCCCGCAGGAAACCCGATGAGCCCCACGCCCCCTCCGCCGCCGCCCGCCGACGACAACCAGCTGATCGCCGAGCGCCGCGAGAAGCTGGCCGCGCTCCGTGCCCAGGGCGTGGCCTTCCCCAACGACTTCAAGCCGCGCGACCACGCCGCCGACCTGCACCGCCTGCACGAGGGCAAGACACCCGAGGAACTGGAGGCGCATCCGCTGCCCGCCAGCGTCGGCGGCCGCATGATGCTCAAGCGCGTGATGGGCAAGGCCTGCTTCGCGACGCTGCAGGACGGCTCGGGGCGCATCCAGCTCTACATCACCTCGGACGCCGTCGGCGCGGAATGCCTGGCCGACTTCAAGCGCTGGGACCTGGGCGACATCCTCGGTGCCGAGGGCACGCTCTTCAAGACGCGCACCGGCGAGCTGAGCGTCAAGGTCACGTCGGTCCGCCTGCTGACCAAGAGCCTGCGGCCGCTGCCCGACAAGTTCCACGGCATGGCCGACCAGGAGCTGAAGTACCGCCAGCGCGAGGTCGACCTGATCATGGACGAGGCCTCGCGCGAGCGCTTTCGCGCGCGCAGCAAGGCCGTCAGCTCGATCCGCCAGTTCATGGTCGAGCACGGCTTCCTGGAAGTCGAGACGCCGATGCTCCATCCCATTCCCGGCGGTGCGAACGCGCGACCCTTCACGACCCACCACAACGCGCTGGACCAGCAGATGTTCCTGCGCATCGCGCCCGAGCTCTACCTCAAGCGCCTGGTGGTCGGCGGCTTCGAGCGGGTGTTCGAGATCAACCGCAACTTCCGCAACGAGGGCGTGTCGGTCCGGCACAACCCCGAGTTCACGATGATGGAGTTCTACGCCGCCTGGTGGAACTACCACGACCTGATGGACTACACCGAGGCCATCCTGCGCCACGCCGCGCGCAAGGCCGTCGGCACGGCACAGCTCAGCTACGGCGGCCAGCCGGTCGACCTGGAGGCGCCGTTCGCGCGGCTGTCGGTGCGCGACTCATTGGTCCGGCACGCCGGCCTGAGCGAGGCCGAGGCCGGCGATGCCGCGGTGCTGCGCACGAAGCTCAGGAGCCACGGCGAGGAGCCGCCCGCGCGCTTCGGCCTGGCCGAGCTGCAGTTCGCGCTGTTCGAGGCCGAGGTCGAGGAGAAGCTGTGGCAGCCGACCTTCATCATCGACTACCCCGTCGAGGTCTCGCCGCTGGCCCGCGCCTCCGACGCCAACCCGGCGATCACCGAGCGCTTCGAGCTCTTCATCACCGGCCGCGAGTTCGGCAACGGCTTCTCGGAGCTGAACGACCCCGAGGACCAGGCCGCTCGCTTCAAGGCCCAGGCCGACAACAAGGACGCGGGCGACGAGGAGGCGATGCACTACGACGCGCCGTACATCCGCGCGCTGGAGCACGGGCTGCCTCCGACCGGCGGCTGCGGGATCGGGATCGATCGGCTGATCATGCTGTTGACGGATGCGCCCAACATCCGGGATGTGATCCTGTTTCCGGCCTTGCGGCGGGAGGGCTGATTCTGTTCACTGCGTGAGGCGGTGCCGGGTCTCGCCCCGGCGGGCGACCTACTTTCTTTGCTGGCTCAAAGAAAGTAGGCAAAGAAAGAGCCTGGAACGCCAGCCATGTGGGCTGAGCGATGCGCACGCGTCGCTGCGCTCGCTCAGGGCGGTGGCCCACCACGGCTCGCCCGCGAGGGGCTCGAACATTTCGGCCGTTGAAAGACGAGGTGACTCTGGGCCCTCGATCGTCCAAGGCCGCTGCCTGGTTGGACGTCTGGCGCTTCTAACCAGCGCCGTCGGTGCACGACCGCATTGTTCGAGCCCCTCGCGGGCGAGCCCAGGCGAACAGAAGTCCGGAGCGCAGCGACCGCACACCTCCATAAACATGGCTGGCGTTCAGGCCCTTTGCTTTGGTTACTTTCATTTGGGCCAGCAAATGAAAGTGACTCGCCTGCCGGGGCGAGACCCGGCGCCAGGCTTCGACAAGCTCAGCCCGAACGGAGCACAGGTCAGCGGTGCTTGAAAGCCGGCTTCCGCTTGTTCACGAACGCCTCCATCCCTTCCTTCTGGTCCTCCGTCGCGAACAGCGAATGGAACAGCCGCCGCTCGAACCACACGCCCTCGGCGAGCGGCGACTCATAGGCGCGGTTCACGCATTCCTTGGCCGCCAGCAGGCTGGGCAGCGACTGGCTGCAGATCGCGTCGGCCGCGGCCTGGGTCTCGGCGAACAGGCGGTCGAGCGGCACGACGCGCGACACCAGGCCGCCGCGCTCGGCCTCGGCCGCGTCCATCATGCGGGCGGTCAGCACCAGGTCCATCGC
>CAZUUU010000327.1:0-2878 GCA_964622685.1 uncultured Methylibium sp.
CGTTGGTGACCCAGTCGCGCAGCGCCTCGTTGAGCGCATCCTTCAGCGTCTTCGATCCGCTCTCGACCGGCACGACCTTCGCGCCCAGCAGGTGCATGCGATAGACGTTGGGCGACTGGCGCTTGATGTCTTCGCTGCCCATGTAGACCACGCACTCCATGCCGTAGCGCGCGCAGATCGTCGCGGTGGCCACGCCGTGCTGGCCCGCGCCCGTCTCGGCGATCACGCGCGGCTTGCCCATGCGCCTGGCCAGCAGCGCCTGGCCGATGGTGTTGTTGACCTTGTGCGCGCCGGTGTGGTTGAGATCCTCGCGCTTGAGGTAGATCTGCGCGCCGCCCAGTTCGCGGCTCAGGCGCGCCGCGTGGTAGACCGGGCTGGGGCGGCCGACGAAGTGCGCCAGTTCGTACTTGAACTCGGCGATGAAGGCCTCGTCCTTGCGGTAGTGCGCGTAGGCGGCCTTGAGCTCGTCGAGCGCGTGGATCAGGGTTTCGGCGACGAAGCTGCCGCCGTAAGGACCGAAGTGCCCGGTGGCATCGGGCTGCTGGTAGTTCAACATGATGGGACTCTCGGGTTCAGGAGCGGGTGGCGGCGACGCGGGCATCGGCCTCGCGCACTGCCTCGCAGAACCGGCGGATCGCCTCGGGATCCTTGATCCCCTTGGCGCTCTCGACGCCGGAACTCACGTCAACGGCCCAGGGCCGGACGCGCAGCACTCCATCGCCCACGTTTGCAGGACTCAACCCACCAGACAAAACGATCGGAAGGCCGACGTCTGCCTTGTCTGATTGCGGAACCAGCGACCAATCGAACACCTTTCCACCACCGCCGTAACCCTCGACATGGGCATCGAGCAGCAGGCCGGCGGCGCTCGCGAACTGCGACGCAAAGTCTAGCAAATCGAGGCCCGGCGCCATCCGCGCAGCCCGCAGGTAGGGCCGGTTGGGCCAGGTGCAGGCCTCGGGGGTCTCGTCGCCGTGGAACTGGAGCATCAGCGTCGGCATCGCCAGGCACGCGGCGTTGATCTCGCCGGGCGAGGCATTGACGAACAGGCCCACCGGCGTCACGAAGGGCGGCAGGCGGCGCGCCAGCTCGGCCGCGCGATGCACGTTCACCGCGCGCGGGCTGGCGCGGTAGAAGACGAAGCCGACCGCATCGGCTCCCGCCTCGACGGCGGCGTCGACATCGGCCTCGCGGGTCAGGCCACAGATCTTGATGCGGGTGCGCATGGGCAGGCTCAGGGCAGCCAGTCGAAGGCAGGCGTGCGCTCCGGCAGGGCGAAGGCCGCATCGTAGTGCGGACCGAGGAAGTACAGGCCGTCCGGGGCGAAGGTCGGCGCCGCGCGGCTGCGATCGCGTCCGGCCAGCACCTCGGCGACCCAGCCGGGCGTCCGGCTGCCCTGACCGACCGCGAGCAGGCAGCCCATCAGGTTGCGCACCATGTGATGCAGGAAGGCGCTGGCCTCGAAGTCGAAGCGCCAGTAGGCGCCACGCCGGACGATGTCGATGCGCCGCAGCTTCTTCACCGGGCTCGCGGCCTGGCATTCGGCCGAACGGAAGGCGCTGAAGTCGTGCTCGCCGATCAGGAGGGCGGCCGCCTCGCGCATCGCTTCCCCGTCGAGCGGCCGGAACACCCAGCCGACCGCCCCGGCCTCGAGCGCCGGCCGCACCGCCGACTCCAGCATCACGTAGGCATAGCGACGCCCCCGGGCGCTGTTGCGGGCATGGAAGGCGGGATCGACCGGGCGGCACCACTGGACCGCGATGTCCGCCGGCAGGTAGCGATTGCTGCCGCGCACCCAGGAAAAGTCCTCGCGCTCGATGTCGGTGTCGAGGTGGATCACCTGGTTCAGCGCATGCACGCCGGCATCGGTGCGCCCGGCACAGACCGTGCGAACCGGCTGGTCCGCGAACTGCGACAGCGCCGTCTCGACGCGGTCCTGCACGGTGCGGCCGCCGGGCTGGCTCTGCCAGCCCAGGTAGGCGCTGCCGCGATAGCTCAGGCCCAGGGCCAGACGCATGGCCCCGAGCTCCGGCGAAGGCTTCGTCGTGCCGGGCCGGCGCGGCTCAGCCGATGTCCTTCAGCATGCCCTGGGCCTTGGCCTTGAGCGTGCCGCCGGATTGCGCGACCACTTCCTGCAGCAGGTCACGCGCGCCTTCGAGGTCGCCGATCTGGCGGAACTCCTCGGCCAGCTCGAGCTTGCGCGCCAGCGCCTCGTCGTCGACCGCAACGGCCGGGAGGTCGAAGTTGCCGAGATCGGCCAGGGGCTCGGCGGCCATCGGCGCCGGCGCGGAGGCCGGCGAGTCCAGCGACAGCGAGGGCAGGTCGAAGTCCATCGAGACGCTCTGGCCCATCGGCGCCGGCGCGGACAGCGGTTCGGGCATCGGTTGCGTGCGCTCGGGCATGATGCGCGGCGCCTCGTCCAGGCCGCCCGGCACCGAGACGTCGAGGTCGAGATCGACGCCCGGATCCTCCATGATGTCGGTGCGCTGCGCCTCGAAGCGCGACGGCGACGGCAACACCGATTGCGGCATCGTGCTGGCGCCCAGCGGCTCCACGACCGCACCGCCGTCGGCCGGCGCCCCCGCCGGACGACCGCCCGGCTGGTACATCGGGTTCTCGGGGTCGATGCCGACACCGAGCTGCTGGCCCCGCGTCCAGTCCTCGCCCTGACCGCCGGTCAGCGCGTAGAGCTGCGTTGCCAGTTGCTCGAAGCCCTTGGTGTCGCGGCGCTTCGCATAGACCTCGAGCAGCTTCAGGCGGATCGCCATCCGCTCCGGGCTGGAGCGCATCGCTTCCTTGAGGATCTCCTCGGCCTGCAGGTCGCGGCCGTAGGCCAGGTAGACGTCGGCCTCGGCCACCGGGTCGACATCGCCGATCG
>CAZUUU010000328.1:0-2876 GCA_964622685.1 uncultured Methylibium sp.
CCTGGGAGGCGCGGCTGGCGCGAGGCCTGGGCGGTGATGCCGACCTGCTCGACGCCATCCGCGAGGGTGCGGTGCTGCGCGTGCGGCCGAAGGCGATGACCGTCGCCGTGATCATTGCCGGCCTGGTGCCGATCATGTTCGGCGGCGGCACTGGCTCCGAGGTGATGCAGCGCATCGCCGCGCCGATGGTCGGCGGCATGGTGACGGCGCCGCTGCTGTCGATGTTCGTGGTGCCGGCGGTCTATCGGCTGCTTCGACGGCGCCCGCGCTAAGCTTGCCGACCATGCACATCCACGACCTGAGCCCCTGGCAGCACCGCCACGACTACGCCGCCGATCGCGGTGCGGCCGAGCGACGCACGCGCTGGGTGATCGCGATCACCCTGCTCATGATGGTCGCGGAGATCGGCGCCGGCTGGTGGTGGCAGTCGATGGCCCTGCTGGCCGACGGCTGGCACATGGGCACGCACGCCGCCGCCATCGGCGTCGCGGCGATCAGCTATGCCCTGACGCGGCGCTGGGCCGGTGACGCGCGCTTCTCGCTCGGCCCCTGGAAGGTCGAGGTGCTGGGCGCCTACACGAGCGCGGTCCTGCTCGGCGTGGTCGCCATCGGCATCGCGGTGGAGTCGGCCCTGCGGCTGTGGTCGCCGCGATCGGTCGCCTACGACGAGTCGCTGGTGGTCGCCGCGATCGGCCTGGTCGTCAACGTGATCTGTGCACGGCTGCTGCATGCCGGGTCGCACGGGCACGACCAGGACGGGCATCCGCATCCCCACCCGCATCACGACGACCACCATCACGCGCACGGCGAAGACCTGAACCTCAAGGCCGCCTACCTCCACGTGCTGGCCGATGCCGCGACCTCGGTCCTGGCCATCGGCGCGCTGCTGGCCGGCAAGCTGGCCGGCTGGAGCTGGATGGATCCGGCCGTCGGTCTGCTGGGCGCGGCGTTGATCGCCGGGTGGTCGGTCGGGCTGCTGCGCCAGACCTCGAAGATCCTGCTCGACCGCGAGATGGACGATCCGCTGGCCGACGAGGTGCGCCGCCGGCTCGAGTCGGACGAGGACGCGCGGGTCGCCGACCTGCACCTGTGGCGCGTCGGCGATGCGCGCTTCGCGGTGCAGGCAACGCTGGTCGCGGACCAGCCGCTGAGCGCCGATCTCTACCGCGAGCGTCTGCACGGCATGCCGGCCATCGCCCACGTGTCGCTCGAGATCAACCGCTGCCGCGGCGAAGCCCACGCCCCCGGCCACACCCACCGCGCGCGTTGAGCGGCCGCAGGGCCGCTCGAACGCGCGCAGGCGGAGCCCGCGACCCCGCGGGTCGCCGTCAGAAGTGGATGCCGCGCATCATCTGCTGCAGCGCCACCGCCTCGGCCGACAGCTGTGGCTTGCCGCCCTTCTCGCCCTTGGCCGCCTCGCTGTCCGGGAACATGCGGAAGCTCGTGTTCATCACGATCTGCGCGATGCGCGGCGCGAAGGCGTGCAGCACCTGGCCGGTGATGCCCAGGCGCGTGGCGATGCGCACCGGCTTGTAGACGCAGGCCTGCGCGATCATGTCGGCCGCCTCTTCCGGCGCCAGCGTCGGCACGTTGTTGTAGATCTTGGTGGGCGCGATCATCGGCGTGCGCACCAGCGGCATGTTGATCGTCGTGAAGCTGATCCCGACGTCGGCGTACTCGCTCGACGCGCAGCGCGTCCAGGCGTCGAGCGCAGCCTTGCTTGCCACGTAGGCGGAGAAGCGCGGTGCGTTAGTCAGCACGCCGATCGAGCTGATGTTGACGACATGGCCACGCTTCTTGGCGACCATGCCCGGCAGCAGGCCCATGGTCACGCGCAGGCAGCCGAAGTAGTTGAGCTGCATGGTGCGCTCGAAGTCGTGGAAGCGCTCGTAGCTGTTCTCGATCGCACGGCGGATCGAGCGGCCGGCGTTGTTGATCAGGAAGTCGACGCCGCCGTGCTCGGCCGTCAGCTGGTCGATGAAGGCCTTGCAGCCGGCCTCGTCGGCGATGTCGACCGAATAGCTGTGGACGTTGGCGCTCTTGCCGGCAAAGGCCTTGATCTCCTTCACGGCCTCGTCCAGCTTGTCGGCGTCGCGGGCGCAGATGAGGGTGATGGCGCCGGCTTCGGCGAACTTCATCGCCGCCGCGAGGCCGATGCCCGAACTGCCGCCGGTCACCAGCACCACCTTGCCGCCGACCGTGCCCTTGAGTGAACGGTCGATGAAGAGGTCGGGATCGAGGTGGCGCTCCCAGTAGTCCCACAGGCGCCAGGCGTAGTCCTTCAGGTTCGGGCACGCGATGCCGCTGCCCTTGAGTGCGGCCGTGGTGTCGCGGCAGTCGTAGCGCGTCGGGAAGTTGATGAAGGTGAACATGTCGTCGGGCAGGCCGAGATCCTTCATCACCGCGGCGCGCACGCGCCGCACCGGCGCCACCGCCATCAGCCCCTTCTTGACGCTCTTGGGGATGAAGCCCAGCAGCGCGGCATTGATGAACAGGTTCATCTTCGGCGCATGCGCGGCCTTGCTGAAGATGTCCAGCACGTCGCCGACGCGGTAGCCCTCGGGGTCGACGAGGTGGAAGCACTTGCCCTTCAGGTCGGTCTTGGCGTGGCTGATGTGGTCCAGCGCCGCGACGACGAAGTCGACGGGGACGATGTTGATGCGTCCGCCCTCGAGTCCCACGCTGGGCATCCAGGGCGGCAGGATCTGCCGCATGCGCTGGATCAGCTTGAAGAAGTAGTAGGGCCCGTCGATCTTGTCCATCTCGCCGGTCGTCGAGTCGCCGACCACCATCGCGGGGCGGAACACCGTCCACGGGAGCTTGCACTCCTTGCGGACGATCTTCTCGGACTCGTGCTTCGTCATGAAGTACGGGTG
>CAZUUU010000329.1:0-2862 GCA_964622685.1 uncultured Methylibium sp.
GGCCGGTGGCGCGCAGATAGGCGCAGGTTTCGTCGTCGATCGGGAAGAATCCCATCGTCGCGCCGTACTCGGGTGCCATGTTGGCGACGGTGGCACGGTCGGTCGCGGCGAGGCTCGCGGCGCCCTCGCCGTAGAACTCCACGAACTTGCCCACGACCTTCGCCTTGCGCAGCAGTTCGACGACGGTAAGGACGAGGTCGGTGGCCGTGACGCCCTCGCGCAGCCGACCGGTGAGGTGGACGCCGACGACGTCGGGGGTGAGGAAGTAGATCGGCTGGCCGAGCATGCCGGCCTCGGCCTCGATGCCGCCCACGCCCCAGCCGACCACGCCGATGCCGTTGATCATCGTCGTGTGGCTGTCGGTGCCGACGAGGGTATCGGGGTAGCAGACGCCGTCGCCGCGCCGGTGCACGCCGCGCGCCAGGTACTCGAGGTTGACCTGGTGCACGATGCCGAAGCCCGGCGGCACGACGCCGAAGGTGTCGAAGGCGTCCATGCCCCACTTCATGAACTGGTAGCGCTCCTGGTTGCGGCTGAACTCCAGCTTCATGTTCAGGTCCAGGGCCTTCGGCGAACCGAAGTGGTCGATCATCACCGAGTGGTCGACCACCAGGTCGACCGGCACCAGCGGTTCGATCGCCTTCGGGTTCTTGCCCATCTTCGCGGCCACGTTGCGCATCGCGGCCAGGTCGGCCAGCAGCGGCACGCCGGTGAAGTCCTGCAGCACGACGCGGGCGACCACGAAGGGGATCTCGTCGCTGCGCTCGGCGGTCGGCTTCCAGTTGGCGAGTTGCTCGACGTGCTCGGCCGTCACCTTCTTGCCGTCGCAGTTGCGCAGCACGCTCTCCAGCACGATGCGGATCGACACCGGCAGGCGGTTCACGCTCGGGAACTGCTTCGCCAGCTCGGGCAACGAGAAGAACTTGCCTTCCTTGCCGGCAGCGGTCTTGAAGGTCTTGAGCGTCTTGGGGAAGGCGTGAGCGGGGGCTTTGGCGGTGGCCATGGCGAACCTCGTGTCTGGGGGTGAGTGTGGAAGGACGAGCGAAAGGGTGGAAAGCAAGGAGTGTGCGGTCAAGGTGTGGTCGGTTCGATGACCTTGAGCCCCTTGAAGTAGTCGCGGAAGAAGCCGGCGTCGCGCGTGATCAGGCCGGTGCACTGGAGCATCGCATGCGCACCGACCAGGAAGTCCGGGATGGTGCGCGGCGAGGCGGGCGTGCGACCGGCGGCACGCACGCGCTGCTTGTACTTGCGCTGCATCTCGCCGGCGCGGATCGCGGCGCGCTGGTCGATGGCCGAGTAGCGGATGCCCATCTCCTCGACCACGTCCATCACCTCGGAGCCGTGGCCGAGGCCGCTGGTGACTTCGCTGACGACCACGTCGCAGACGACCACCGGACCGCCGCCGAGCGCGAGACGCAGGCAGGCTTCGGCGGCGTCCGCGCGCGCATCGTCGCCCAGCAGGTCGATCAGGACCGAGGAATCGATGGCGATCATCGCGACCGGTCGATCACAGGTCGACCGGATCGCCCGGCGCGCGGCCCCGCAGGTCGCGCATGATGTCGTCGGTGGTCACGCCCTCGGGCAGCTTGAAGCGGCCGCGGGCGCGCGAGATCGCGTCGTCGACGTTCTTGCGCAGGATGATGCGGCCGCCGTCGAGTTCGACCTTCAGGGTGCTGCCCTTGGTCAGGCCGAGCGCGTCGCGCACGGCCTTGGGCAGCGTGATCTGCCCGCGTTCGGCGACGGTGGCTTCCATGGCGTTCATGCGGCGTTTGGTATGCATGAATTGTACATACCGACGCCGGCATATTCAAGCGCCGAAACGAAGCGACCCGGCCTGGGAAGCCCCGGCCGGGTCGTCAGGGTCCGGGCGCCGCCGTGGGCGCCTCGCGGCGGCTTACTGCGGCGACGCCGCCTTCACGGCCTCGACCGCCGCGCGCTGCTCGGCGTGCATGCAGCCGTCGACCATGCGCTGGCCGATCTTGTGATTCATCATCATCGACTTGCTGGGGATCTGCAGCCAGACGATGCCGTTCTTCTTGTCCTCGAGTCGCACCGCCCCGGTGGTCGTCTCCTGCGGCACCATCGTGTACGACGCCTTGTTGAAGGCGACCTTGAAGTGGCCGGGCTTGTCCTGCAGTGCGTCGACCTGGACCTTCTGGTTGAACTCGCACTGCGCCGTGCCGGTCAGCACGCGGTTGGCGATCTCGAGCTGGTTCGCGTTGATCGTCTCCGTCACCTCGGTGGCCAGCGCCAGGCCCTTGGCTTCGGACTTGATCTCCTTGCGCGACTGCGACACCGGCTTCTTGGCGGGGGCCGGCTTCGCGGCGGGCTTGGCCGCCGGCTGGCTCGCGGTCTGCGCGATGGCCGCGGGGCTCGCGGCAAACAGGCCCGCGGCAAGGACCGACAGGGTCAGGGTGCAGATGCGGCTCATGGGAACGCTCCAATCGAGATGTGATGGCGCATTGTCGAAGCGGCCTCGTCGGGCATTCGTAGCAAGTTGCATCTGCGGTGGCCCCGGGGCGCGGCGCAATTCACGCTTCGCGACCCAAAAGAAAGGCCGGCGCCCTCTCGGACGCCGGCCTTGCCGTCGATGGCTCCAGGCGCTCAGAGCAGGTGCTTCACGCCGTCCTGCTCTTCCTGCAGTTCCTTCAGCGTCAGGTTGATGCGCTCCTGCGAGAAGGCGTCGATCGCCAGGCCCTCGACGATCTGGTACTCGCCGCCTGCGGTGGTCACCGGGAAGCCGAACATCACGTCCCTCGGGATCCCGTACTCGCCATTGCTCGGGATGCCCATCGTGACCCAGGCGCCGTTCGAGCCCAGCGCCCAGTCGCGCATGTGGTCGATCGCGGCGTTGGCGGCCGA
>CAZUUU010000330.1:0-2861 GCA_964622685.1 uncultured Methylibium sp.
CGGTGGCCGCATGTGCCCCGGTTGCCGGCAGCCGCTGGCGGCCTGCACCTGCGCCACGGTGGCTGTTCAGCGCGCGGTCGCTATGGCGATTGCAGATGCACCGCCTGACTCGGAGCGCTGGATTGCAACGTCCGCTGTTGGGACGGTGGCCGCCAATGCGGACGGTAGGCCGCGCTGTGCTGGCGATGCTCGCGAAGACGGCGCCGACGATGCACCCCTCGCGTGGTCCGGCGCGAGGCCGCCCGGCCACCGTCGGTTGATGGACTTCGATGAGCGCTTGCGATGGTCATGCAGCGAGCCTCTGGGGCGGTGCGCGGATGGCGGGTTCGGGCTCGAGCAGTCGCACGACCAGCATCGGCCGGCCACAGTGCCGACACACGTAGGTGGGTGCCGTTGCGGCCTGCTCAGTGTTCACCAACGCGTCATCGTCGATGGCATTCGTAATGCCGGCCCCCGGCAAGAGCAACTGGCGAACCGTCGCGAGGTTGTGGCGCCGGTTGCCGTTGGCCAGCAGCCCGTAGTGCCGGATGCGGTGGAAGCCGCCGGGCAGCACGTGCAGAAGGAAACGGCGCATGAACTCCTGCGGCGCGAGCGTCATGGCCTTGTAGCGCGTGCGTCCCTTGGCCCGGTAGTCCTTCCATCGGAAGGTCACGCCGCGCTCGTCCAGCGCCAGCAGGCGGCTGTTAGAGATCGCCACGCGATGCGTGTAGCGCGACAAATACGCCAGCACAGCCTCAGGCCCTGCAAAGGGCCGCTTGGCATAGACCACCCACTCGCACTTGCGCATCGGTGCCAGCCACCGCGTGAACGCCTGCGCGTCGGTCAGACCCACGTGCTCGCCGAAGAACCGCAGATTGCCGGCGTCATGCAGCCGCTGCAGTTCTTCGAGGAAGCGTCGCCGGAACAGCCGTGACAGCACCCGCACCGGCAGGAAGAGCCTGGGCCGGCATGCCACCCAGGTCTTGCCGTCTGGCGACAGCCCGCCGCCAGGCACGATGCCGTGCACGTGCGGGTGGTGCGTCAGCGCCGAGCCCCAGGTGTGCAGCACCAGCGTCGCGCCGATGCGTGCGCCCAGGTGCCTGGGATCTGCCGCGATGGTCTGCAGGACCTCGGCGGCGACATCGAACAGCAACCCGTAGATCGCGGCCTTGTTCGTGTACGCGATGTCGGCGATGGGCGCCGGCAGCGTGAACACCACGTGGTAGTACTCCACCGGCAGCAGGTCAGCCTGCCGGGCGTCGAGCCACCGCTGCGCGGCCGCGCTCTGGCACTTCGGGCAGTGGCGGTTGCGGCAGGAGTTGTAGGAGACCTGGTCGGTACCGCAGCCTTCGCAGCGCAGCACATGGCCTCCCAGCGCCGCCGTGCGGCACTGGGTGATGGCCGACATCACCTTGAGCTGCGCCAGGCTCAGGTGGCCACGCTGCGCCTCGCGCCAGGCCGGGCCATGCGCGCGGAAGATGTCGGCGACCTCCAGGTCAGGCCGCCCCACGGCGGCCGCCTCACGCCTTGGGCGGCATCTCCTCGAGCGGGCCGATCACCTCGCGCAGCAGGTCGGTGGCCACGTGGGCGTAGATCGATGTCGTCTCCAGCTTCTTGTGGCCCAGCAGCACCTGGATGACGCGGATGTCGACCTTGCGCTCCAGCAGGTGGGTGGCAAACGAGTGGCGCAGCGTGTGCGTGGTCACGCGCTTGGCGATGCCGGCGGCCGAGGCGGCGTCATGCACGGCGCGGTTGAGCTGCCGCGCGCTCAGCGGCTCCATCGGATCGAGCCCCGGGAACAGCCAGCCGTTGGGGAAGATCTTGCCCTGCGCATGACCGATGCGCCACCAGGCGCGCAGCCGCTGCAGCACGATCGGACTCAGCATGGCGTACCGGTCCTTGGCGCCCTTGCCTTGTTCGACCCGAAGGGCCATGCGCTCGCTGTCGACGTCACCGACCTTGAGCCGGCAGACCTCGCTGGCGCGCAGGCCCGAGCCGTAGGCCACCGACAAGGCGGCCTGGTGCTTGATGTTGCGCGCAGCCGCGATCAGTGCCGCGGCCTCCTGCATGCTCAGCACGACGGGCACGGTGCGCGGCAGCTTCACCGGCTGCATCCGGGCCATCAGTTCGCCGCGGCCCAGGGTGATGTCGAAGAAGAACTTCAGCCCCGTCAGCGTCGCGTTGAGCGTGATGGGCGAGGTGCCGGTGTCGACCAGGTGCAGTTGGAAGTTGCGCAGGTCCTCGACGGTGGCCGTGTCGGGCGAGCGCTTCAAGAACTCGGTCAGCTTGCGAACGGCGCGGATGTAGGCTTCCCGCGTCTTCGGCTCCAGCTTGCGCATGCGCATGTCTTCGATCATGCGTTGACGCAGCGGCGTGCCCGCTCGGGTGGTCGTGTCCATGGTTGCAACTCCGTTGATGAACGAGGCGGATTGCCTCGCTCGTCAACTTCGCGCAAACCTGCGGCGCCGCGAACTACCTCAGCCTCACCCGGAGCGGGTACCGCGAGAGCGGTTTAGTCCACTGGCCGTCCGGAGCCTCCCGCCGATGCGACGGCGACCGATCAGTGTGGGCAGCAAACCGGTCAGCCGGTGACCTCGACACCTCACGAATTTCGGCGCGCCAAATGACGTCCTGATAAGAACACTTCTCAGGACATTGCGAAAATTCTTCTATAGTGGGGGTACCGCTCTTGGGGGACACCTTTTTCATGCCTACGGAGGTGGTGGCTTCAGAGGTAGTGGAGGCCCCTGGCCAGCACGCCGCCAGCGCCGGCGTGCTGCCGCGGCGCCGTGGCCGCCCGCGCGGCGCGAAGACCCGTCTACTGCGTGAAGGCAGCGGCGAGCTCGGCCGCCATCACTTCGCATTTCTGCGCGCCCTCCTCG
>CAZUUU010000331.1:0-2858 GCA_964622685.1 uncultured Methylibium sp.
CCGGCCGCACGCCCAACCAGATGAGCTACCTGCGGCAGATCCTGTCGCACGACATCACCTTCGGCATCGGGCCGGCCGGCACCGGCAAGACCTTCCTGGCCGTCGCCTGCGCGGTCGACGCGCTCGAGCGCAGCCAGGTGCAGCGCATCATCCTGACGCGCCCGGCGGTCGAGGCCGGCGAGCGGCTCGGCTTCCTGCCGGGCGACC
Source organism: uncultured Methylibium sp. (assembly GCA_964622685.1). Classification (GTDB taxonomy): domain Bacteria; phylum Pseudomonadota; class Gammaproteobacteria; order Burkholderiales; family Burkholderiaceae_C; genus Methylibium. Next base: position 208 of record CAZUUU010000331.1, read on the forward strand.
TGGCGCAGAAGGTCGACCCCTACCTGCGGCCGCTGTACGACGCGCTCTACGACCTGATGGGTTTCGAGCGCGTCACCAAGGCCTTCGAGAAGGGCACGATCGAGATCGCGCCGCTGGCCTTCATGCGCGGTCGCACGCTGAACCACGCCTTCGTGATCCTCGACGAGGCGCAGAACACCACCACCGAGCAGATGAAGATGTTCCTCACCCGCATCGGCTTCGGCTCCAAGGCCGTGGTGACCGGCGACGTGAGCCAGATCGACCTGCCCAAGGGCGTCGACAGCGGCCTGGTCGAGGCCGAGCGCGTGCTCAGGCGCGTGAAGGGCATCGCGATGACGCGCTTCACCGCCGCCGACGTGGTGCGTCATCCGCTGGTGGCCCGCATCGTCGAGGCCTACGAGGCCGCCGGCAAGCGCGATGGCTGACCCGGCCGCCGGCGCCCGGCCGCCGCTCGCGCTGTCGCTGCAGTTCGCCGACGCGCGCCACCGCGCGCAGCTGCCGCGCCACAAGGTCGCGCGCTGGATCCGCGCCGCGCTGGAGGCGCCGGCGCAGATCACCGTGCGCCTCGTCGACGCCGACGAGGGCCGTGCGCTGAACCGCGACTACCGCCAGAAGGACTACGCGACCAACGTGCTGACCTTCGCCTACGAGAGCGAGCCGGTGGTCGTCGCCGACCTGATCCTGTGCGCGCCCGTGGTCGAGCAGGAAGCCCTCGAGCAGCGGCGCCCTCTCGAAGCCCACTACGCCCACCTGCTGGTGCACGGCGCGCTGCATGCGCAGGGCTGGGACCACGAGGACGAGGACGAGGCGCGGCGGATGGAAGCGCGCGAGACCGCGTTGCTGCGGGCGCTCGGCTACCCCGACCCCTACGCCTGAGGACGGCGCCATGGCCCTGGTCGTCGCCAGTTGCGTGCTGCTCATCGTCGCCACGACGCTGATGCACTACGAGGTGCTGAGCATGCTGACGCGGGCGCTCGAGCGGCTGCGCTGGCCGGGCCGCGCCAAGCTGGTGGTCGCGGTGCTGGGCTGCTTCGTCGGCCACGGCGCCGAGATCCTGCTCTACGGCGCCGGCTACTGGTTGCTGATCGCCACGGCCGGGCACGGCACCCTGGGCGGCAGCGCCGCGCCGGACCTCGGCAGCGCGCTGTACTTCTCGGCCGAGACCTACACCTCGCTGGGCTTCGGCGACGTCGTGCCGTCGGGGCCGGTGCGGCTGCTGGCCGGCGTGGAGGCGCTCAACGGCCTGCTGCTGATCGGCTGGTCGGCGTCCTTCCTCTACCTGGAGATGGAGCGCTACTGGAAGCGCCGTGAACGCTGATCACGCTTTCAGGATGGCGAGCCCCTTCAGGTACTCGCCCTCGGGGAAGGTGATCGTCGTCGGGTGATCGGGCGCGGCCTCGAGCCGCTCGAGCAGGTAGCCGTCGACGCCGGCGTCGAGCCCGGCCCCGGCCACGATCTTGTGGAACAGCGAGGCGTCGACGCCGCCCGAGCACGAGAACGTCAGCAGCAGCCCGCCCGGCGCCAGCAGCTTGAGCGCCAGCCGGTTGATGTCCTTGTAGGCGCGCGCCGCGCGCTCGGCATGGCTGGCCGTCGGTGCGAACTTGGGCGGGTCGAGCACGATCGCGTCGAAGCTGGCGCCTTCGTCGATCAGCCGGCGCAGCGTCGCGTTGACGTCGGCGTCCAGCGTCTCGTGGGCCGTCGCGTCGTGGCCGTTCAGCGCCACGTGCGCCTGCGCGCGGGCCAGCGCGGGCGCCGACGAGTCGACGCTCGTCACGTGCGTCGCGCCGCCCGCCAGCGCCGCGATCGAGAAGCCGCCGGTGTAGCTGTAGCCGTTGAGCACGCGCCGGCAACCGAACTGGCGGACGAGCTGCATGAAGCGCAGGCGGTTGTCGCGCTGGTCGAGGTAGTAGCCGGTCTTGTGGCCTTCGGCGACGTCGACGGTGAGCCGCCAGCCGTGCTCGCGGATCGTCAGCTCGGTCGCGCCGTCGCCGCGCAGCCAGCCACTCGCCGTCGGCAGGCCCTCGAGCTCGCGCACGCTGGCGTCCGAGCGCTCGTAGAGCCGCGTGCAGCCGGTGGCGGCCAGCAGCGCATCGCAGATCGCGGCCTTCCAGCGCTCGACGCCGGCGCTCAGGAACTGCACGCTCAACGTGTCGCCATAGCGGTCGGCGACCAGCCCCGGCAGGCCGTCGGCCTCGCCATGCACGAGACGCAGCGCGTCGCTGTCGACGGCCAGCCGGCCGCGCATCGCCACCGCGCGCTGCACGCGCCGCGCGAAGAAGCCGGCGTCGATGCGCTCGGCGGCGTCGAAGCTCCAGGCCCGCACGCGGATCTGCGAGGCGGGGCTGTAGGCGGCCCAGGCGAGGAAGCTGCCATCGGCGGCGTCGACGCGCACGGTCTCGCCGGCATCGGCACGGCCGGAGGCGATGCTGCCCTCGAAGACCCAGGGATGGCGCCTGAGCAGCGAGCGCTCCTTGCCGGGGCGCAGGCGGATGGATTTCATGGCCGCGATTGTCGTCGCGGGCCGTGCGGTCACTTCTTGCGGGCCCGCGGATGTGCCGCGTCGTAGGCTTTGGCCAGGTGCTGGAAGTCGAGCTTGGTGTAGACCTGCGTGGTGGTGATGTTGGCGTGGCCCAGCAGCTCCTGCACCGCGC
>CAZUUU010000332.1:0-2848 GCA_964622685.1 uncultured Methylibium sp.
GCCGGTCACGATCAACGGCGGCTACGTGATGCGGGCCTGGTACGACATCCTCGGCCCCGATCTCGCGCAGCGCGAGGACGAGGCCGGCCTGCGCGCCTCGCTGGCCGAGGTCGAGGGCCTGATCGCGCGCGAGAAGGCGCGCGGCATCCCGGCCTCGCGCATCGTGCTGGCCGGCTTCTCGCAGGGCTGCGCGATGACGCTGCTGACCGGCCTGCGCCATGCCGAGCGGCTGGCCGGGCTGGTCGGGCTGTCGGGCTACCTGCCGCTGGCGGCCAGCACCGCGGCCGAGCGCAGCGCCGCCAACGCCGACGTGCCGATCTTCCTGGCGCACGGCCGCGCCGACCCGGTGATCCCGCTGGCCCGCGCCAGCGCCTCGCGCGACGCGCTGCAGGCACTGGGCCACGCGGTCGAGTGGCACGAGTACCCGATGCAGCACTCGGTCTGCCCGCCGGAGATCTCGGACCTGAACCGCTTTCTCCTGCGGGTCCTGGCCTGAGCTAGGGCGGGGTCGGTGCCTCGCTGCGCGCGGCGAGGCTGGCACGCAGCGCCTTCAGCCGCTCGCGCGGGTCTTCCCTGGCGCGTTCCTCGTCGAGCTTCATCTCGGCGATGAAGCGGCTGGGCTGGCCGGCGATGGTGTCGCGGCCGCGCTTGCGGCGCCTGAGCCAGCTCACCGCCAGCGTGCTGCGGGCGCGCGTGATGCCGACGTACATCAGCCGGCGCTCCTCCTCGAGCCGCTGCGCCAGCGCGGCCGCGCTCAGCGACTCGTCGTCGGCCTTGAAGGGCAGCAGCCCCTCGTTGACGCCGACCAGCTGCACGTGCGGCCACTCCAGGCCCTTGGCGGCGTGCAGGGTCGACAGCGTCAGCACGTTCTGGTCGTCGCCGCGCTCGGCCAGGCTGATGATGACGGCGATGCTCTGGGCGACCTCGAGCACGCTCTTCCTTTCGGTCTCGAAGGTCCCCGCGTCCTGCACGATGTCGCCGCCGCAGCGCCTGGCGATCCAGTCGACGAAGTCCAGCACGTTGCTCCAGCGCGCCGCGGCCACCTTCTCGGAATCCTCGCCGTCGTGCAGGTGCTGCTCGTAGCCCAGGTCCTTCAGCCAGCCCATCAGCAGGGCCTTCGCGTCCTCGGCGCCGCTGGTGTGGCGCGCGCGGTGCTGCAGGTCGTTGACCTGGCGGCCGAACTCCTGCAGCGAGCCCACGGCCTTGGCACTGAGCGAGGCGGCCAGCGAGTCGGCGAACAAGGCCTCGAACAGCGACACCTTCCAGCGCGACGCGAACTCGCCCAGCGAGGCCAGCGTCTGGTGGCCGATGCCGCGCTTGGGCGTGGTCACGGCGCGCAGGAAGGCCGGGTCGTCGTCTTGGTTGACCAGCAGGCGCAGCCAGGCGCACAGGTCCTTGATCTCGGCGCGATCGAAGTAGCTCTGCCCGCCCGAGACCTTGTAGGGGATCTGCGCCTTGCGCAGCGCCTGCTCGAAGATGCGCGCCTGGTGGTTGGCGCGGTAGAGGATGGCGAAGTCTCTCCACTCCAGGTCCTGGCCTCCCGCCCCGGTTCCTGGAAGCGCGCCCCCCTGGGCGCGCAGGGCCTGGACCCGCGCGACCGCGCGCTCGGCCTCGTGCTCCTCGCCGTCGCACTCGACCACGCGCACCGGCTCGCCGTCGCCGTGCTCGCTCCACAGCTTCTTCTCGAAGAGCTTGGGGTTGGCGGCGATGACGCGGTTGGCGGCGCGCAGGATGTGGCCGGTCGAGCGGTAGTTCTGCTCCAGCGGGATCACCTGGAGCTGCGGGTAGTCCTGCGGCAGGCGCTTGAGGTTGTCGATGGTCGCGCCGCGCCAGCCGTAGATCGACTGGTCGTCGTCGCCGACCGCGGTGAACATCGCGGGGCGCTCGCGGCCGTCGCCGACCAGCAGCCGCAGCAGCTCGTACTGCTGCGCGTTGGTGTCCTGGTACTCGTCGACCAGCACGTGGCGCAGCTGCTGCTGCCACTTGGCGCGCACCGCGGCGTCGCGCGTCAGCAGCGCGACCGGCAGGCCGATCAGGTCGTCGAAGTCGACCGCCTGGTAGGCGGCCAGGCGCTCCTGGTAGCGCGCCATCACGCGCGCGGCCTGCACGTCGTCGGGGCCGGCGGCCTGCGCCTCGGCGGTCGCGGCATCCAGCCCCTGGTTCTTCCACAGGCTGATGGTCCATTGCCAGCGGCGTGCGGTGGCGTTGTCGGTCGTGCCACCGGCATCGCGCATCAGCCCCAGCACGTCGTCGCTGTCGAGGATGGAGAAGTTGGTCTTCAGGCCGATCGCCGCGCCGTCCTCGCGCAGCAGGCGCACGCCGAGCGCGTGGAAGGTGCTGATCAGCAGCTCCTTCGAGGCCTTGCCGCCGACCAGGGCCTTGGCGCGCTCGCGCATCTCGGCCGCGGCCTTGTTGGTGAAGGTGATCGCCGCGATCTGGCGCGGCGACAGGTCAGCGCCCGGGCCGGGCTGCAGCAGCCGCGCGATCTTGTGGGTGATGACGCGCGTCTTGCCCGAGCCGGCGCCGGCCAGCACCAGGCAGGGACCGGCGAGATGGTGCACCGCCTGCATCTGGGCGGGATTGAGGGAAGCGGGGGGAGACAAGGCGCAGGCGGACGGGAGGGCGCGCGATCATAGCCAAGCGTCGTGGCGACACGTGCCGGCCGCGGCGACTGACATACTGCCCGCCCGATGGAAGCCATCCTCGCCGTCACCGTGCCCTTCTTCGCGCTGGTGCTGTGCGGCTATGTCGCCGCGCGCAGCCCGGTGCTGCCCGAGTCGGCGATCCCCGGCCTCAACGGCTTCGTGCTGTTCTTCGCGCTGCCGTGCATGCTGTTCCGCTTCGGCGC
>CAZUUU010000333.1:0-2826 GCA_964622685.1 uncultured Methylibium sp.
ATCTACAGCAACCATGCCGAGCAGGTGGCGCTGCAACTGTCGCGCGAGCCGCGACCGTATCCGCGGCTGGTGATCCGGCGCAGGCCGCCGTCGATCTTCGACTACGAGTTCGATGACTTCGTGTTCGAGGGCTACGACCCGCACCCGGCGATCAAGGCACCGGTGGCGGTCTGATGGAGCTGGGTGTCATCGCGGCCGTGGCGCGCCACGGCGCCATCGGAGCCAAGGGCACGATGCCCTGGCGCCTGCCGGCCGACCTGGCGCACTTTCGCCGCACGACGCTGGGCTGCCCGGTGGTGATGGGCCGCAAGACCTGGGACTCGCTGGCGCCGCGCTTCAGGCCGCTGCCGGGTCGACGCAACATCGTCGTCACGCGCAATGCCGCCTGGCGCGCCGAGGGCGCCGAGCCGGCCGCGTCGCTGGGCGAGGCGCTGCAGCGTCTGGCCGCTGCGCCGCGCGTCTTCGTGATCGGCGGCGGCGAGCTCTACGCGCAGGCCCTGCCGCGCGCCGACCTGCTGGTGCTGACCGAGGTCGACGGCGAGTTCGAGGCCGACACCTTCTTCCCGGCCTGGGACCGGCAGCGCTTCGAAGAAGTCTCGCGCGAGGTCCACGCCGCCGTCGGCACGGCGCCGGCACACGCCTTCGTCACCTACCGCCGGCGCGCCGCCTAGGCGCGGCCGATCACCACCACGTGCGCCGCGTTCGGCGTCGGCACGTGCTCGACGCAGCGATGGCCCAGCGCCTGCAGGTCCGGCCCCGCGAGCAGCGACTCGCCGGAGCTCGGCAGCATGGCGGCGTTAGCATCGTCCGGTCTTCAACGCCCACGGACACGAACGTGCGACTCGCCACCTGCGAGTGCGATTGCGGTCCCATGGAAGTTCAACGAGGATCAAGCCCGAAGCGCAACTCGTTGATGCGCTTGAGATTCTGGTTCACTGCGGTCCATACGGTGTCACGCCGCCGATGGCGAAATGGGTAGCCAAGTGGGTAGCTAGCGGGTAGCTAGTCGGGTAGCTAGCAACCTACATTGAGGCAGACATCAACAGGCCTAGGAGGCCCGTGACGTGCGTCAGCGCAACCTTCTTGACGACATCCAGATCCGTCACTGGATTGCAAGGGGCGAGCCCGTTGCAAAGTCCGACGGCGACGGACTGACCTTCACCCTGTCCAAAGCGGGAACCGCGGCATGGGTGTTTCGCTACCGGAACGCCGGGACCCGACGCAAGGAGGTCACGCTGGGCAACTACCCCGACCTCACACTTGCCGCGGCTCGGAAGCTCGCTCGTGAACGCCGGGTTGACATCGACAAAGGGCGCGACCCGGCAGCGGACAAGAAACTGGAGAGGATGCGCGCCCAGCAGGCATGGACCGTGCGCGCGCTCGCCGAGGACTACAAGACCAAGAAGCTGACCACCCCGCCGCTCGACGAGTGGACCGTGTACTACCGTCGATGGGACATCGACAAAGTCATCGTCCCGAAGCTCGGCTCCCTCGAGGTTCGGCAGATCGTGCCCGCCGACATCGTTCACATCCTGGAGAGCAGCAAGCGATCGTGGACGATCTGCAAGCGAATCCTGACCTCGGCCAAACAGCTCTTTGGACATGCGTGCGGCAAGAGGCTCATCGACTACAACCCCTGCGCCGGCATCGAACTCGTTGCGCTGATGGGCGCTCGGCCTCCCGTGCGCAAGCGGGTCATGCTCACTGAAGACGAGCTTCGGACTCTGCTCAAGGACGTTGACGACATCGGCCTGGCAAACGCGCTTGCGCTACGCATCCTGCTTGCGACGTGTGTTCGATCCATCGAGTTGACGAAGGCTCGCTGGGAGCACATCGACCTGGACCGCGGTACCTGGTGGGTGCCGGAAGAATCCGTCAAGACTCGGGTCGGCTTCCTGGTCCCGCTTACCCCGACGGTCGTGACCTGGTTCCAGCGCTTGCATGAGTTGGCTGGCAATTCGACGTGGGTCCTGCCGGCACGAACTGCTCGCCGCGTCCGCCTCCAGGGCGACACCCATGTGGGCAAAACGACCCTGTGGGCAGCCATCACTCGTGCATTCGAGCAAGGCAAGATCGACGTGCGTCGATTTACACCGCACGACACCCGCAGCACCGCCAAGGGGCACATGCGAAACATGGGTGTCGCCAACGAGATCACCGAGTTGGCGCTGAACCACACTCTCAAGGGAATGGAGGCCATCTATGACGTTCGGGAAGAGATCCCCGAACGACGCGCGGCGTTGGAACTTTGGGCTGCCTTCATTTCCGCTTGCGAGGCCGGTACCCCTTGGAACGTGGCTCCACTCCGCCGCGCGGCTTGAACTGCCTGACCCAGGTCCTCGTCGCACCGTTCCACTTTGCCAGCGGGCGTATGGCATACGCCGCGCACGTTCGGCCACGCACTCAGGTCAACTGTTCATGCGGCACCGGGCGCGATAGATGCACGATGCGCACACCCGGCTCGTTGCCGGATAGTGAGGTGACTCCGTGCCCGCCAGAAGGGCTTCGCGCCGCGAGGCAAGGTCCCAAACGACATGCGGCGACAAGAGCCTGACCGAATGCGCACTGCGCCCGGCTGCCGACTCGACGACAACCCAGGCGACGGGAGCGACACTTTCCCCCGTCTCGCCCTTCAGCGCAACGCGCTGCGCCGACAGTTCGATGATGTCCGATAGGTGGACCCTGTCGGCTTGTCGCGTCTTGAGTTCGACCAGAACGATTAACCCGCTCTGCCCTCGATACGCGCGATCCACGCGAGCTACCACCTGCCAGTCGTCACCCGACCTGAAAGTCCGCTCCGAGTAGGCGAGCGTGTGATCCTTCAAC
>CAZUUU010000334.1:0-2819 GCA_964622685.1 uncultured Methylibium sp.
GGTCGAAGTAGTCGTACTCGATCGCATAGCCCGGGCGCAGGATGTGCGCCTCCTCGAGACCGGGCATCGACCGCAAGGCGGCCAGCTGGATGTCGAACGGCAGCGAGGTCGAGATGCCGTTCGGGTAGAACTCGTTCGTCGTCAGGCCTTCGGGCTCCAGGAAGATCTGGTGCGCATCCTTGTCGGCAAAGCGATGGACCTTGTCCTCGATGCTCGGGCAGTAACGCGGCCCGATGCCCTCGATCACGCCCGAGAACATCGGGCTGCGATCGAAGCCGCCGCGGATGATCTCGTGCGTGCGCTGATTGGTGTGGGTGATCCAGCACGACAGCTGCCGTGGATGCATCGCCGTGCTGCCCATGTAGCTGAACACCGGTACCGGGTCTTTGTCGCCCGGCTGCTCCTCGAGGCGCTCGAAGGCGATCGTTCGCCCATCGATGCGCGGCGGCGTCCCGGTCTTCAAGCGGCCCTGCGGCAAGGCCAGCTCCTTCAGTCGCGCCGACAGCCGTTGCGCCGGCGGATCCCCCGCGCGTCCGGCGCTGTAGTTCTCCAGCCCCACGTGAATGCGCCCGTCGAGGAAGGTGCCTGCCGTCAGCACAACGGCCCTTCCGCGGAAGCGTATGCCCACTTGGGTGATGGCGCCCACCACGCGATCTGCTTCCAGCATCAGGTCGTCGACCGCCTGCTGAAAGATCCACAAGTTGGGTTGGTTCTCGAGGCGTCGCCGGATCGCCGCCTTGTAGAGGACGCGGTCCGCCTGGGCGCGCGTCGCACGAACGGCCGGCCCCTTGGACCCGTTAAGGATGCGGAACTGGATCCCGGCCTCGTCGGTCGCCAGCGCCATCGCGCCACCCAGGGCGTCGACTTCCTTGACGAGATGCCCCTTGCCGATCCCGCCGATCGATGGGTTGCAGCTCATCTGGCCGAGGGTCTCGATGTTGTGCGTGAGCAGCAGCGTCGCGCAGCCCATGCGCGCCGCGGCAAGCGCTGCCTCGGTGCCGGCATGGCCGCCGCCGACGACGATGACATCGAACTCCTGGGGATACAGCATCTCGGGTCCTGGCTTGCGGCGCGGTATCGCCGCCGGGGCACCGGCGAAGGAGCCGCCGTGCTGAAGCCTAAATTTTAAGCAGTCGCCCGCCTTCGCTGCGGACCCTGCGCGCGACACGGCGACAATGTCGCGGCCGCTGCTTCAGCCCCACCGCCGACCCGCTCGCAAGACCACAGGCATGAGTTCTCCCTTCTCCCTGAACGACCGCGTCGCGCTCGTCACCGGGGCCGCTCGCGGCCTGGGTCTGGAGATCGCGCGCGGGCTGGCCCAGGCCGGCGCCCATGTCTGGCTCAACAGCCGCGACTCCGGCGCGCTCGAGCGGGCGGTGTCCACGCTGGCTGGCGAGCACCCGTCCGGCGAACTGCACGCCCTGCCCTTCGATGTGGCCGACGAGGCCGCAGCGGCGCAGGCCTTCGACCGCATCGCCGCGCGGCATGGCCGGGTGGACGTGCTGGTCAACAACGTCGGCCAGCGCGACCGGCGGGCGCTCGACGCGTTCTCGCTCGACGACATGAAGCGCCTGCTCGACGTGAACCTGGTGGCGCCCTTCGACCTCGCCCGCCGCGCCGCACGACTGATGCCGGCCGGTGGGCGCATCGTCAACATCACGTCGATCGCCGGCCCGATCGCCCGCGATGGCGACGCGGTCTACACGGCGGCCAAGGGAGGTCTCGATGCGCTGACGCGGGCGCTGGCGGCGGAACTGGGGCCGCGCGGGATCAACGTCAATGCCGTGGCGCCCGGCTTCTTCGCCACCGAGACCAACGCCGGCCTCGCCGCCGACCCGAGGACCATCGAATGGCTGAAGCAGCGCACCTCGTTGGGCCGGGGCGGCATGCCCTCCGAGATCGCCGGCGCGGTGGTGTTCCTCGCATCGCCGGCAGCCAGCTACGTCACCGGCCACACGCTCGCCGTCGATGGCGGCTACCTCACGCACTTCTGACGAGCGAGCATCGCGGGCTCAGGCTCGCGTCAAGCCCGGGACGGCGCCGACCCAGCGGGCGCGCAGCGCCCGGAACGCCGGATGATCCCAGTAGCGGTCGAAGAAGTAGTGGGCCACGGTGTTGACCAGCGGCTCGATGATGGTGATGGCGCCGGCGATCGTGACGCTGCCGGTGAGCGCGTAGCTCACACCGAAGGCGATTCCGATGTGCATGACGCCGAAGCTGGCGGACTTGGCCATCTCTGCCTCACGAATGAAGTTCTGCCAGTCGATATTCTGTGGCTATCGAAAAGGCTCGGCGATTGAGCGTTGGAATCGCCGACATAGCTCACCGGCCGCCTTGGCCGTGCTCGCTGATCAGCCCGGGCCCGACGACGCCGCGTCCGTGCCGCCGCCGACGCTGCGCAGATCCTGCGCGACACGCCCGCCTTGCAGCACGATCACCCGGCCGGTCGCGGCAATGGTCTCGGGCCGATGGGCCACGATCACCCGCGTGATGCTGAGCCCGCGGATCGCCTGGTTCACCAGGCGCTCCCGGTCGACGTCGAGCGCGCTGGTCGCCTCGTCGAGGAACAGGATCTGCGGCCGCTTGTACAGGGCCCGGGCCAGCAGGATGCGCTGCTTCTGGCCGCCCGAGAGGCTGGCGCCCATGTCGCCGATCAGCGTGTGATAGCCCATGGGCAGCGCCTCGATCTCGTCGTTGACGCAGGCCAGCCGCGCGCACTCTTCGATCCAGGCCTTGTCGGCCTGCACGTCGAAGAAGGCGATGTTGTCGGCGATCGAGCCGGCGAACAGCTGGTCGTCCTGCATCACCGTGCCGATCAT
>CAZUUU010000335.1:0-2810 GCA_964622685.1 uncultured Methylibium sp.
GCTGCTGCAGGTGCTCGACGACGGCCGGCTCACCGACGGCCAGGGCCGCACGGTGGACTTCAAGAACACCGTGATCGTCATGACCAGCAACCTCGGCTCGCACCTCATCATGCAGATGGCGGGGCAGCCGCCGGAGGACATCCGCGATGCGGTCTGGGCCGAGCTGAAGCAGCACTTCCGCCCGGAGTTCCTGAACCGCATCGACGAGACGGTGGTCTTCCACGGCCTGGACGCCAAGCACATCGAGGCGATCGCGCAGATCCAGCTGCGGCTGCTGGCGGCGCGGCTCGGCAAGCTCGACATCCAGCTCGACGTGTCGCCCGCGGCGCTGGCCGAGCTCGCCAAGGTCGGCTTCGACCCGGTGTTCGGCGCGCGGCCGCTCAAGCGGGCGATCCAGCAGCGCATCGAGAACCCGCTGTCCCGGCTGCTGCTGGAAGGCAAGTTCGCGCCGAAGGACGTGGTGCCGGTGGATGTGGACCCGATCCGCGCGCCGGGCGAGTTCCGGTTCGAAAGGGTCGTGCACTAGCGCTCGCGAAGAGGGGCGCTGCGGCGCCCCTCGGCGCGTCAGAAACGCGTCGGGGCCGGCTGACGCGCGGCGGCCAGCAGTGCGTCGTCGAGGCGGCGCAGTTGCAGTTGCACCAGCGCCAGCGTCACGTGCGGCTTGTCCAGCACGACGTGCAGTGCCATGCCCGGGTGGGCCGGCAGCGGTCGCAGCAGCAGGTGATGCTGGCCGAGCGTGACGGCTGCTTCGGGCACGACGGCGCCCATGCCCATCGCACGGCTGGCGCCCATCATCGAGGCCAGCATCGCGGCGCCGTGGCGCGCCAGTTCGTCCGGTCCGGGCCGCGCGCCGGCGTGGCCGACCGGGCGGCCGGTCATGATGTCGAAGGCGCAGGCGCTGACGACCCCGGTCATCTGGCCCAGGTCGTGGAGGTAGCGCTCGAGCGGGGCGTCGCGCGGCGGCGTCGGCGTGCTGCCGACCACCGGCATCGGCGTCGGCGAGGCCGCGCTCGGCATCGGCCGCTGGCCCGGCGCTGCAACGGCGGAGGCCGGCGCAGCGGCGGTCGCATTCGGTGAGCCGAGCAGGGGCAGCGTCGCCGGGTTCACGCCGGGCTTGCTCTGCTGCTGCAGCGTGTTCCAGGCCTGGCAGAGCTGGGCCCAGACATCGGCCGGCCGGCCGACCAGCGGCGTGGGGGTCGCCTCGATCGCCGTGGCGGCGCGGAAGCGGGCGATCTCTCCGGGCAGCGCCGCGCCGGCGGCGAGCGGCATGAAGAGCATGCGGCGGCAGGTCCAGCCGCCGCGCAGCGCGGTGTCGCGCCAGGGCTGCAGCGCGCTGGTCAGCGCGTGGGCCGGCAGGTCGCCGACCATCACGACGCCCAGCCGGGCGCGGCCCAGCAGCACGCGCGCCATGCTCTGGCGCGTGTGGGTGTCGGCGTCGACCTCGGTGCTGTAGAGGCGCACCGTCCTGCCGTTGCTGGTGGGGCAGTCGACGAACTCGATGGTCGCCAGCATGGTCCCGGCGCCGTTGCGCCGCACGACCAGCTTCTGCACCACGCGCTGGCTGGCTGCGGCGATGCCGGCCAGCAGCTTGCGCGAGGCAGCGACGCCGAGGTCGCTGACGGCCACGAACTCCGGCTGCAGGTGATCGAACTGCTGGACCATCGCCTCGGCCGGCTCGCAGGCGACGAAGAGTTCGCGCGTGTTGTTGCCGACCGCGCGGCCGATGTCGACGTCGCCGACATCGTCGTCGGCCGGCCCGCCGCCGAGGCGCGGCGTCACCTGGGTCTGCACGCGCGTCGATTCCCAGCCCGGAGCGCCGGCCGGCGGGCGGGTGATCACGTTGCGATCGGAGGACTGGCTCATGGGCTGTACTGATCCGGACAGCGAGCGAGGCAGGGATGGCGCGGCGACTTGGGCTCGCGCTCGGATGGTTTGTCACCAAGTGTAATCCCCGGGGTCGTGCGCAGTCGTCCCCAAGTCCGTCGCTCCCGAGCCCGTCGATAGAATTCGTGGCAGATGTCGCGCCGGTCTGGCGCGATGCGCACGCGACTGTTGCTCCGATGCCGACCCGCCACGCTCCCGCTTCCCCGCCGCCCGTGGTCATCGTCGGCGCCGGCCTGGCCGGCCTGACCGTCGCGCTGCAACTGGCACCCCGCCACCCGGTCATCGTGCTGGCCAAGCGCAACCTCGACGAGGGCGCCACCGCCTGGGCCCAGGGCGGCATCGTCGGCGTGCTGGGCAGCGACGACAGCATCGAGAGCCACGTGCGCGACACCCAGGACGCCGGCGCCGGGCTGGTGGCGGAGGACACCGCGCGCTTCATCGCCGAACGCAGCGCCGAGGCGGTCGAATGGCTGGTCCAGCGCGGCGTGCCTTTCTCGGGCGACCCCGACGGGCCGCTCGGCCTGCATCTCACCCGCGAAGGCGGCCATGCCGTGCGCCGCATCGCGCATGCGGCCGACGCCACCGGCAAGGCCATCCACGAGGTGCTGCTGGACGAGGTCAAGCGCCACCCGAACATCACGCTGCGAGAACGCTGGATGGCGGTGGACCTGATCACGCAGCGCCACCTCAAGGTCGACGGCGCGCCGCCGCGCTGCCATGGCGTCTATGCGCTCGACATCGATCGCCAGCGCGTCGAGACGCTGCCGGCCGCGGCCGTGGTGCTGGCCACCGGCGGCGCCGGCAAGGTCTACCGCTACACCACCAACCCGGACACGTCCACGGGCGACGGCATCGCGATGGCGTATCGCGCCGGCTGCCGCGTGGGCAACATGGAGTTCATCCAGTTCCACCCGACCTGCCTCTAC
>CAZUUU010000336.1:0-2759 GCA_964622685.1 uncultured Methylibium sp.
TGCCGCCCAGCAGGCACATCATCACGGCCTGGCCCGACTGCAGGTAGTGCAGCGAATCGATCGGCACGATCGACAGGTGCAGCGCGCGCAGCGTGCCCGCCAGCCCGCACACCGCCGCCGACAGCACGAAGGCCAGCAGCTTGGTGCGCGCGACGTCGTAGCCGCAGGCGGCGGCGCGCTTCTCGTTCTCGCGCACGGTCTCGATCACGGCACCGAAGGGCGAGGCCAGCACGCGCGAGACGAACCACAGCGCCAGGGCGACGAAGACCAGCATGAAGTAGTACTTGGCGACCGGATTCAGCAGGTCGACCTTGAAGGCGCCGAAGTCGATCGCCTCGACGCTGACGCCGCGCAGGCCGTTCTCGCCGCCGGTCCAGCGCTCGGCCTTGTAGAAGGCGTAGTAGACGATCTGGCCCAGCGCCAGCGTCACCATCGAGAAGTAGATGCCGCGGGTGCGGATCGCCAGCAGGCCCAGCCCCAGGCCGGCGAGCGCCGACGCCGCGACGCCGATCGCGATGGCGGCCCACCACGACAGCCCCGCATGCACGATCGCGATGCCCGCCAGGTAGCTGCCGATGCCGAGGAAGGCCGCATGCCCGAAGGACAAGAGGCCGGTGTAGCCGAACAGCAGGTTGAAGCCCACCGCATACAGGCCGAAGATCAGGATGTTGACCGCCAGCGCGTGATACGGCATCACCAGCGGAAAGACCAGCAGGAAGGCCAGCACCGCGACCACGCGGTGGCGGGCCACGAGGTCGAGGAAGGCGCGCAGCGTCGTCGTGCCCATGCCTCAGCCCATCAAGCCGGCCTTGCCGAAGAAGCCCTGCGGCCGCAGCAGCAGCACCACGGCCATCAGCACGAAGATCGACAGCTCCGCCAGGTCGGGCGCGAACAGCGAGGTCATGCTGAACACGATGCCGACCAGCAGCCCCGCGACCACCGCGCCCGGCAGCGATCCCATGCCGCCGACCACGGTGACGACGAAGGACTCGGCGAGGATGGGGATGCCCATTTCGGGGTTCACCGCGCGCGTCGGCGCCGCCAGCGCGCCCGACAGGCCGGCGATCGCGGTGCCGATGCCGAACACCAGCAGCCAGACCTTCGCCACGTCGATGCCGAGCACGCGCACGATCTCGGGGTCGCGCGCGCCGGCGCGGATGATCAGGCCGTAGCGCGTCTTCTCGATGAAGAGCCAGAGCGCGCCGATGACGAGTGCGGTCGCGAAGATCAGGAACAGCCGGTAGGTCGGGAAGTAGCCGATGCCCAGGTTGGTCGCGCCGCGCAGCTCGGCCGGCGTGGAGGACGGCATGCCCTCGATGCCGAACAGGAAGCGCATCGCGTCGACCAGCACGTAGCCGAAGCCGAAGGTCAGCAGCAGCGGGTAGTCGATGCCGCGGCCGTACAGCGGGCGCACCAGGAAGCGCTCCAGCACGAGGCCGATGCCGCCCACCACCAGCGGCGTCAGCAGCAGGCTGAACCAGAAGCTGCCCGTCAGCCCGAGGAAGTAGACCCCGAGGAAGGCGCCGACCATGAAGAAGGCGCCGTGCGCGAAGTTGACGACGGTCAGCATGCCGAAGATCAGCGACAGGCCGATCGCCAGCAGCGCGTAGACCGAGCCGAGCGCGATGCCGGTCACCAGTTGCAGCGCGAGCAGGTTCGGGGTGATCTCACCCATGCGGGCTCCGGAGGAATGGTGGACAGATCGCCGTTCGCCCTGAGCCCGCCCTTCGACAGGCTCAGGGCGATCGGTCGCTTGGTTGGTCGTTCGGCCTGGGCTCAGGTCGTGACCTTGTGGCCCATCTCGTCGCAGCTGCGCAGGTTCTTCTCGTCGGCCGGCTCGATGGCCAGCACGTTGAAGACGTCGTTCTTGTCCTTCATGCCCTTGGACTTGCTCTCGACGATGACCACCGACTGGATCGACTGGTGGTCGCACTTGCGGTACTGCTGCGGGCCCTTGTACCAGTCGTACTTCAACTGCCGCAGCGCGATCGACACCGGCACCGAATCGCTGGACTTCGCGTTCAGCACCGCCTGCAGCACGCTGCGGATGCCGGCGTAGCCGAGGGCGCCGTAGTCGCTGGGCACCGCGCCGCCGTAGGCCTTGCGGAACTTGTCGTTGAAGGCCTTGGCGGACGGGATCTTGTCCTCCATGCCCCAGTAGTAGGAGGTGCCGCCGCCGATGCCCTCGAAGGCCTCGGCGCCGCCGGCCAGCCGCGAGGTGAACAGCAGCACCGGCGTGATGATCTTGGTGCCCGACTTGATGCCGAAGTCGGTCGCCTGCTTGGCCGAGTTGACGAGGTCGCGGCCGAAGTTGCACAGCACCAGCACGTCGGGCTTGAGGGCCTGGATGCGCGGCAGGAAGGCCGAGTAGTCGGCCGTGCCCAGCGGGTGCCGGATGTCGGCCAGCGTCTTCATGCCCAGCGCGTTGCCGGCGCGCTGGAAGCCGCGCACCATCTCGTGGCCGTAGGCGTAGTCGGCGGTGAGGTAGACCACGCCCTTGCCGGTCTTGGGGAAGTAGTAGCGCGCCACGGCGCCGGCCGTGAGGTGCGGGTTGAGCGCCTCGTGGAAGGTGTAGAGGCTCCAGTCCTTGGCCTCGTTGATCGCGTCGGACTGGCTGATCGAGTTGAAGATGATCTTGCGGTCGCGGCACACCGCGTTGATCGACAGCTGGGTCGCGGCCGACAGCGAGCCGACGACGAAGTTCACCTTGTCCTTCTCGATCAGCTCGAGCGTGCGGGTCGCGGCCTCGCCGGGGTTGA
>CAZUUU010000337.1:0-2748 GCA_964622685.1 uncultured Methylibium sp.
CCGAAAGCGCCGGGGGCGACCACAAGATGCCGCTGGTGATCTTCGGCCTGCTGGTCAGCATCCCCATCATCGTCTGGGGCAGCCAGCTGGTGCTCAAGCTGATGGATCGCTTCCCGATCATCATCACGGCCGGCGGCATGCTGCTCGGCTGGATCGCCGGCACGATGGCGGTCACCGACCCCGCTGCCGTATCCCTGGTGCCGCAGACCGCCCTGGTCAAGTACGGAGCCGGCCTCGCCGGCGCGCTGCTGGTCCTGGCCATCGGCAAGTGGATCCAGAGCCGGCGCTCCACGGCCGAGCCGGCCGCCGGCGCCTAGCGAACCCCGGCGCAAGCCCCGCGACCGAGCGGTGGCTGCGCCCCGAGGGCGTGCTACCGTCATGGGCATGCCTTTTGACGCTGTCTCTCGCCCGACGTCCTCGAAGCTGGCGGGGTGGGTGGCGGCCACGCTGGCGGCCGCTGCGCCCTTCGCGCTGGCCGACGAGGTCGGACCACCTGTCGCCGAGGCCGGCGGCAACTCCCTGTGGGTCGGCGTGGCCTTCGTGCTGGCGGCGATCGCCGGTCTGGCCTGGCACTGGCGCCCCCGTACCACGGTACCGCCCGAACTGCAGCGGCGGCGCCGCACCGATCGGCAACGCTCGCGTTCCGGCTTCAACAGCACCTTGATCGATTCGACCGTCGACACCGTGCTCGACCCGCGCATCGCCGAGCCGCAGCGCCGCATCGGCCCTTACCTCGTCGAGCGCGACATCGGCCGCGGCGCGATGGGCATGGTGCTGCTGTGCCGCGACGAGCGCACCGGCGAGTCGGTGGCGCTCAAGACCATGGCGCTGGGCCGCGAGTTCCACGGCGACGCCCTCGAGGAAGCCCGCGAGCGCTTCTTCCGCGAGGCCGAGACCGCCGGCCGGCTGCAGCATCCGGACATCGTGGCCATCCGCGAGCACGGCGAAGAAGACGGCATCGCCTACATCGCGATGGAGCTACTGTCGGGCCGCGACCTCAGCGAGTACGCACAGCCGACGCGCTTGCTGCCGGTGCCGGTGGTGCTGGGGATCACGGCGCGGGTCGCCCAGGCCCTCGCCTACGCGCACCGCCAGGGCGTGACCCACCGCGACATCAAGCCGGCCAACATCATGGTCGAGCTGGTCAGCGGCATGGTGCGGGTCACCGATTTCGGCATCGCGCGGATCATCGACTCGACGCAGACCCGCACCGGCCTTGTGCTGGGAACCCCGTCCTTCATGTCGCCCGAGCAGATGGCTGGCTCGCGCACCGACGGCCGCAGCGACCTCTACGCGCTGGGCGTCACGCTGTTCCAGCTGCTGACGGGCACGCTGCCGCACAAGGCCGAGTCGATGGCCGAGCTGATCCGCTCCATCGCCAACGACGTGGCGCCGGACGTCCGCAGCCTGCGTCCCGAGGTGCCGGCGGCGCTGGCCGACATCGTCGCCCTGGCGCTCGAGAAGCATCCCGAGGTGCGCTACGCCGACGGCGACCAGATGGCCGCCGACCTGCACGCGGTGCTGGTGCAGATGCGCAACGACGGCCGCCCCGTGGCCCCCGGACCGGCGGGCGCCGGCGGGGGTCCGACGGCCGCCGCCCCGGCCGAAGCCGGGCACAATCGCTGACGACTGCGCGCCGCCGCGCGTTCCCCCTGCTCGCCGATGCCCACGCTGCCGTCCACGCCTGCCCTGCGCTTCGAGTTCATCGGACTCACGGACACCGGCCGTGCGCGCAACAACAACGAGGACTCCGTCGTCATCGACGAGGCGGCGGCGCTGGCCGTCCTGGCCGACGGCATGGGCGGCTACAACGCCGGCGAAGTGGCCAGCAGCATGGCCACCAGCTTCATCAAGGCCGAGCTCGGCCGCTGGCTCAGCGAGGCCAGCGCCCAGGCCACCGACACCGACGTGCGGCGCGCGATGGATATCTGCGTCGACAACGCCAACCGGGCGATCTTCAACGCCGCCAACTCCAACCCGCAGTACGCCGGCATGGGCACGACGCTGGTGGTCGCGGTGCTGCGCGAGGCGCGGCTGCTACTCGGTCACATCGGCGACTCGCGCGCCTACCGCCTGCGCGACGGCGAGCTGAACCAGATCACGCGCGACCACTCATTGCTGCAGGAGCAGATCGACGCTGGGCTCATCACGCCGGAGCAGGCCGCGGTGTCCAACCACAAGAACTTGGTCACGCGCGCCGTCGGTGTCGAGGACACGGTCCTGCTCGAGACCCACCTGCACCAGACCCAGCCGGGCGACCTGGTCCTGCTGTGCTCCGATGGCCTGTCCGACATGATCGACGACGCGCAGATCGCCGCCGTGTTGCGCCAGCACGACTCTTTGCCGGACGCCGCCCAGGCCCTGGTGCAGGCTGCCAACGACGCGGGCGGACGGGATAACATCTCCGTCATCCTGGTGCGCGCCACGGGGACGGCGCCTGCGGCACGGGCCTGGTGGCCGTTCCGCCGCTGACAGCCGACGAGGGGCGGCTGGCCATCGGTTTACCAAGACAGCAGAACACAAGCACGGGGTCACGCATGGGCAAGCTGGTCGTATCGCTGGACGGAGTGGTCATCAAGGAAGTCCAGCTCACCAAGGACAAGACGACGCTCGGCCGCCGCCCGTACAACGACATCGTGATCGACAACCTTGCTGTCAGCGGCGAGCACGCCGTGCTGCAGATGGTCGGGCAGGACGTCTTCATCGAAGACCTCAACAGCACCAACGGCACCTACATCAACGGCAAGG
>CAZUUU010000338.1:0-2747 GCA_964622685.1 uncultured Methylibium sp.
CTGGAAGGTCACGCGGATGCGCGCCGCGCCGGCCACCATCGGCGGGATGCCGCGCAGCTCGAAGCGCGCCAGCGAGCGGCAATGCTCGACCTGCTCGCGCTCGCCCTGCAGCACATGGATCGCCATCGCGGTCTGGCCGTCCTTGAAGGTCGTGAAGTCCTGGGCCTTGGCGATCGGGATGGTGCTGTTGCGCGGGACGATGCGCTCGACCAGGCTGCCCATCGTCTCCAGGCCCAGCGAGAGCGGGGTCACGTCGAGCAGCAGCAACTCGCCGCCCGGCGAGTTGCCGGCCAGCTGGTTGGCCTGGATCGCGGCGCCGAGCGCGACGACCTCGTCGGGGTTCAGGTCGGTCAGCGGCTCGCGGCCGAAGTGCGCCGCGACGGCCACGCGCACCTGCGGCATGCGCGTCGACCCGCCGACCATCACGACGCCCTTGACCTCGTCCTTGCCGACCTTGGCATCGCGCAGCACCTTGCGCACGGCGGTGATCGTGCGGTCGGTCAGCGGGCGGGTGATCGCGTCGAAGCGCTCGCGCGTGACGGCGAGGTCGAGCGTGCCGGTGCTCAGGCGGGCATGCAGTCGCGTCGCGTCGGCGCCCGACAGCGCCTCCTTGGCCGCGCGCGATGCCACCAGCACCGTGCGCTTGTCCTGTGCCGTGCGGGCCTCGAGCCGGGCTTCGGCCAGGGCCCAGTCGGCCAGCGCGTGGTCGTAGTCGTCGCCGCCGAGCGCCGAGTCGCCGCCGGTCGCCACCACCTCGAACACACCCTGCGTCAGCCGCAGCAGCGAGATGTCGAAGGTGCCGCCACCGAGGTCGTAGACCGCGTAGAGGCCTTCGCTGCCGTTCTCCAGCCCGTAGGCGATCGCGGCGGCGGTCGGCTCGTTGATCAGGCGCAGCACGTTGAGGCCGGCCAGCTGGGCGGCGTCCTTCGTGGCCTGGCGCTGCGCATCGTCGAAGTAGGCCGGCACCGTGATGACGGCGCCGAACAGGTCCTCGGCGTCGAAGCTGTCCTCGGCGCGAAAGCGCAGGGTCGCCAGGATCTCGGCCGAGACCTCGACCGGCGTCTTGATGCCGTCGCGCGTGTCCAGCGCGACCATGCCCGGCCGGTCGACGAAGCGATAGGGCAGCTTCTCGCGCCCCGCGATGTCGGCCAGCGCGCGCCCCATGAAGCGCTTGACGGAGACGATGGTGTTCTCGGGGTCGTCGGCCTGCGCCGCGAGCGCGTCGAAGCCGATCGCGCGGCGCGCGCCTTCGAGGTAGCGCACCGCCGACGGCAGGATCACGCGGCCCTGGTCGTCGGGCAGGCACTCGGCCGTGCCCGAACGCACCGCAGCCACCAGCGAATGCGTGGTGCCGAGGTCGATGCCGACCGCGATACGACGCTGGTGCGGGTCCGGCGACTGGCCGGGTTCGGAGATCTGCAGCAGGGCCATGTATCTATTGTCCCAAGGCTTCCAGGCGTCGATCGAGGTCCTGCGCAAAACGCTCGACGAACATGAGGGCTCTCACCTGCTGCGCGGCCGCGGCCCAGTCCCGGCGCTCGTCGAGCGTGCGTTCCAGCTCGGCCAGCGCCTCGCGGCGCCAGGCCAGCACTTCGTCGTTCAGCGTCTCGACGCCGGCCGCTTCATCGGCGTCGTCGAGCGCCTCGCGCCACTGCAGCTGGTGCATCAGGAAGTCGGCGGGCATCGCGGTGTTGTTCTCGGCGTCGATGCGGGCACCATGCAGCTCGCACAGGTAGGCGGCGCGCTTGAGCGGGTCCTTCAGCCGCGCGTAGGCCTCGTTGACGCGCACGGCCCACTGCATCGCGACGCGCTGCGCGGCGTCGCCGGCGGCGGCGTGGCGGTCCGGATGCACCTGGCCTTGGAGCGCCTTCCAGCGTTCGTCGAGCTGCGCGCGGTCCAGCGCCTGCCGGCGTGGCAGGTCGAACAGTTGGAAGTCGTCGCTGTCGAGCTTCATGGAGTCCCACAACAAAAAGGCGCGGCCATGCCGCGCCTCGTCCTCGTTCCCTGCGCCTAGACCCGGAACGACTCACCGCAACCGCAGCGGTCGCGTTCGTTCGGGTTGTTGAACCGGAAGCCCTCGTTCAGGCCTTCGCGCACGAAGTCGAGCTGCGTGCCGCTGATGTAGGGCAGGCTCTTGGGATCGACGAGCACCTTGACGCCCTGGTCCTCGAACACCACGTCCTCGGGCGCCACCTCGTCGGCGTACTCGAGCTTGTAGGCCAGGCCCGAGCAGCCGGTCGTCTTGACGCCCAGTCGCACGCCCACGCCCTTGCCGCGCTTGCCCAGATAGCGGGTCACGTGGCGGGCGGCCGCCTCGGTCAGGGTGACTGCCATCGTCATGCGCTCACTGCAGCGACGACGACGCGCCGTGCTTGGCCTTGTAGTCGCTGACCGCGGCCTTGATCGCGTCCTCGGCCAGGATCGAGCAGTGGATCTTCACCGGCGGCAGCGCCAGCTCTTCGGCGATGTGGGTGTTCTTGATGGTCAGCGCCTCGTCGAGCGACTTGCCCTTGACCCATTCGGTGACCAGCGAGCTCGACGCGATGGCCGAGCCGCAGCCGTAGGTCTTGAACTTCGCATCCTCGATCAGCCCGGTGGCCGGGTTGACCTTGATCTGCAGTTTCATCACGTCGCCGCAGGCCGGCGCACCGACCATGCCGGTACCGACCGTCTCGTCACCCTTCTCGAAGGAGCCGACGTTGCGCGGGTTCTCGTAGTGGTCGACGACCTTTTCGCTGTATGCCATG
>CAZUUU010000339.1:0-2741 GCA_964622685.1 uncultured Methylibium sp.
CCATCGTCCCCTCGACGAGCTTGAGCAGCGCCTGCTGCACGCCCTCGCCCGACACGTCGCGGGTGATGCTGGGGTTGTCGGCCTTGCGCGAGATCTTGTCGATCTCGTCGATGTAGACGATGCCGCGCTGCGCCCGGTCGACGTCGTAGTTGCAGTTCTGCAGCAGCTTCTGGATGATGTTCTCGACGTCCTCGCCGACGTAGCCGGCTTCGGTCAGCGTCGTCGCGTCGGCGATCACGAAGGGCACGTTCAGCAGCCGCGCCAGCGTCTGGGCCAGCAGCGTCTTGCCCGATCCCGTGGGTCCGATCAGCAGGATGTTGCTCTTGGCCAGCTCGACGTCCTCGCGCTTGCCGCCGGCCTGCATGTGCTTGAGCCGCTTGTAGTGGTTGTAGACCGCCACCGCCAGCGTGCGCTTCGCCGGCTCCTGGCCGATCACGTACTGGTCGAGGCTGGCCTTGATCTCGCCGGGCACCGGCAGGTCGCTCTTCGCCGCCTTGGCCTCGGGGCCATCGGCGGGCACCTCGTCGCGGATGATGTCGTTGCACAGCTCGATGCATTCATCGCAGATGAAGACCGAGGGGCCGGCGATCAGTTTCTTGACCTCGTGCTGGCTCTTCCCGCAGAACGAGCAGTACAGGACCTTTTCGCTGGAGGAGCCTTTTTTCTCTGGCATGGGGCAAGGCCGTCGGGTACGTCACACCCATGATAAGTGAAAAGAAAACGGGGCCTTGTCCGTGAAAAAGGCCCCGTTCTCCACCCAGTTACCCGGGCAACTAGCCGCGCTTGTCGATCACCTTGTCGATCAGGCCGTAGGTCTGGGCCTCGGCGGCCGACATGAAGTAGTCCCGCTCGGAGTCGGCGCGGATCTTCTCCAGCGACTGGCCGGTGCGCTCGGCCAGGATGCCGTTCAGGCTCTCGCGCAGCTTGAGGATCTCGCGCGCCTGGATCTCGATGTCGGTCGCCTGGCCCTGCGCGCCACCCGAAGGCTGGTGGATCATCACGCGCGAATTCGGCAGCGCGAAGCGCTTGCCCTTGGCACCGGCCGCCAGCAGGAAGGCCCCCATGCTGGCCGCGATGCCCATGCACAGGGTCGACACGTCCGGCTTGATGAACTGCATGGTGTCGAAGATCGACAGCCCGGCGCTCACCGACCCGCCCGGCGAGTTGATGTACAGCGAGATGTCCTTGTCGGGGTTCTCGCTCTCCAGGAACAGCAGCTGGGCCACCACCAGGTTGGCGGTCTGGTCGTTGACCGGGCCGACCAGGAAGATCACCCGCTCGCGCAGCAGCCGCGAGTAGATGTCGTAGGCGCGCTCGCCGCGGCCCGACTGTTCGATGACGATGGGCACCATGCCCAGGCTTTGTGTGTCCAGCGCGCTCATGGAATTCCTTGGCGAAGAAGAAGTCTCGCAGATGCGGATCGATTATGTCGCGTCAAGAGGGGCGCCTCAGGGCAGCAAAAAGGCGCCGGCCTTGCGGCGCGGCGCCCCAGGGGCCAAGGCGGCCCGGCTCAGGTCATCAGCTCGTCGAAGGGCACCTGCTTGTCGACCACCTTGGCCTTGCCGAGCACGAACTCCGTGACGTTGGTCTCGATCACCACCGCCTCGACCTCGGCCAGCCGCTGGGTGTCGCCGAAGTACCAGCGCTTCACCTCGTCGGGCTTCTCGTAGCTCTGCGCCATCTCCTCGATGTGCGCGGTGATCTGGTCGGGCCGGGCCTGCAGCTGGTTGCTGCGCACCAGCTCGGCGACCACCAGGCCCAGGCGCACGCGGCGCTCGGCCTGCTCGGTGAACATCTCGGCCGGGATCGGCGCGTTGTCGGCGTCCTTGATCCCGCGCTGCTTGAGGTCGGCGCGGGCATTCGCCACCATGCGCTCGACTTCGTTCTGCACCAGCGCCTTCGGCAGGTCCAGCTCGGCCACCTTGACCAGCGCGTCCATCACGCCGCCCTTGTTGCGCGCGATGATGCGGAACTTGACCTCGCGCTCCAGGTTCTTGCGGATGTCGGCCCGCAGGCCCTCGACGGTCGGCTCCTTGATGCCGAGCGACTTGGCGAAGGCCTCGTTGACCTCGGGCAGGTGCTGGGCCTCGACCTTCTTCAGCGTCACCAGGAAGTCGGCTTCCTTGCCGGCCACGTCCTTGCCCTGGTAGTCCTCGGGGAACTGCAGCGGGAAGGTCTTGGACTCGCCGGCCTTCATGCCGCGCACCGCCTTCTCGAAGGCCTCGAGCATGCGGCCCTCGCCCAGGATGAACTGGAAGCCTTCCGCCTTGCCGCCCTCGAAGGGCACACCGTCGATCTTGCCCTCGAAGTCGATCGTCACGCGATCCTCGTCGACGGCGCCTTCGGCCGCCGGCCGCTGCTGGAAGGTGCGGCGCTGCTTGCGCAGGATGTCCACGGTCTTGTCGATCGCCGCGTCGGTGACCTCGGTCGTGACGCGCTCGATCTCGGCACCGGACAGGTCGCCGATCTTCACTTCGGGATAGACCTCGAAGGTCGCGTCGAACGCCAGCTCGCCCTCGGGCGCACCGTCCTTCTCGCTGATGCGCGGGGCGCCGGCGACGCGCAGCTGGGCCTCGTTGGCCGCCTTGCTGAAGGCTTCGCCGACCTTGTCGTTCATCACCTCGTACTGCACCGAGTAGCCATAGCGCTGCGCGACCACGCTCATCGGCACCTTGCCGGGCCGGAAGCCGTCGGCCGTGACCGTCTTGGCCAGGCGCTTCAGGCGCGACTCGATCTCGTTC
>CAZUUU010000340.1:0-2740 GCA_964622685.1 uncultured Methylibium sp.
CGGGGGCAAGATTTGAACTTGCGACCTTTGGGTTATGAGCCCAACGAGCTACCAGACTGCTCCACCCCGCGACTGAGGCAAAAATTATAGCACCACGAGGCCGTGCGAGCGAGCCTCAGAGACCGGCGGCGTCGAGGCTGCGGCCGAATCGCTCGGCATTCTGGAAGCCCACGACGCGCACGCCGGTGAGTTCCTGCCCCTGGGCGTCGAAGAACACGATGCCCGGCGGGCCGAAGAGCTTGAAGCGCTTGAGCAGCGCGCGATCGGCGTCGTTGTTGCGGGTCACGTCGGCCTGCAGCAGCAGCGCCTTGCCCAAGCGCGCGCGCACGGCGGGGTCGGCGAAGGTGAAGCGCTCCATCTCCTTGCAACTGACGCACCAGTCGGCATAGAAGTCCAGCATCACCGGGCGGCCTGCGCTGCGCAGCGCGGCGTCGAGCTCGTCGACCGTCGCGATGCGGCGGAAGGCAACGCCGTCGACGGACTCGGCCGCCGATTCGGCGGTGCCCCCGGTCGCGGCCACCGCCGCCGGCGCGGTCATCGTCTGCGCGGCAAAGGGCCGCAGCGGCTGCAGCGCGTCGCGCGCTCCAGCCGCCGCGCCGACGATCTGCGTCGCACCCGCCAGCGCCAGCACCAGGCCGAGCGCCTTGCCGAACCGCGGCGCCGAGCCCGCGCCTTCCGGCAGGCGATCAAAGGCCTGCAGGAAGCTTGCCGCACCGAGCAGCAGCGCGCCCCAGCCGGCAACGCCCAGGGGCGCAGGCAGGACCGGCGCGAGGATCCACCAGGCCACGCCCAGCAGCAACAAGCCGAAGAAGCGCTTGACCGTCCCCATCCAGGCGCCGGCCCGCGGCAGCAGCGCGCCGGCCGATGCCCCCAGCAGCAGCAGCGGCACGCTCATCCCCGCCGCCAGCGAGAACAGGGCGCTGCCGCCCAGCACGACGTCGCGCGTCTGGCTGATGTAGATCAACGCACCGGCCAGCGGTGCGGCGACGCAGGGGCTGACGATCAGCGCCGAGAGTCCCCCCATCGCGAAGACGCCGGCGAAGCGGCCACCCGGCAGGCGGCTGGACGCTGCGCTCAGCCGGTCGCGCAGGCCCGCCGGCAGCTGCAACTCGTAGGCCCCGAACATCGACAGCGCCAGCAGCGTCAGCAGCAGGGCGAACGCGCCGAGCACCCAGGGGTTCTGCAAGGCGGCGGCCAGGCCTTCGCCGGCCAGCCCGGCAGCGACTCCGAGGGCCGTGTACAGCAGGGCCATGCCCAGCGAGTAGATGGCGGCCAGCAGCAGCCCACGCGCGCGCGTGCCGTCACCGCCCTGGCCGACGATGATCGACGACAGGATGGGCAGCATGGGCAACACGCAGGGCGTGAAGGACAGCAGCAGGCCCGCGACGAAGAACACGCCGATCACCACCCAGAAGCGGCCGCTGCGCAGGGCATCGTCGATGCCGGCGTCGCCGCTGGCCGATCCCCCTCCGCTGCTCGCCGTCGTCGTTGGCAGCACAGCGCCGGTGCCCGAGGCCAGGGACAGCAGGCGCACGCTGCCGTCGCCACCGAAGGCGGCCAGGCGGACGTCGGCGGCGCTCTGCATCGGCGGATAGCACAGGCCCTGGTCGGCACAGCCTTGGCTCGTCACCACCAGCCGGAACGCGGCCGGCGCCGCCGTCACCGGCACGCGGATGACGACGCGATCACGGTGGGTCTCGACGTCCTTCTGGAAGGTCTCGTCGAACTTGATCTTGCCGCGCGGAATCTCGACCACACCCAGGCTCGCACCGGCGCCCTCCGCCGCGAACTTGAACTGCTCGCGGTAGAGGTAGTAGCCATCGGCGATGCGGAAGCCGACCTCCACCGTGCGCTCGTCGAGCGCCCGGGCCTCGAAGCGAAAAGCCTGCTCGGGCGGCAGGAAGTCCTCGGCGGCCGGGGCCAGCCGGGGCAGGGCCAGCCAGGCCAGGACGTGCAACAGGACGAGGAGCAGGCGCATGAAGAACAGCGATGGGAGTCGGGCCAGCGAGAGTGTGCTCGCAAGCGCAAAGGCCAGCTTGCGCTGGCCTTTGTCAGTCGGTGCGGGACGCGAAACCTGTCACGCCGCGTTCTCGGCCGTCGTCTCCGTGGCCACGGGCTCGGGACGATCCACCAGCTCGACGAACGCCATCGGCGCGTTGTCGCCGACGCGGAAGCCCATCTTCAGGATGCGGGTGTAGCCGCCCGGGCGCGCCTGGTAGCGCGGGCCGAGCTCGCCGAACAGCTTGGTCACCACGTCGCGGTCACGCGTGCGGTTGAAGGCCAGGCGGCGATTGGCCAGCGTCGGCTCCTTGGCCAGCGTGATCAGCGGCTCGACGACGCGCCGCAGCTCCTTGGCCTTGGGCAGGGTGGTCTTGATGGCCTCGTGCGTGATGAGCGAGTTGGCCATGTTGCGCAGCATCGCGAGGCGGTGCTCGGAGGTGCGATTGAGCTTGCGGAGGCCGTGACGGTGACGCATGGTGAAGTCCTTGCTGCTTGCTTTGTCTAACGAATGCCGCCAGCCGGATCAGGTACTGGCGGGTGCGCCCGGCCGCGAGCGGCCGAGTCAGCTTGATATCGGCTTAACGCTTGTCCAGACCCTGGGGCGGCCAGTTCTCCAGGCGGCCGCCGAGCGTCAGCCCGCGCGAGGCCAGTACTTCCTTGATCTCGTTGAGCGACTTGCGGCCGAGGTTCGGCGTCTTCAGCAGCTCGGTCTCGGTGCGCTGGATCAGGTCGCCGATGT
>CAZUUU010000341.1:0-2736 GCA_964622685.1 uncultured Methylibium sp.
CGGGCAAGACGACAACGCTGTACGCCGGCCTGGGCCAGGTCGACTCCAGCACCACCAACGTGCTGACCGTCGAGGACCCGATCGAGTACGAGCTGCCCGGCATCGGCCAGACCCAGGTCAACCCGAAGATCGAGCTGACCTTCGCCAAGGCCCTGCGCGCGATCCTGCGCCAGGACCCGGACGTGATCATGATCGGCGAGATCCGCGACTTCGAGACCGCGCAGATCGCGATCCAGGCCTCGCTGACCGGCCACCTGGTGCTGGCCACGCTGCACACCAACGATGCGCCCAGCGCCGTCACGCGCCTCACCGACATGGGCGTCGAGCCCTTCCTGCTGAGCAGCTCGCTGCTGGGCGTGCTGGCACAGCGCCTGGTGCGTAAGCTCTGCCCCGACTGCAAGAAGCAGGACGACAAGGGCCGCTGGCATCCGGTCGGCTGCCCGACCTGCGGCACGACCGGCTACAAGGGCCGCACCGGCGTCTACGAACTGATGGTCGCCGACTCGACGCTGCAGGGCCTGATCCACAACCGCGCCGCCGAGTCGCAGCTCTTCGTCGCCGCCGAGAAGGCCGGCATGAAGACGATGCGCGAGGACGGCGAGCGCCTCGTCGCATCCGGGACCACGTCGCTGGAAGAACTGCTGCGCGTCACTCGAGAGTAAGCCGTGCCGGCCTACCGATTCGAAGCCCTCGACGCCGCCGGCAAGCCCAAGAGCGGCCTGCTCGAGGCCGACAACGCCCGGGCGGCACGTGCGCAGCTGAGGCTGCAGCAACTGGTGCCGCTCGACGTCACGCAGGTGATGTCGCAGGCGGCCAACACCGGCAGCTTCCGCTTCGGTCGCCGCGTCTTCACCAGCACCAGCCTCGCGATCTGGACGCGGCAGCTGGCCGGGCTGGTCGGCTCCGGCCTGCCGCTCGAGCGCGCGCTGACCGCGCTGACCGACGAGGCCGAGGACCCGCGCCAACGCGAGTTGCTGGCCCACCTGCGCGCCGAGGTCAACGCCGGCTCGCCGTTCGCACGCGCCCTGGCCAGCGCGCCGCGCGAGTTCGACGACGTCTATCGCGCGGTGGTCGGTGCCGGCGAGCAGAGCGGCCAGCTCGGCGTCGTGCTCGACCGCCTCGCCGACGACCTGGAAGAACGCCAGGAGCTCAAGGCCAAGCTGATCGGCGCGGCGCTCTACCCGGCCATCGTCTCGCTGGTGGCGGTGGTCATCGTGGTCTTCCTGGTCACCTACGTGGTGCCGCAGGTCGCCAGCGTGTTCGCCGGCGGCAAGCGCGCCCTGCCCTTCCTGACCAGCGCGATGCTCGCCATCAGCGCCTTCCTGCGCAGCTGGGGCTGGCTGCTGGCGCTGGCGATCGGCGGTGGCGTCGGAACGCTGCTGTGGATGCGCCGCAACGACGCCTTCCGCGAACGCTTCGACGCCTTCTGGCTGACGCTGCCGCTGGTCGGCCGGCTCTCGCGCGGCTACAACGCCGCACGCTTCGCCGGCACGCTGGCGATGCTGGCCGGCGCCGGCGTGCCCATCCTCAAGGCCTTGCAGGCGGCGGCCGAGACGCTGTCGAACCGCGCGATGCGCGCCGACGCGATGGCCGCGCTGGTGCAGGTGCGCGAAGGCGCGCCGCTGGCGTCGGCCCTGTCGGGCAAGCGGCGCTTCCCGGGGCTGCTGGCGATGTTCGCGCGGCTCGGCGAGCAGACCGGCCAGCTGCCGGTGATGCTGCAGCGCGCGGCCAATCAGCTCGGCACCGAGGTGCAGCGCCGGGCACTGGCGCTCGCGACCATCCTCGAGCCGCTGCTGATCGTCGTGATGGGCGCCGTGGTCATGCTGATCGTGCTGGCCGTGCTGCTGCCCATCATCCAGCTCAACACCTGGGTCAAGTAGTTCACGCGGGGCGCCACCTGCCCTGGGGCGGGGGGTTCAGCAATGGCACGTTGCATGCTACATAGACCGTCAACAGCGGGGGGTTTGTCGCGTTGATTCGATACTGGCCGGCCCGTACCTTTGCTGCAATGGGTCACTGTGGTTTGTTGTCCGGAGGCTTTGCATGACGTCCACCGCCACCGATCTGGTCACCGTGTCGCCGGCGCCCAGGATGGGCCTGCCGATTGCCCACATGCGCAACGTCTACCGGCTGCACGACGTCGAGCGCCGCCTGGAGAAGCTCCCCACCAAGGAGCACGAGACCCTGCGCGCCACCTACGAGCGCATGCTCGAGAAGGGGCCCGAGCGCTTCCAGGTCAAGCCCTCGGGCATCCCGGCGATGGACCAGCTCTACGACGACCTGCCCAACTTCCACGAGGTGCTGGACGACGTGAAGCGCCAGCTGGCGCTGTGCACCGACAGCCGCGACGCGCTCGAGATCACGCCGATGCTGCTGCTGGGCCCGCCGGGCGTCGGCAAGACCCACTTCGCGCGCGAGATGGCCCAGCTGCTGGGCACCGGCATGGGCTTCCTCAGCATGAGCTCGCTGACCGCCGGCTGGGTGCTGAGCGGCGCCTCCAGCCAGTGGAAGGGCGCCCGCCCGGGCAAGGTCTTCGAGACCCTGGTCGACGGCCAGTACGCCAACCCGGTGATGGTGGTCGACGAGATCGACAAGACCGGCGGCGAGCATGCCTACGACCCGCTCGGCGCGCTGTACAGCCTGCTCGAGCACGACACCGCCGGCGCCTTCACCGACGAGTACGCCGAGGTGCCGATCGACGCCAGCCAGGTCATCTGGGTCGCCACCGCCAACGAC
>CAZUUU010000342.1:0-2732 GCA_964622685.1 uncultured Methylibium sp.
GGGTCTGGATGCCGGCGGCGTCGAGCACGCGCGCGGTGGCGCTGTTGATGTTGGGTGCCATCGCCGGCTGCACGCAGCCCAGCAGCATCAGCACCTTGCGCGGATGGCGGCGCGTCGGCCAGTCGTGGGCGCGCGGGCCGGCTTTCGGCGGGACCTTGGCCTTCAGCGACGCCGGCACGAAGGGGCGGAACCACTGGCCGAGCTTCATCGCCGGCGCGAACAGCGGCGAGGTCAGGCCTTCCTTCAGCGCCGCGCGCACCGCGCGCTCGGCCGGCGGGCGCTCGACCTTGGCGTCGACGACGCGCCGGCCGATGTCGACCAGCGCGCCGTACTGCACGCCCGACGGGCAGGTCGTCTCGCAATTGCGGCAGGTCAGGCAGCGGTCGAGGTGGAGCTGGGTGCTGCGCGTCGGCTCGGCGCCCTCGAGCACCTGCTTGATCAGGTAGATGCGGCCGCGCGGGCCGTCGAGCTCGTCGCCCAGCAGCTGGTAGGTCGGGCAGGTGGCCGTGCAGAAGCCGCAGTGCACGCACTTGCGCAGGATGGCTTCGGCCTCGGCGCCGTCGGCGCTGCCTGCGTACTCGGGGGCGAGGGTGGTCTGCATGCGCAGGCTCAGGCGATCGCCGCCGCCGTCGCGGGCAGGAAGGGCGCGACATGCGACAGCGCGCGCGCGACGTACTCGTCCTTCTCGCCGACCGGGGCGACGTAGTGCAGCGCCTGACGGGCCTCGTCGACGCCGATCAGGCGCGCGATCAACCACGCCGCCAGGTACTGCGAGGCCAGGCAGCCGCCGGCGGTGGCGACGTTGCCGCGCGCGAAGAAGGGCTGGTTCAGGACCTCGACGCCGGCCTCCTGCACCCAGGGCCTGGTGATCAGGTCGGTGCAGGCCGGCAGCTTGTCGGCGCCCTGGCCGAGCAGTCCCAGCCTGGCGAGCAGCAAGGTGCCCGAGCACTGCGCGCCGATCAGCTGGCGTGCCGGGTCCAGGCGCAGCTGCGCGAGCAGAGGCGCGTCCTGCGCGATCTCGCGCGTCTTGATGCCGCTGCCGACGATCACCGCGTCGGCCGCGTTCGCCTCGGCCAGCGTCGCCTGCGCGTGCAGCACCACGCCGTTCATCGAGGTGACGGTCGCCGTCGGGCTGGCCAGCGAGACGCGCCAGCCCGGCCGCTTGATGCGGTGGAGGATGCCGAGCGCGACGATGGAGTCCAGCTCGTTGTAGCCGTCGAAGGTGAGGATGGCGATGTGCATGGTCGGTCCGCGAGGGGTCAGAGATCGGGATAGAGCCGGCCGCGGTTGAAGACGCCGGCCGGGTCGAACTCGCGCTTGAGCTCGCGATGGATGCGCATCAGCGGCGCGGGCAGGGGCGCGAAGACGCCGGCCGACTTGTCAGCGCCGCAAAACAGCGTCGCATGGCCGCCGGCACGTTGCGTGGCCTCGCGCACCGCGGCCGCCGGCGCGGCGCTGCACCACCAGCGCTGGCCGCCGCCCCACTCGATGAGCTGTTCGCCCGGCAGCTTGATCGCGGGCGCGGTCTGCGGCAGCGACAGGCGCCACAGCGTCACGCCGGAGCCGGACTCGACCGCCGTGCGTGCCTTGGTGAAGAACTCGTCCTCGTGGTCGCGCAGGCCGTCCCAGAAGGGGTTGGCCAGGGCATCGGCGATGCGCTCGCCACCCAGGCGGGCCAGCGCCGCGTCGACTGCGGCCCGCGCGCCGCGCAGGCGGACCAGCAGCATGCCCGCCCACCAGGCGCTGGCGCTGATCGGCAGCGGCTGGCCGCCCCAGGCATGCAGCTGCTTCAGCGCCGCGGCCTCGTCCAGCTCGAAGCGCAGGGTGGCCGTCGCCGGCTGCAGCGGCAGCACCTTCAGCGACACCTCGAGGATCGCGCCCAGCACGCCCATCGACCCGGCCAGCAGCCGCGAGACATCGTAGCCGGCGACGTTCTTGATCACCTGTCCACCGAAGCTGAGGACCTCGCCGCGGCCGTTGAGCAGCGTCGCGCCCAGCACGTGGTCGCGCAGCGAGCCCACCGACGCGCGGCTCGGGCCGCTGAGGCCCGCGGCGACCATGCCGCCGACCGTGCCGCCCCCGCCGAAGCGCGGCGGCTCGAAGGGCAGGCACTGGCCCTTCTCGGCCAGCGCGGCTTCGAGCTCGGCGATGCTCGTGCCGGCGCGTGCCGTGACCACCAGCTCGGTCGGCTCGTAGCTCGAGATTCCGGCGAGCGGCTTGATGTCCAGCGGCTCGCCCTGGACCGTGCCGCCGTAGAAGGCCTTGCTGCCCTGGCCGGTGATCGCGAGCGGCGTGTTCGCGGCCTGCGCGGCGCGAACACGCTCGACCAGCACGGCGAGCGCGGGATCGTTCGAGGTCGTCATCGAGGCCCGGCGCTCAGAAGCGGGGGATGTCGGGGAAGGGCAGCAGCCCCTTCTTCACGTGCATCTTCCCGTACTCGGCGCAGCGGTGCAGCGTCGGGATGACCTTGCCGGGGTTCAGCAGGCCGGCCGGGTCGAAGGCGCGCTTGAGGCCCAGCATCTGCTCGCGCTCGGCGGGCGAGAACTGCACGCACATGGAACTCAGCTTCTCGATGCCGACGCCGTGCTCGCCGGTCACGGTGCCGCCCAGCATCACGCTGGTCTCCAGGATGTCGGCGCCGAAGAGTTCGGCGCGGTGCAGCTGGTCGGGGTCGTTGGCGTCGAACAGGATCAGCGGGTGCAGGTTGCCGTCGCCGGCGTGGAAGACGTTGC
>CAZUUU010000343.1:0-2720 GCA_964622685.1 uncultured Methylibium sp.
ACCCCGACGTGCGGCCGTGCTGGCCGGGCTTGGTTTCGAACTTCGACTTGTCGCTGATGGCGCGGCGGGCGCTCTTCAGGAACAGGTCGGTGCCTTCACGGCGGGCCAGCTTGGCCTTGGGACCGAGGTAACGTGCCACGTGGATTCCTTGTCAATCTGACGCAGCCATCGAGACGCTGCGCGAGTCCGGCGAGTGTTGTTGTGGGCGCTCGGACGGTGGGCTTGCGAAGCCTTGCGGCTTCAACGAAAAGCGCCGGTTCGCACTGACGTGCTCACCGGCTGCGGGAAAACGCGGATTGTAGCGCGGGAGCACCCGCGCTGCACCCGCGGGGGTCAGATCCGACGACGCTTCTGCGGGCGGCAACCGTTGTGCGGCACCGGCGTCACGTCCGAGATCGAGACGATGCGGATGCCCAGCGCGGCAAGCGCCCGGACCGACGACTCCCGGCCCGGGCCGGGGCCCTTGATCTCGACCTCGAGGTTCTTGATGCCCTGGTCCTGGGCCGCGCGGCCGGCGACCTCGGCGGCCACCTGCGCCGCGAAAGGCGTCGACTTGCGCGAGCCCTTGAAGCCCTGGCCGCCGCTCGACGCCCAGGCCAGCGCATTGCCCTGGCGGTCGGTGATCGTGATGATCGTGTTGTTGAACGACGCGTGGACGTGCGCAACGCCGTCCGACACGTTCTTGCGGACCTTCTTGCGCACGCGCTGGGCGGCGGTATTGACAGGTGCTTTGGCCATGCTGTGCTCTCTTGAATCTCAGGGGCGCGGGATCGTCGGAGGACCGCGACTTACTTCTTCAGCGCGGCAGCCGACTTGCGCGGACCCTTGCGGGTGCGGGCGTTGGTGCGGGTGCGCTGGCCGCGCAGCGGCAGGCCGCGGCGATGCCGGAAGCCACGGTAGCAACCCAGGTCCATCAGGCGCTTGATGTTGATCGTGGTCTCGCGGCGCAGGTCGCCTTCGATCGTGATGCGGCCGATCTCCTCGCGGATCTTCTCGAGGTCGGTGTCGGTCAAGTCCTTGATCTTCTTGTTGCGCTCGACGCCGCAGGCGTCGCAGATCTTCTGCGCCGTCGTGCGACCTATGCCGTAGATCGCGGTCAGGCCGATCTCGGCATGCTTCTGCGGCGGGATGTTGATACCAGCGATACGTGCCATGGTGTTCCTCTAGCTCAGTGCTACGCGGGCGCCCAGGTCAGCCCTGGCGCTGCTTGTGACGCGGGTCGGTGCAGATCACGCGCACCACGCCCTTGCGGCGGATGATCTTGCAATTGCGGCACATCTTCTTGACCGATGCGGCGACCTTCATGATCTTCTCCTTGACCTCTTGCGCTCTTCCGGGTTTCTAGATTCCACTCACTTCGCCCGGAAGACGATGCGAGCACGACTCAAGTCGTAGGGGGTCAGCTCCACGGTCACCTTGTCGCCCGGCAGGATGCGGATGTAGTGCATGCGCATCTTTCCCGAGATGTGACCGAGAACCACGTGCCCGTTCTCCAGCTTCACGCGGAAGGTGGCATTGGGCAGGTTCTCGAGGATCTCCCCCTGCATCTGGATGACGTCGTCCTTGGCCATCTCAGCTTGCCTTGAAGTTGGCCTTCTTCAGCAGCGACTCGTACTGCTGGGACATCACGTAGCTCTGCACCTGCGCCCAGAAGTCCATCGTCACGACGACGATGATCAGCAGCGAGGTCCCGCCGAAATAGAACGGCACGTTGTACTTCAGCACCAGGAACTCGGGCAGCAGGCACACCGCGGTGATGTAGACCGCGCCGCCCAGCGTCAGCCGACCCAGGATGCGGTCGATGTGCTTGGCGGTCTGCTCGCCCGGCCGGATGCCGGGGATGAAGGCGCCGCTCTTCTTCAGGTTGTCGGCCGTCTCGCGGCTGTTGAAGACGAGGGCCGTGTAGAAGAAGCAGAAGAACACGATCGCCGCGGCATACAGCATCACGTAGATCGGCTGGCCCGGCGACAGGAGGGCGGCGATGTCCTTCAGCCAGCGCAGGCCGTCGCCCGTGGCGAACCAGCTGACGATGGTGGCGGGCAGCAGGATGATCGACGACGCGAAGATCGGCGGGATCACGCCCGACATGTTGATCTTGAGCGGCAGGTGCGACGACTGGCCGCCGTAGACGCGGTTGCCGACCTGGCGCTTGGCGTAGTTCACCAGGATCTTGCGCTGCCCGCGCTCGACGAACACGACCAGGTAGGTCACGCCGATCACGATCGCGATGATGAACAGCGCCGCGATGATGCTCATCGCGCCGGTGCGGACCAGCTCGAACAGGCCGCCGATCGCGCTCGGCAGCGCCGCCACGATGCCGGCGAAGATGATGATCGAGATGCCGTTGCCCAGGCCGCGCTCGGTGATCTGCTCACCCAGCCACATCAGGAACATCGTGCCGGCCACCAAGCTCACCACCGCGGTCAGGCGAAAACCCATGCCGGGGGCGTTGACCAGGCCGGCCGAACCCTCGAGCGCGATGGCGATGCCGAGCGACTGGAAGATCGCGAGGCCCAGCGTGCCGTAGCGCGTGTACTGCGTGATCTTGCGGCGACCGGCCTCGCCTTCCTTCTTGATGGCCTCGAGGCTGGGCACGACGTAGGTCATCAACTGCATGATGATCGACGCCGAGATGTACGGCATGATTCCCAGCGCGAACACCGTGAAGCGCGACAGCGCGCCTCCCGAGAACATGTTGAACAGGCTCAGGATGCCGCCCT
>CAZUUU010000344.1:0-2705 GCA_964622685.1 uncultured Methylibium sp.
GGCGGCGGCGGCGGCGTGGGGATCGGCGTCGGCGCGGCCTTGCCGTGCTCGGGCGCCGGCCACAGGCCGCGCGGTCGGGCCAGCATGATGGCGATCATCGCCAGCGCGATCAGCAATTGGCGCAGGATCGCCGCGTCGAGCCGCCCGCCGGTCATCGCCTGCAGCGGGCCGGCGACGTAGCGCAGCACCTCCGGCAGCGCCGCCAGCAGCAGCGCGCCGACGATCACGCCCGGGATGTGGCCGATGCCGCCCAGCACCACCATCGCCACCACCATGATCGACTCCTGCAAGGAGAACGACTCCGGCGAGATGAAGCCCTGGAAGGTGCCGAACATGCTGCCCGCCACGCCGCCGAAGGTGGCGCCCATGCCGAAGGCCAGCAGCTTGAGGTTGCGCGTGTTGATGCCCATGGCCTTGGCGGCGATCTCGTCCTCGCGGATCGCCATCCAGGCGCGGCCGATGCGCGAGCGCTCGAGCCGGTAGCAGATCACCACGCTCACGATCACCATCGCGAGGAAGAGGTAGTAGTACAGCGTGACCGGCGGCAGCTCGATGAAGCCGAGGTCCAGCGGCTTGCCCAGGTTCAGGCCGAAGAAGTTGACCGAGTCGATCTGCGAGATGCCCTTCGGCCCGTTGGTGATGTTGACCGGCGCGTCGAGGTTGTTCAGGAACACGCGGATGATCTCGCCGAAACCGAGCGTGACGATCGCCAGGTAATCGCCGCGCAGCTTGAGCGTCGGTGCGCCCAGCACGACGCCGGCGATCGCGGCGACCACCGCGGCGATCGGCACCGTCAGCCACCACGGCGAGTGCAGCCCCTGCGGGAACATCGCCTGGATGGCCGCGAAGTGCTCCGGCAGGTGCGGGCTGGCCAGCAGCCCGAACAGGTAGGCGCCCAGCGCGTAGAAGGCGATGTAGCCCAGGTCCAGCAGGCCGGCGTAGCCGACGACGATGTTCAGCCCCAGCGCCAGCAGCACGTAGAGCAGCGAGATGTCGATGATGCGCACCCAGGCATTGCCGAAGTACTGCGCCACCAGCGGCGTCAGCAGCAGCAGCGCCCCGGCGATCAGGAACACGATCAGCTTGTTCTTCATCATGGTCGTCGGCTCCTCAGGCGCGGTCCGCGACGCGCTCGCCGAGCAGGCCCTGCGGCCTGAGCGTCAGCACGAGGATCAGCACGATGAAGGCGAAGATGTCCTGGTAGTGGCTGCCCAGGATGCCACCGGTCAGCGCGCCGATGTAGCCGGCGCCGATCGACTCGATCAGCCCCAGCAGCACGCCGCCGACCATCGCCCCGGCCAGGTTGCCGATGCCGCCGAACACCGCGGCGGTGAAGGCCTTCAGGCCCGGCAGGAAGCCCATCGTGTGCTGCACCGAGCCGTAGTTGGCCGCGTACATCACCCCGGCCAGCGCGGCCAGCGCGGCGCCGATGATGAAGGTGGCCGAGATCACCGTGTCGGGCCGCACGCCCATCAGGCCGGCGACCTTGGGGTTCTCGGCCGTCGCGCGCATCGCACGACCCAGCTTGGTCTTGTTGACCAGGAACATCAGGCCGGCCAGCGTCAGCGCGGTCACGACCAGGATCAGGATCTGCGTGGTGTTGATCACCGCGCCGGCGATGTGGAAGGGCTCGCTGGGCAGCAGGATCGGGAAGGGCTTGTAGTTGGGCTTCCAGATGATCATCGCCAGCGTCTGCAGCAGCAGGCTCATGCCCATGGCGGTGATCAGCGGCGCCAGTCGCGGCGCGTTGCGCAGCGGCCGGTAGGCGATCTTCTCGATGGCGAAGTTGAGCGCCGCGCAGACGACGATCGCGGCCACCAGCGACACCAGCAGCAGCAACCAGCCCGGCAGGCCCAGGCCGGCCAGCACGGTGACCACGGTCCAGCTGGTCAGGGCGCCGACCATCAGCACCTCGCCGTGAGCGAAGTTGATCAGGTTGATGATGCCGTAGACCATCGTGTAGCCGAGGGCGACCAGGGCATACATGCTCCCGAGGACCAGGCCGTTGATGATCTGCTGGATGAAGATGTCCATCGTGCGGGGCTCCTGTGAGGGCGACGCGGGGTAGCGGCGCATCACCGCTGGAGCAGCCGGTGGGCGGCGTTGGCGGTGTCTAGCAAAAAGCCCGCCAGCTGCGGGCTTCTGTCATCGTGGCGTCACTTGGGGCGCGGCGCATTGTAGTCAGCCGGATCGCGCCCTCCGCTGCGGGTAGACCCGCTGGCAAAACGCCGCCGGCACGATCGGCGCGCCGTCGCGCACCCCTCAGCGGGCCTTGCGGGCCTGCGCGTTGAGCTCGCGCAGCTGCGCGAGCCGCTCGCCGATCTTCAGCTCCAGGCCGCGCGGCACCGGCTCGTAGAAGTGCTCGTCGACGCCGTCCGGCAGGTAGCGCTCGCCGGACGCGAAGCCGCCGTCCTCGTCGTGCGCGTAGCGGTAGCCCTTGCCGTGGTCGAGCTGCTTCATCAGCGTGGTCGGCGCGTTGCGAAGGTGCAGGGGCACGGGGCGGCTGCCGTCCTGCTTGACGAAGGCCCGCGCCGCCTTGTAGGCCGTGTACAGCGCATTGCTCTTGGGCGCGACGGCCAGGTAGACGACCGCCTGGGCCAGCGTCAGCTCGCCCTCGGGCGAGCCGAGGCGCTCGTAGGTCTCGGCCGCGTCGAGCGCCAGCGCCAGCGCGCGCGGGTCGGCCAGGCCGATGTCCTCGCTGGCCA
>CAZUUU010000345.1:0-2658 GCA_964622685.1 uncultured Methylibium sp.
GCGCACCGAGGTAGTCGAAGGTCAGCACCTGCGACACCAGGTCCTTCAGCGCGTAGCGCTCGCTGAAGTGGCGCTTGAGGATGCGCATCACCAGCGGGATCTCCAGCCCGACCAGGATGCCGACCACCAGCACCAGCGCGTACAGCAGCGTGCGGAACGGCGCCGTCGCCGAGGCCGGCAGCAGGCTGTGCACGATGAAGAGCCCGGCCGGCATCAGCCCGCCGATCAGCCCGACCAGCAACTCGATGCGCAGGAAGTTGGCGACCAGCTGGCGCTCGACGTAGCGCGACAGGAAGGAGCCGATGCCCATCGCGAACAGGTAGGCGCCGATCACGGTGCTGAACTGCAGCACCGAGTCGCCGAGCAGGTAGCTGGCCAGCGCGCCGGCCGCCAGCTCGTAGACCAGCCCGCAGGCCGCGACGACGAAGACCGAGACCAGCAGCGCCAGCTCGGCCGGGCGCACGCCGGGCGCGTCGCTGCGGGAGGACACGATCATCGGCTGCGGTCAGGCGGCG
Organism: uncultured Methylibium sp.; assembly: GCA_964622685.1. Lineage (GTDB taxonomy): Bacteria > Pseudomonadota > Gammaproteobacteria > Burkholderiales > Burkholderiaceae_C > Methylibium. The sequence goes on from CAZUUU010000345.1 coordinate 516, forward strand.
TGTAGACCTCCACCGCCGCGCCGTCGATGCGGTAGCCGCTGGCGCCCATGGCGGACTCCGAGCGCGCGACGCGCAGATTGCCGCGCACCGTGACGACCTCCATCGCGCGCAGGCCCTTGGCGGGCCGGGCCGGCAGCACGTGCACGATCTGGTTGGCCGGCGGCGGCGGGGTGTGGATGCAGGCGCCGAAGTAGGGCACCAGCAGGAACTCCCTGACCTCGCCTCGCGCCTGCTCGAGCGGCACGAGGTAGCCGCTGATCTGCACGGGCTTGCCGTCGAGCTCGGGCCGCGTCGGCGCGTTGTCCCAGGACTCGCGCAGCTCGCGCATCAACTCCTGCATGCGCGGGCCGGCGTCGCTCATCAGGCCCATGTTGGGCGGCCGCTTGAAGCCGGCCATCGGGTCCCAGCCCTTGGGGACCAGATCGTCCCAGGGCAGGTCACGGGCCTCGGTCGCCGCGAGAGGCGGAACCAGCAGCGCCGCGCTGCCCAGTACCAGCAGCACACGGCGGTGGATCGTCGAAGGGGGGAAAGGCATGGCGTCGTCCTCGGGCGCAGGGCCGCATGATGAGGCATCAGACCGGCGGCGCCAGGCCGTCGGCGAGCGACAGCCGGTAGGCGCGCCAGGCCGGTACCCCGCTGGCCAGCAGGCCGGCGGCCAGCACCGCGCCGAGCAGGGCCAGCTCGCCCGCCCCGGCCGCGGTCAGGCCGAGCGTGATGCCGAACTGCGCCTGCAGCCAGGGTGCCAGCAGCGCGCCGCCCAGCGCGTGCGCGGCAACGCCGGCCACCCCACCGCCGAGCGTGAGCAGCAGCCCCTCGATCAGCAGCAGGCCCAGCAACTGGCGTGGACTGGCGCCGACCGCGCGCAGGATCGCCAGCTCGCGCCGGCGCTCGTTGAGGCCGGCCGCCATCACCGCCACCAGGCCGGCGAGGCTGACCACGGCCACCAGTGCCGACGCGACCTGCAAGGCCCGTTCGGCCACGCCGATCAGCGCCCACAGCTCGTCGAGCGCCACGCCGGGCAGCACGGCGACCAGCGGCTCCTCGCGGTAGTCGTTGACGAAGCGCTGCAGCGAGAACACCGCGCTGCGCTGCTTCAGCCCGACCAGCGCCGCCGTCACCTGGCGCGGCTGCAGCGCCTGCAGCGCGCCCGCGTAGCCGCCGGCATGCAGGGCGTCCATCGCCTCGAGGCGGATGTGCACCGATCGATCCACCGGCGTGCCGGTGCGGGCCAGCACGCCCACGACGGTGAAGGGCTGGTCGGCATGGTCGTTGGCGGCCAGCGCACCGTCGCCATGGCTCAGCACGATGCGGTCGCCGCCGCGGTAACGCAGGCGCTCGGCCACCTCGGCGCCGACCACGGCCTCGTGCAGGCCGGCCGGCAGCGCGCCGAAGACGCGACCCGAGGCGAGCGCCAGCGCCTGCCGGTCGCCGTAGCGGAAGTGCTCGAAGTAGCCGTCGCTGGTGCCGACGACCGGGAAGCCGCGGTGCGAGTCGCCGAGCGAGATCGGCACGACCCAGGCCACCGCGGGATGGCGCTCGATCGCCTGCACGCTGTCCACGCGCACGTTGGCGGTGGCGCTGCCGAGCCGGAACACCGCGTACAGCATGAGCTGCACGCCGCCGGTGCGCGCGCCGACGACCAGGTCGGTGCCGGAGACAGAGGCCGCGAAGCTCTCGCGCACGTCGGCGCGCAAGCGCTCGAGGCCCAGCAGCAGGAAGATCGACAGCGCGATCGACGCGACCGTCAGCGACAGCACGAAGCGCCGGCTCCAGGCACTGCGCGCGGCCAGGCCCAGCAGCGGCGTCATGACAACACGCCGTCCACCGCAAGGTTCAGGACGCTCAGATCGACACACCGGTCGAAGCCGGCGGCCAGCCGCGGGTCGTGGCTCACGAACACGAGCGCGCTGCCGGCCGCGCGGCAGGCCTCGATCAGCAGCTGCATGAAGTCGTCGCGCCGCGGTTCGTCGAGCGCCGAGGTCGGCTCGTCGGCCAGCACCAGCTCGGGCGTGCCGATCAAGGCGCGCGCCGCCGCCACGCGCTGCTGCTGCCCGACCGACAGCGCGGCCGCCGGCCGGGTCCACAGCGCCGGCGCGAGGCCGGTCCGCGCGAGCAGGCGCTCGGCGGCAGCGCGCGCGCTGCC
>CAZUUU010000346.1:0-2658 GCA_964622685.1 uncultured Methylibium sp.
GCGCGCCGACTGGATGGTGACCAGTTCCTGCGCCGTGGCGATCGTCGAGCACCTGCACGCCCAGGGCCGGAAGATCCTGTGGGCACCGGACCGCCACCTGGGCCGCTACATCGCCGACCACAGCGGCGCGGACATGCTGATGTGGAACGGCGAGTGCATCGTGCACGACGAGTTCAAGGGCCTGGAGCTCGAGCTGATGAAGCGCGAGCACCCGGATGCGCTGGTGCTGGTGCACCCGGAGTCCCCGCGCAGCGTGGTCGACCTGGCCGACGTCGTCGGCTCGACCTCGCAGCTGCTGAACGCCGTCGTGAAGAGCGACCGGCAGAAGTTCATCGTCGCCACCGACAACGGCATCCTGCACCGCATGCGCCAGCTGGCGCCCGGCAAGACGCTGATGGAGGCGCCGACCGCCGGCAACAGCGCCACCTGCAAGAGCTGCGCGCATTGCCCCTGGATGGCGATGAACGGCCTGGCCGGGCTGGTCAACTGCCTCGAGAAGCGCGTCGGCGAGATCACGGTCCCGGAACCGACGCGCTCGCAGGCGCTCGGTTGCATCGAACGGATGCTCGACTTCGTCAAGGCAAACCCGGGCGCGATCTCGCAGCCGGCGCGCGGCTTCGTGCCGAACATCGGGGCGGCATGAGCGCGAAAGAGGGGCCCCGTGCAGCGGGGATCGCAGCGCGAAGGCTGCCGAGTTGCCGACCTATCGGCTGGTTGATCGACCACAACCTTACGGAGGCAACTGCCTGATGCTCGCCTTCGAAGTCAACGAGTCACTGGAGCAGGCCCGCGAGCGCAACGTGCGCGACGCGCTGTTCGAGGACCTGGGCCGCGCCGACTGGACCGGTCGCCTGGTGCCCGAGGGTCGACGCGTGAAGGCGCGCGTCGTCGTGCGCGAGGACGCGGTGCTGTGCGGCCGCGACTGGTTCGAGGCCTGCGTGATGGCGCTCGATGCGCGTGCCGCCGTCGAGTGGCGCTACGCCGAAGGCGCGCCGATGAAGGCCGACACGCCGGTCTGCGAGATCGAGTCCGACGCCCGCGCGCTGCTGGCCGCCGAGCGGCCGTCGCTCAACTTCCTGCAGCTGCTGTCGGCCACGGCTACGCTGACGCGCGCCTATGTCGATGCGATCGCCGGCGCCTCGCCCAACACCAGGGGCTGCGCCATCCTCGACACCCGCAAGACACTGCCCGGCCTGCGGCAGGCGCAGAAGTACGCGGTGCGCGTCGGCGGCGGCCAGAACCAGCGGCTGGCGCTGTGGCACGGCATCCTGATCAAGGAGAACCACATCGCCGCAGCCGGCGGCATCCCACAGGTGCTGCAGGCGGCGCGCGCACTGCAGGCCGGCGTCGACATCCAGATCGAGGTCGAACGGCTCGATCAGTTGCGCGAGGCGCTCGCGCACGGCGCCACCAGCGTGCTGCTCGACAACTTCAGCTTCGCGCAGATGCGCGAGGCAGTGGCCATCACGGCCGGCCGCGCGCTGCTTGAGGTGTCGGGCGGCGTCGGCCTGGACCAGGTGCGCGAGATCGCCGCGACCGGCGTCGACCGCATCTCGATCGGCCGGCTGACCAAGGACGTCAAGGCCACCGACTACTCGATGCGCGTCTTCGACTAGGGCAGCAGGAAGCTGCCGGCGTCGCCGCCCGGCAGGCGCTCGCGGCCGGCACCATCGTCGCGCTCATCCTTGAGCCCGACGCCGCTCAGTCCGAGCTGTCGCGACTGGGCCAGCAACTGATGCAGCTTGGCGGCCGCCGCCTCGATCCGCAGCCCGGCCGGGCGCACGTTGGAGATGCAGTTGCGACGCGCGTCGTTCAGGCCGACGGTCGGTGCCCACGTGAGGTACAGCCCCAGGCTGTCGGGCGAACTGAGGCCCGGCCGCTCGCCGATCATCACCACCACCGCGCGGGCCAGCAGGCCTTCGCCGGTCTCGTCGCCGACCGCGACCCGCCCCTGCTCCACCACGGCCGCCGGTGCGACGCTCCAGGCCTGCGTCGTGTCGGCGCGCAGCCGCGCCAGCAGCGCCTCGACCAGCGGCCCGGCGTTCTGGTGCACGGCCAGCGCCGACAGGCCGTCGGCGACGACGATCGCGAGGTCGAAGCGGGGGGTGTCGCCGCCCTGCCGTGCGCGCCAGTCCGCCAGGCGCTGCCGCGACGCGGCGTCGAGGCGGCGTCCGAGGTCGGGGCGCTGCAGGTAGCTGGCGCGGTCGGGCGCGGCGCTGTGCAGCATCAGCGTGTCCAGGCCCAGCCCGCGCAGCGAGGCCGCGACGCCATCGGCGTCGAAGGCCAGGTGCACCGCGTCGCGCGCCTGCGCGTGGGCCAGCTGGAAGGCCAGGTGCGCGGCCGTCGGCTGGCTGTGGCCGGCCCGGCCCAGCGCGATGCGCGCGTCGGTGTAGCCGCGCAGCGCCTCCCAGCGCGCGGGGATGACCGGCGAGCGCCCCGCCATCAGGCCGACTCCAGCCGTTGCAGGGCCGCGGCGAAGGGTGCCGGCAATGCATCGGCCAGGCGCGACGACTCGCCCGGCTCGAACACGCCCATGCGCTGCAGCCAGGCCTCGAACTCCGGCGCCGGACGCAGGCCCATCACCTGGCGCATCACCAGCGCGTCAGGCGGCGACGCAGTCGGCCGCGCAGGCGGCGATGGCGATCGGATTGGCGAAGA
>CAZUUU010000347.1:0-2632 GCA_964622685.1 uncultured Methylibium sp.
GTTCCTAAGTGCGACGGGCGAGGGCTTCCGCATCACGCAGTACGGCGCCGAGGGTCGGCGGCGCTGCCTCTGCCGCCCGATCCTCGAGACCTACCGCAAGCTGTTCCGCTATGCGGAATTGGAGTGGGCGACACCGCTGTCGATCCGCCGCACGGTGGTGGCGCGCCTGTACGACCGCGGCGCCGATGAGGAGCAGGTCGGCCTGGTGCTGGGCATCAGCGAACGCAGCGCGGTGCGCGAGCAGTTTCCGCGTGCCAGGCCCACCATGGCGAGCCTGGTGCAGGAACTGGTCTGAGCGTTGCGTAGCGCTGCTTATCGGCGATTCGACGGGTTGCGGCCGACGTACACGACCACGGGCTTCCCGGCAAAGCCTGCCGGCGCGATCTGGTTCACATCGACGGACCTGCGGTCGAGCCCGTCGAAGGTCCACGAGAACTGCTTGGTGCCGCTCCGGAAGGTCACGCTCTCGCCATAGGCGACGTTGAGCCGGTCGGTGGACGCCAGGTCGACAACGCGGACCGGCGCACCCTGCGCCGCCGGCTGCCCATAGATCGACTGACCGTTCATGAACGTGTTGCCGTTGGCGGCGAAGCCCGCGAGGGGAAGCACGCCCAAGGCAACGAGAGCAGCGGTGCGGAGTCGATGGGTCGATTGCATGTTCAGTCCTTTCGATGTGGGAGGGGTGCCGGCGGCGCGCGATCACGCACTGGGCTGGCATCGAAAGGGACTGTAGAAACCGCTTTCCAACAGCCGCTGAACGGGAACATGACAGCTTCGTCATGTTCGCCGCGGCTGGGGCTCAGTGCGTACCGCGGATGTGGCGACGTGGTGACGCGGAGGTCGACTGGGCGGCCGCGGTGTCGAGCTCGTTGAGGATGCCGCACTGCTCGATCGCATGCGGCGTGCCGCACCTTGCGCGCAGGGCCTTTAGCTCCTTTTGCAGCGTCCGCAGTTCGTGGATGCGGTGGGTGACGTGTCCGATGTGCTCGTCGAGCAGTGCGTTGACCTCGCCGCAGTCCTGCGAGGGCGCATCACGCAGCCGCAACAGCGTCCGAATCTCGTCCAGCGTCATGTCCAGGTTGCGGCAATGGCGGATGAACGCCAGCCGCTCAGCGTGGGCAGCCGTGTACACGCGGTAGTTGTTGTCGGCGCGCTGCGCCGCGGGAATCAGGCCCTCACGCTCGTAGAAGCGAATGGTCTCGACCGCCGTGCCGGTCGATTCCGCCAGATCGCCGATGCGCATCGTCTTTTCCGTGGTGGATCGAGGGCCTTGACTCTACACCGACTTCAGGGTTTTCAATGGCGGCCATGAGTCAAGGAACGCACCCGTGAGCACCACCCATACCCACGCCAAATCCGCTGCCGCCAGCGAGCCCGCCGACGCCTGTGGCGCCTGCCACGGGCCCTCCGGCGCCGCGCCAGTGCCGCCGGGCGCCGCCGCACCGGCAGGTTGGGCCCGGTTCCGTGTGCCGACGATGGACTGTGCCAGCGAGGAGTCGGAGATCCGACGTGCGGTCGAGCATATCGCTGACATTCGCGCGATGAGCTTTCAGCTCGGTCAGCGCACGCTGGCCATCGACGCGCCGCTTGCGTCCGTCGAACAGGCCGTGGCCGCGATCCGCAAGGCTGGCTTCGATCCGCAGCCGGTGTCGGAGAAGGGCGCTGGCTCGACGAGCGACGCAGCGGCCGGGCAGGAGGACCATGACCACGGTGCCGGGTCGGAAGGGGCCTGGCGGCTCGGTGGCGCCCTGCTGCTGGCCCTGGGCGCGGAGGTGCTCGGCTTCTTCGCCCCGGACACGCAGGTCTGGAAGGCCGCGGGGCTCGCCGTGGCGGCCGCGGCCATCTGGCTGGCCGGCTTCGACGTCTACAAGAAGGGCCTGACCGCGCTGCGCCGTGGGCGGTTGAACATCAATGCGCTGATGACCGTGGCTGTGACGGGCGCGTTCGCCATCGGCCAGTGGCCGGAGGCCGCCATGGTGATGGCGCTCTACGCCATTGCGGAGGCGATCGAGGCGCGTGCTGTCGATCGCGCCCGCAATGCGATCAAGGGCCTGCTGGCCTTGGCGCCCGAGGAAGCCTCGGTGCGGCAGGCCGACGGCAGCTGGGTGACCGTGCCGGTTGCTTCCGTGGCGCTCGGCGCCACCGCGCGTGTGCGGCCCGGCGAGCGCGTGCCGATGGACGGCGTGGTGTCCGCCGGGAGTTCCAGCATCAACCAGGCGCCGGTGACGGGCGAGAGCATCCCGGTGGACAAGGCGGTCGGCGATCCGGTGTTCGCCGGCACGATCAACGAGACCGGTACCTTCGAGTTCGAGGTCAACGCGCTGGCGTCGAACTCGACGCTCGCGCGCATCATCCACGCGGTAGAGGAAGCGCAGGGCACGCGCGCGCCCACGCAGGGCTTCGTCGACCGCTTCGCCGCCGTCTACACGCCGGCGGTCTTTGTCATCGCGCTGGCCGTGGCGCTACTCGGCCCCTGGCTGCTCGGCTGGACCTGGATGCAGGCGGTCTACAAGGCACTGGTGCTGCTGGTCATCGCCTGCCCCTGCGCGCTGGTGATCTCGACCCCCGTGACGATCGTCAGCGGCCTGGCGGCCGCCGCACGCCGCGGCATTCTGATCAAGGGCGGGATCTA
>CAZUUU010000348.1:0-2618 GCA_964622685.1 uncultured Methylibium sp.
GTAAGCGGTGATTGGGCCACACGTGACAGCTACGACAGTTGCTGCGGTGAGGGTCGTCGTAGCCGAAGGCGTGCTTGGTCAGCCTGCCAGCCTATCGCCACGTTGCGCCGAGACCCAAGGCAGCAGTTCGTCGATGCGCCGCATCGGCCAGCCTTCCACGAGCTTGGTCAGAACGTCCGTGAGGTAGGCCTGCGGTTCGACGTCATGGAGTTTGCACGTCTCAATCAGCGACGCGACCACGCCCCAGTGGATGCCGCCTTCGTCGTGGCCAGCGAACAGGCTGTTCTTGCGATTGAGGGCGATGGGACGGATTGTTCGTTCGACGACATTGCTGTCGATCTCGATCCGGCCGTCCTCGAGGAAGTGCCGCAGCCCGACTTGGTGATTGAAGCCATAGCCGATGGCGTCAGCGATTTTGGAGCCCCTGGGCACGAGCCGCCGCTGGGCCTCAAGCCAGATGAACAGCGCGTCGACCAGAGGGCGGCTGCACTGCTGACGCACAGCCTGACGCTGTGACGCTGGCCGGCCACGGATGGTGTTCTCGACGGCATAGAGCAAGGCGATCCGAGCCAACGCCTGGTCGGCGATCGGCGCGTTCCCACCCTTGGCGATCTCGTAGAACTGTCGACGGAAGTGCGACCAACAATAGGCCAGGCTTATGGCCCCGCCTGGCCGGGCGGGATCGGTCAGCGCCTTGTAGCCGCTGTAACCATCGACCTGCAGGATGCCGGCGAACCCAGCCAGGTGGCGCAATGCATGCTCGGCGCCGCGACCGGGCGCGTAGCGATAAACCACCGCCGGCGGATCGGCACCGCCCCACGGCCGGTCGTCGCGGGCGATCGCCCACAGATAGCCCGTCTTGGTCCGGCCCCTCCCGGGATCGAGCACGGGAGCTCGCGTCTCGTCACAGAACAGCTTGGCCGAGCCCTTCAGCAGCTCCAGCATTCGATCGACCAACGGTGCCAACAGGAAGGCGCTGCGACCAACCCACAGCGCGAGGTTGGATCGGTCGATCTCGATGCCCTGGCGGGCCAGGATCTGCCACTGGCGATAAAGCGGCAGGTGGTTGGCGTACTTGTTGACCAGGATGTGGGCCACCGTGGCCTCCGTCGGCAGGCCGCCTTCGATCAGCCGCGCCGGTGCTGGCGCTTGCACCACGGCGCCCTCGCAGGCGCGGCAGGCATACTTGGGCCGACGCGTCACCAGCACGCGATATTGGGCTGGGATGACGTCGAGCCGCTCGGACCGGTCCTCGCCGATCAGATGCAGCGCCTCGCTGCAGCATGGGCAGACGGTGCTGTCGGGCGCGAGTACCCGCTCGATCCGCGGCAGGTGCGCGGGCAGTGGCGCGCGCTTGGTCGCTGCCGTTGTCCGAGGCGTCGATCGCGTTCTGACCTGCTTGTCCTTATCGGCTTGGGCGGCTGCGATCGCAATCTCAAGGTCCTCCAGCGCCAGGTTGAGCTGGGCCGGATCGAGCTTCTCCGAACGTCGCCCGAACTGGGCCCGCCGCAGCGTCTGCAGCAATGCCATGATCCGCTCGAGCCGGCTGTCGCGTTCAGCCAGCTCGCTGGCATGACGGGCCCGCTCGGCCAGCAGCAGAGCGCGCAACGCTGCAACGTCATCGGGCAGATCTTCATGGACCGCGATCACGATCCGCAGTGAAGCACATCACCTTGTCGACACAGCTGTGATATCGACACGCTGAGTCATCAGGTCGCATCGCGCTATCTACTGCACGGCAACGGGCGCTCGCACACGGCGCGCGTGCACACGCATCCAGTCCAGCCCCTCCAACAGCGCCGTCAGCTGTCCAGGCGTGAGCCGCATCACTCCGTCTTCGATGCGCGGCCAGCGGAACTTGCCCTCGCCTAGTCGCTTGCATACCAGCACCAAGCCCGACCCGTCCCACATCAGAAGCTTCACCCGGTCCGCTCGCTTGGCCCGAAAGACGTAGATCACGCCGCTGAACGGGTCAGTTCCCAACTGCTCCTTCACGAACGCTGCCAGGCCGTCCATGCCCTTGCGGAAGTCAACCGGCTGCGTCGCGACCAGAACCCGCAGCGGGCCCGGCGGGACGATCACGAGGCTGCCTTCAGTGCCCGTACGATGGCCGCCAGCGCCGCCCTGTCGGCGCCGCGCAGCACGCGCACCGTGATGCCGCATGCCTCGATCTCGACCATCACTGCCGGCGCCATCTTCTTGCTGCCCACCGACCTCGCGCGCCTTGCTTTGGCAGGCAGGGCTGCTTGCTTCGACTCCACCTTGGCCACTTCGCTTGACACAACCGCAACCGGCGCGAAGCCCACCGTCATGGTCGACTGGCGCAGGGCGCGACGCCATGTGAACAGTTGCTGCGGTAACAAGCCATGCCGGCGAGCAATCCTGCTCACGCTGTCGCTGCCGCCAAAGCTCTCCGCAACGATCCGTTCTTTCTCCTCCGTCGACCACTGTCGCCGACGTTCCGGACCCGTCAGCACCTCGATGCGCTGGATCGTTTTAGGGGCCGACTTAGCATTATGCTCAGCACTTGCCATGGCACCAACGCCTTCAGGCCTTCAGGTGCTGAAAGCTCTCAGCTATCCATCGCTATTGCTAGGTGATCCCGATCCACCGCTTAC
>CAZUUU010000349.1:0-2612 GCA_964622685.1 uncultured Methylibium sp.
AGCGCGCGGGCGATGCGCCAGTAATCGGCCGCCTGGCCCTCGGGTTCGTAGATCGGCCCCGGCGACTGGAACACGCGCTTCGCGCCCGCCGGCGAACGCAGCCCGCGCCAGCCGATCGCCGAGAAGCCGCCGAACGGATCCTGGGCGCGTGCGGCCTTCTGCCGCTCGAGCAGCTCGTGCTTGCGCAGCACCGGCAGTTGCGCGAGCGCGGCGCGCGAGGTCACCGAGCCGGCATCGACGCCGGCCAGCAGTTCGGCGAAGGCCGGCGTGGATTGCGCGGCGGCCACCTGCCTCGGCAGCGCGGCCCGCAGCGCGGCCTCACGCGCCGCCGGGTCGCGCGTTTCCAGCACGTCGAAGTGTTCACTCATCACGGTCGCTCCAGCCGGCAAGCTTCTTCTTCAGCTCGGCGGTCCAGTCGCGCAGCATCGCGCTGTTCGACAGGGTCCTGTGGGTCCACTCGGGGCTGCTGCGGCTGGGCCGCTTCACCACCGAGGCCTTCAACGCCGCGCCGTCGACCGCCAGCTTCGCGATGGCCACGCCGGCACGTTCGAACTGTCCGGAGCGCTCCGTCAACCCGAGGTCGCGCAGGTCGCGCTTCGCACGCGCCAGCGCCTCCTCGGGCTTGAACGCGGGGACCGCGAAGCCGAAGCCGTCGTCGCTCATCGTGTGCTCCTCAGGCCAGCCAGCGCTTGCGGCGCTTGTAGCTCTTGACGTCGCGGAAGCTCTTGCGGTCGCCGCCGCCCATGCCAAGGTAGAACTCCTTGACGTCCTCGTTCTCGCGCAGCGACTTGGCCTCGCCGTCCATCACGATGCGGCCGTTCTCGAGGATGTAGCCGTAGTCGGCGTAGCGCAGCGCCATGTTGGTGTTCTGCTCGGCGAGCAGGAAGGTCGTGCCCTCCTTGGTGTTGAGGTCCTTCACGATCTCGAACACCTCCTCGACGATCTGCGGCGCCAGGCCCATCGAGGGCTCGTCCAGCAGCACCATCTTCGGATTGGCCATCAGCGCACGGCCGATCGCGCACATCTGCTGCTCGCCGCCGGAGGTGTAGGCGGCCTGGCTGGTGCGCCGCTGCTTCAGGCGAGGAAAGTAGTTGTAGACCTTCTCGAGCGTCTGCGCCACGGCGGCCTTGCCGTCCTTGCGCGTGTAGGCGCCGGTCAGCAGGTTCTCCTCGATGGTGAGGTGGGCGAAGCAATGCCGGCCCTCCATCACCTGGATCACGCCGCGGTTGACCATCTCGGAGGTCGACAGCGACTCGATGCGCTCGCCGCGCAGCTCGATCGAGCCCTTGGTCACCTCGCCGCGCTCGCCGCGCAACAGGTTGCTGACGGCACGCAGCGTCGTCGTCTTGCCCGCACCGTTGCCGCCCAGCAGCGCCACCACGCGGCCCTCGGGCACCTGCAGCGACACGCCCTTCAGCACCAGGATCACGTGGTTGTAGATGACCTCGATGCCGTTGACGTTAAGTAGCGGAGCACTCATTCGGTACCTCGAAATCCTTCCAGCACGCACCGCGGAGCCGGCTTTGCCGGTCCGCTGGTGCGGCCCCCTCGAGGGGGAGCGGCGTCAGCCGCTCGGGGGTGGGTCAAGTCTGGCAGTCTTCAGGCGTGCGACGCGTGAGCTTCTTCTCGGTCGCGTACTTGTCCGCCGCCGCCTTGACCATTGGCTTGATGATCTGCTCGTCGCCCTGCAGCCAGTCGGAGGTGAAGACCCACTTGGAGCCGTCCCAGGTGTGCACGCGCGCCCAGTTGGCGCCCATGTGGTCGGCGCAGCTGGTCGACACCGGCCGCATCACGCCGGCGAAGCCCAGCGCGTCGAGCTTCTTCTGGTCGAGCGCGAGGTTCTCGTAGCCCCAGCGTGCCTGCTCGCCGGTCATGACCTTGCCCTTGCCGTAGCGCTCCTGGGCGCGCTTGACGCCTTCGACGCCGAGCATCGCGCTGATCAGGCCGCGCATGTACAGCACCTGGCCGACCTCTTCCTTCGGGCCCGTGCCCTGGCCCTTGCCGTGCAGCGTGGCGAGCACGTCCTTCACGACCTTGGCGCCGTACTCCTGGCCGTGCTGGATGGTCACGGCGTTGTAGCCCTTGGCCCCATCGCCGACGTCCTTGACGTCCGGCTCCGCACCGGCCCACCAGACGCCGTACATCTTGTCGCGCGGGAAGCCCGTCGCGACCGCCTCCTTCAGCGCGGTGGAGTTCATCACGCCCCAGCCCCACAGCAGGACGTAGTCGGGACGGTTCTGGCGGATCTGCAGCCAGGCCGCCTTCTGTTCCACGCCCGGGTGCGTGACCGGGATCGCGTTGAAGTCGAAGCCGTGGATCTTGCTGCGCTCCGTCAGCATCGGGATCGGTTCCTTGCCATAGGGGCTGTCGTGGTAGACCAGCGTGATCTTCTTGCCCTTGAGCTTGTCGAAGCCGCCTTCCTTCTTGGCGATGTGCTGGACCAGCACGTCGGCCGCGACCCAGTAGGTGCCGAGCAGCGGGAAGTTCCACTTGAAGACCTGGCCGTCGGCCGATTCGCTGCGGCCGTAGCCGGCGGTGATCAGCGGGATCTTGTCGGCCGGCGCCTTCTCGGTCAGCGCGAAGGTGATGCCGGTGGACAGCGGCTGGAACAC
>CAZUUU010000350.1:0-2606 GCA_964622685.1 uncultured Methylibium sp.
GCCATCGCGATGTCGCTGGTGATCAGGTCGCCGGCGATCGGGATCACCGCGGTGTGGCGCACCGAGCCGTCGGTGAAGATCGACACGTCGGTGGTGCCGGCACCGATGTCGACCAGCGCGACGCCCAGGTCCTTCTCGTCGTCGGTCAGCACGGCGTGGCTGGAGGCGCTGGGGTTGAGCACCAGCATGTCGACTTCCAGCCCGCAGCGGCGCACGCACTTGACGATGTTCTCGGCCGCGCTCTGCGCGCCGGTCACGATGTGGACCTTAACCTCGAGGCGGCCGCCGCTCATGCCGATCGGCTCCTTGACCTCGTGGCCGTCGATCACGAACTCCTGCGCCTCGACCAGCAGCAGGCGCTGGTCGTTGGGGATGTTGATGGCCTTGGCGGTCTCGATCACGCGCGCCACGTCGACCGGCGTGACCTCCTTGTCGCGCACGATCACCATGCCGGTGGAGTTCTGCCCGCGGATGTGGCTGCCGGTGATGCCGGTGTAGACGCGCGTGATCTTGCAGTCGGCCATCATCTCGGCCTCCTTCAAGGCCTGCTGGATGGACTGCACGGTCGCGTCGATGTTGACGACGACGCCGCGCTTGAGGCCATGGGCCGGCGCGGTGCCGATGCCGGCGATGCGCAGCTCGCCCTCGGGCAGGACCTCGGCCACCACCGCCATCACCTTGGCGGTGCCGATGTCGAGGCCGACCACCAGATCCTTGTATTCCTTGGCCATGTCGTGTGCCCTCTTCTATTTCTTGGTGGTCGCACCGGGTGCCAGCGTGCCGATGCCGCGCAGCTTCAGGGCGTAGCCGTCGGCGTGGCGCAGGTCGGCGTAGGCGATCGGGCGCTGGTAGCGCGCCGTGAGCTGGCCGACCGTGCCGACGAAGGCCTCGGTGCGCGCCAGCACCTCGGCCTCGCTGCCGCGGCCGAGCTCGACCTCGGCGCCGCTGTCGAGCTCGGCACGCCAGGAGCCGCGCGCACTCATCGTCAGGCGCTCCAGCCGCAGCTCCAGCGTGGCGAAGGCCGGGGCCAGCCGCCGGTGCATCGCCAGCATCGCGGCCGAGCTGCCCTCGGGGCCGCGCAGCACCGGCAGGTCGTCGTCCTCGACGTCGCCGGGGTTGGCCTCGAAGACCTCGCCCTGCAGGTTGACGAGGCGGTCGTTGCCATCGCCCTGCCACCAGGCCGCGACGCGGTGCTCCTCGAGGCGCACCGCCAGGCGGTCGGGCCACACCCGCTGCACCGCCGCGCGCCGCACCCAGGGCACGGCCTCGAAGGCGCGCTGCGCCCGCACGAGGTCGATGCTGAAGAAGTTGCCGGCGAGCCGGGGCATGGCGTTGGCGCGGATCGTGGCCGCGCTGTTGCGCGTGACGTCGCCGTCGATGCGCACGCCGCGCAGGCTGAACATCGGCGCGCGCAGGGCCCAGCCCAGCACCAGGGCCGCGAAGGCCAGCAGCGCCAGCGCGAACAGCAGCGCGCTCGCGCCGTTCATCAGCCGCACGTCGAGCGGCGTCTGCGCAGGCGGTGCGGCGGGGCGGGGGCGTCGGGTGGCCATCGTGGGAGTCGCGCGTCAGGCGTCGAGCGCCGCGCCGTGCAGGATGCGCAGGCACAGTTGCTCGTAGCTGATGCTGGCGGCCTTGGCCGATATCGGCACCAGCGAGTGGCCGGTCATGCCGGGCGAGGTGTTCATCTCCAGCAGCAAGGGCTGGCGGTCGCTGGCGCGCAGCATCAGGTCGGCGCGGCCCCAGCCGCGGCAGCCGAGCGTGCGGTAGGCGGCCAGCGTCAGGCGCTGGACCTCGGCCTCTTCCTCGGGCGGCAGGCCGCTCGGGCACAGGTACTTCACCTCGTCGGTGAAGTACTTGTTCTGGTAGTCGTAGCCGGCCTCGGGCGGCACGATGCGGATCACCGGCAGCGCGCGCGCGTCGGCGCCCTGGCCCAGCACCGCGCAGGTCAGCTCGGGGCCTTCGATGAACTCCTCGCACAGCACCACCGGGTCGTGACGCGCCGCGAGTTCCACCGCGGCCTGCATCTGCGAGTAGCCCACGACCTTGGTCACGCCGATCGACGAGCCCTCGTGCGGCGGCTTGACGATCAGCGGCAGCCCCAGCACGTCGGGCACCGTGCGCGTGTGCTCCCGCGCCTGCTGCGCGCGGTCCAGCGCCACGTAGCGCGGCGTCGGCAGGCCCTCGGCCAGCCACACGCGCTTGGTCATCACCTTGTCCATCGCGATCGCCGAGGCGGTGACGCCGCTGCCGGTGTAGGGCATGCGCAGCAGCTCCAGCGCGCCCTGCACGGTGCCGTCCTCGCCACGGCGACCGTGCAGCGCGATGAAGCAGCGCTGGAAGCCCTGGCGCTTCAACTCGACGAGGTCGTGGTCCCTGGGGTCGAAGGGGTGGGCGTCGACGCCCTGGCTTTGCAGCGCCTTCAGCACGCCGGTGCCGGACATGATCGAGATGTCGCGTTCGGCGGAGGTGCCGCCCATGAGCACCGCAGTCTTGCCCAGACTCTTCGGGTCGATCGTCATTTTCTTGCTCCTTCGAGGGTTTGTGGACCTCTCGAGGACGCGCGGGTCTCGCCCCGCGGGCGACCTACTTTCTTTGCTGGCTCAAAG
>CAZUUU010000351.1:0-2562 GCA_964622685.1 uncultured Methylibium sp.
GCGATCTCGATGTTCATCGTCGAGAAGGGCACGCCCGGCTTCAGCGTCGGCCGCTCGCTCAGGAAGACCGGCTGGCTGTCGTCCGACACCGCCGAGCTGGTGTTCGACAACTGCCGCATTCCCGCCGCCAACCTGCTGGGCGAGGAAGGCAAGGGCTTCCACGCGGTGATGAAGAACTTCCAGACCGAGCGCATCGCGCTGGCGGCGATGGCGGTCGGCCATGCGACGCAGGCGCTGAAGATGACGCTGGCCCAGGTGCGCGACCGCCGCGCCTTCGGCGCCACGCTGTGGGACAAGCAGACGATCCGCCAGCGCCTCGCGATGCTCGACGCGAAGACGCGCGCCGCACGCGCCTACATGTACCACTGCGCCTGGCTGGTGACGCGGGGGCGCGACGTGGTGCAGGACGTGTCGATGCTCAAGGCCCTGAGCGGCGAGCTGGTCAACGAGGTCGTCTCGACCTGCCAGCAGTTCCACGGCGGCATGGGCTACATGCGCGAGACCGCGATCGAGCGCCTGTGGCGCGACGCGCGCATCCTGGCGATCGGCGGCGGCGCGACCGAGGTCATGCTCGACGAAGCCGCCAAAAGATACTGAGCCGGCGATGACCGACCCGACCACGATCCGCATCGAACGTCCGGCGCCTGCGGTGGCGCGTGTGACGCTCGCGCGCCCCGAGGTGCGCAATGCCTTCAACGAAGTCGTGATCGCCGAGCTGACGGCCGCCTTCCGCGCGCTCGATGCCGACGACACGGTCCGCGCCGTGATCCTGGCGGCCGATGGCTCGGCGTTCTGCGCCGGTGCCGACCTGAACTGGATGCGCCGCATGGCCGGCTACTCGCGCGAGGAGAACCTGGTCGACGCCGCGGCGCTGGCCGAGATGCTGCGCAGCATCGCCGCCTGCCGCAAGCCGACGATCGCCCGCGTGCAGGGCGATGCCTATGCCGGCGGCATGGGCCTGGTGGCGGCCTGCGACGTGGCGGTCGCGGCCGACGGTGCGAACTTCTGCCTGAGTGAAGTCAAGCTCGGCCTGATCCCCGCGACGATCGGCCCCTACGTCGTGCGCGCGATGGGCGCGCACGCGGCGCAGCGCTACTTCCTGACGGCCGAGCGCTTCGACGCGGCGACCGCACTGCGCATCGGCTACGTCCATGAAGTCGCGGCGGCCGACCAGCTCGACACCAAGGTCCAGCCCTTCGTCGATGCCTTCCTGGCCGCGAGCCCCGAGGCGCTGGCGGCCTGCAAGCGCCTGCTGCACGAGATCGGCGGTCGCCCGCTCGACGCCGCGCTGATCGCGCGCACCGCCGAGTTCATCGCCGACTCGCGCAGCTCTGAAGACGGCAAGCACGGCATCCAGTCCTTCCTCGGCAAGAGCAAGCCGCGCTGGACGGCTTGAGCACGACACGATGGACACGACGCTGCAGCAACTCGACACCACCCAGCTGATTGCGCTGGCCGCCGCGCTGGGCTGGGCCAGCGGCCTGCGGCTCTACGCGGTGCTGGCGATCACCGGCCTGGTCGGCTATGCCGGCTGGGTGCAGCTGCCGTCGGGCCTGCAACTGCTGCAGCATCCGTTGATGCTGACGGGCAGTGCGCTGATGCTGTTCGCCGAGTTCTTCGCCGACAAGATCCCGGGCCTCGACTCGCTGTGGGACCTGGTCCACACGCTGCTGCGCATCCCGGCCGGCGCGGCGCTGGCGGCCGGCGTGTTCGGGGCCGACCACGCCACGATGGCGGCGGTGGCCGCCTTGCTGGGCGGCACGCTGGCCGCCACCAGCCATGCGGCGAAGGCCACCACGCGCGCTGCGGTGAACACCTCGCCCGAGCCCTTCTCCAACATCGGCCTGTCGCTGCTGGGCGACCTGGCGGTGCCGGGGATGCTGTGGCTGGCCTTCGAGCATCCGGTGCTGGCGATCGTCGCGGTGTCGCTGGCCTTCGTGGCGATGCTGGTCGTGATCTGGTGGTTGTCCAAGTTCCTGCGGCGCGTGTGGTCGCGGCTGAAGATGCTGCTCGGCCTGCCGACGTCGACGGCGGCTTGACGGAGACGAACGAGATGTTCAAGAAGATCCTCATCGCCAACCGCGGCGAGATCGCGTGTCGGGTTGCGGCCACCGCGCGCCGGCTGGGCATCGCGACCGTGGCCGTCTACTCCGACGCCGATGCGAACGCCCGCCACGTGCAGGCCTGCGACGAGGCGGTGCACATCGGGGGCAACGCGCCGCGCGATAGCTACCTCCGGCACGAACGCATCCTGCAGGCGGCGCTCGCGACCGGCGCCGAGGCCGTCCATCCGGGCTACGGCTTCCTGAGCGAGAACGAAGGCTTCGCGCAGGCCTGCGCCGATGCCGGCGTGGTCTTCATCGGGCCACCGCCGTCGGCGATCCAGGCGATGGGCCTGAAGGCGGAATCCAAGCGCCTGATGGAGTCCGCGAAGGTCCCGCTGGTGCCGGGCTACCACGGCGCCGACCAGGATCCGGCGCTGCTCAAGCGCGAGGCCGGGCGCATCGGCTACCCGGTGCTGATCAAGGCCAGCGCGGGCGGCGGCGGCAAGGGCATGCGCGT
>CAZUUU010000352.1:0-2556 GCA_964622685.1 uncultured Methylibium sp.
AGGTCTCGACGCAGTCGGCGATGACCTCGCGCGACACCAGGCTGTACTTCATGCCTTCGGTGCCCATCGCCATGCCGTCGCTGATGGTCGGCGTGCCGAAGATCTGCGGGTTCGCGCCGGCGGCCTTGAGGCCCTCGACCGCCGCGTCGGCCAGGCGCTGCAGGCCGGAGTTGCAGGGCGTGATCGTCGAGTGGCCGTTGGCGACGCCGATCATCGGCTTCTTGAAGTCGGCCTCCTGGTAGCCCATCGCGTAGTACATCGAGCGATTGGGGGCGCGGGCGACGCCTTCGGTGATGTTCTTGGAGCGGCGGTTGGAACTCATGGCAGGGTCCTGGGAACGGAAGGGGGCAGGGGCGAGGCCGCATTCTCACGCAGCGGCGGCGCGACGGCCTCGCCGCCCGCTGCGCTATCGTTCCGCTCCCCCGCCGCCTGTGCCACCGCGCCGTTCCCATGCTGACCCATCCGCAGTTCGACCCCGTCGCGATCCAGCTCGGCCCGCTCGCGATCCACTGGTACGGCCTGACCTATCTGGTCGCCTTCGGGCTCTTCCTGTGGCTGGCCTCGCTGCGGGTGCAGCACAGCCCCTTCCGCGAGACCGGATGGACGCGACGCGACGTCGAGGATCTGCTGTTCTACGGCGTGCTGGGCGTGATCGTCGGCGGGCGGATCGGCTACGTCTTGTTCTACAAGCCGGGCTACTACGCGTCGCACCCGCTCGAGGTCTTCGAGGTCTGGAAGGGCGGCATGGCCTTCCACGGCGGCCTGCTGGGCGTGCTGGTCGCGATGGCCGTGTTCGCGCGGATGCGCGGGCGCCGCTGGCTGGAGGTGACGGACCTGATCGCGCCCTGCGTGCCCACCGGACTGGCGAGCGGGCGCATCGGCAACTTCATCAACGGCGAGCTGTGGGGACGGGCGGCCGACCCGTCGCTGCCCTGGGCGATGGTGTTCCCGCAGTCGGGGACCGACCTGCCGCGCCATCCCTCGCCCCTGTACCAGTTCGCGCTCGAGGGGCTGCTGCTGTTCGTGCTGCTGTGGCTCTATGCGCGCAAGCCGCGGGCGCTGGGGCAGGTTTCGGCGGCCTTCCTGGTCGGCTACGGCGTGTTCCGCTTCATCGCCGAGTACTTCCGCGAGCCCGACGGGTTCCTGGGCCTGCTGGCGCTGGGCATGAGCATGGGCCAGTGGCTGTGCCTGCCGATGATCGCCGCAGGGCTGGCCCTGTGGACCTGGGCCGGTCACCGCCGCTGAGCGACCCGGTGCGCCCGCGCACCGAAGCGGGGCAGCCCCCAAAGAAAGCCGCCCGGCCGCGAGGCCAGGCGGGGGACAAAGGGCGCTAGCCCTGCTGAGGAGACAGCGACTGCGCCGCCACCGGCGCCGTCGCTCGATTCGTACGCAACCGGCGTGCCAGGGGCTCCGCTCAGGCGGCTTCGCGCTCCACGTGGCCGTGCCGGGTGTAGAGGAAGTCGAGCACCTGCTTGCGGTAGTGGACGTAGGCCGTGTCCTCGGCCAGCTCGATGCGGTCGCGCGGGCGCGGCAGGTCGACCGCCAGGATCTCGCCGATCGTCGCGGCCGGGCCATTGGTCATCATCACGATGCGGTCGGACAGCAGGACGGCCTCGTCGACGTCGTGCGTGACCATCACGACGGTGCTCTTCGTGCGCGCGACGATCTTCAGCAACTCGTCCTGCAGCCGGGCACGGGTCAGTGCGTCGAGCGCGCCGAAGGGCTCGTCCATCAGCAGCACCTTGGGCTCCATCGCCAGCGCCCGAGCGATGCCGACGCGCTGCTTCATGCCGCCGGAGATCTCGTGCGGCCGCTTCGCCAGCGCGTGCGACATGCCGACGAGGGCCA
This sequence comes from uncultured Methylibium sp., assembly GCA_964622685.1. Classification (GTDB taxonomy): domain Bacteria; phylum Pseudomonadota; class Gammaproteobacteria; order Burkholderiales; family Burkholderiaceae_C; genus Methylibium. Next base: position 1,849 of record CAZUUU010000352.1, read on the forward strand.
GCGTGGCCTCGGTGCGCTCCTTCAGCTGCGCCTTGCTCTCCCTGGTGCCGAACACGCGCTCGACGCCCAGGTGGACGTTCTCGAAGCAGGTCAGCCAGGGCAGCAGCGAGTGGTTCTGGAACACCACCGAGCGCTCCGGCCCGGGCGCCGCGATCTCGCGGCCGTCGCAGATCAGCGCGCCCGAGGTCGGCAGCAGCAGGCCGGCGATCAGGTTCAGCAGGGTCGACTTGCCGCAGCCGGAGTGGCCGATCAGCGTGACGAACTCGCCGCGCTGGACCTGCAGCTTGATGTCTCGCAGTGCGTGGAAGCGCCCCTTGCGCGTGGTGAACACCATCTCGGCGTTCTGGACTTCGATGAAGGCGGTCATGGCGAGGCTCCTCAGTCGTCGTAGGAGAAGCGGCGCGCGACCAGCATCAGCATCTGCTCGAGCAGCAGGCCGACGATGCCGATCACGAAGATCGCGATCAGGATGTGCGCCACGTTCAGGTTGTTCCACTCGTCCCAGACCCAGAAGCCGATGCCGACGCCGCCGGTCAGCATCTCGGCGGCGACGATCACCAGCCAGGCCGTGCCCACCGACAGGCGCACGCCGGTCAGCATGTAGGGCAGCACGGCGGGGAAGAGGATGCGAGTGATGATCTTCCACTCGCTGAGGTTGAGCACGCGTGCGACGTTGAGGTAGTCCTGCGGCACGCGCTGCACGCCGAC
>CAZUUU010000353.1:0-2509 GCA_964622685.1 uncultured Methylibium sp.
CCTCGACCATCTTGACGATCTGCGCGAGCGCCGTCTCGGCGCCGATGCGCGTGGCCTGGAATCGGAAGCTGCCGGTGCGGTTCAGCGTGCCGCCGATCACGGGCGAGCCGGCCTGCTTCTCGACCGGCATCGACTCGCCCGTCAGCATCGACTCGTCCACCGACGATGAGCCCTCAAGGACCAGGCCGTCGGTCGCGATGCGCTCGCCCGGCCGCACGACGATCGTCTCGCCCACCATCACCTGTTCGGCCGGGATCTCGGCCTCCACGCCTCCGCGCAGCACGTGGGCGGTCGCGGGTTTGAGGTCGAGCAGTTTGCGTACCGCCGCGGAGGAGTGCTTCTTGATGATCTCCTCCATGTACTTGCCGAGCAGCACGAAGGCGATGATCACCGCCGAGACCTCGAAGTAGACGTCGCGCTCCTCGACCTTCACCGGCAGCACCGACGGGAAGAACAGCACCGCGACGCTGTAGAAATAGGCCACCGACGTACCGAGCGCGATCAGCAGGTCCATGTTGATGGACCGGTTGCGCAGCGCGTTGAAGGCGCCGACATAGAAGCTCCAGCCGCCGATGAACTGCACCGGCGTCACCAGGAGGAACAGCCACACGCCCCAGGTGAACCAGGGCAGCGCCGGGATCGGCACCCAGGTCAGCAGCGTCGCACCGGTGGCCAGCGCGATGAAGGCGCCGGCACGCATGATCGCCAGCGCCAGCACGCCGGTCAGTGCGATCGTGACCCGCGTGCGCATGGACTTGAGTTCGGCCTCCGGCGACTCGAAGGTGCGCTGACAGCCCGCGCTGCAGAAGTAGTAGCTGCGCCCGGCCCGCTCGGTGCGCAGCGCAGTAGCCTTGTCGACCACCATGCCGCACACCGGGTCCTTGGCCTGGCCCGACTCATTGCGTCGCAGCGCCGTCTGCAGAGGACGGCCCGCCGCATGCATATCCGTATCGACGGCAGTTGTGGTGTTCGCAAGCGCGGCCACGGATGTCCCTGCGCGAACGCCGACATAGCGCATCGGATCGCGCTGGAACTCGCTCAGGCAGTGCCCCGAGCAGAACAGGTACGTATGCCCGCCGTGTTCGGCGCGCCCCGCCGCCCTGGCCGGATCCACGTTCATGCCGCACACCGGGTCGACTGCGGCGGCGGCCGACGCGGCGGATCCGTCGTTGAGCACTGCCTGAGTCATGGCCTTCTCCTGATCGATGCATTGAATGGGGTTGGGGCGGGCGTCACGGTGTGCGGCGCGTGGCGCCCTCCCATGTCGCCGCGCCGGCCGCGAGTGCGGTCAGCCCGCCCGCGATGAGGAACGGCAGCGGCGGCGCCAGCGCAAACAGGCTTCCCGTTGCCGCTGCGCCGAGCGCCTGTCCGAGGTTGGCCGCCGCGGCCTGCCGGCCCATGGCCCAGCCTTGTCGCGCGCCGGCCGCGCTCGAGATGCGCACGGCCAGCGACGGGATGAGCACGCCGATGCCCGCGGCCGCCAGCACGAACGCGGCCGCAGTCACGAAGCTCCCACCCGAGACGGCCAGCAGGCCGAGACCTGCCGACAGTGTCGCGAGCGCGACGACGACGAGGCGCGGCTCTCCCAACCGTCGTTCCAGACGCGGTAAGGCCCAGAACTGCACGGCGATCATCACGCCGCTGCACAGCGCGAAGTACACCGACACCGGCCCGGCGCCCGGCGCCCGGCGCGCCGCCAAGGTCACGCCGACCTCGGCCACCGTGATCGCCAGCACGACGACAGCCGTGAGCAGCAGCGAGCGGACGACGCGCCGATCGTCGGCGGGGCCCGCACTGCCCGGCGAAGGCGCGACGGAGCGGTTGGGCGGAATCCCGAGCACGCCCACGGCCGCCAGCAGCCCGACGATGGCGACCACGTCCAGCGGCAGCGAGGCGAGCGCGGCATCCCCGCGGGCCGAGGCGCGCGTCGGACCTGCCAGTCCGTCGCCAAGTGCCGGCCCGAGCAGGAAGCCCAGCGCGGTGGCCGACGCGATCCAGGCAAACCGGCGCTGCAAGCGGGACGGCGCAGACGCGGTGACGACGTAGGCGAAGATCGCCGGGAGCACCGCCGCCGACGTCAGACCGGCGATCGCACGCACCGCATACAGCCCGCGCATCGAGAATGGCACGGTCAAGGCCCACAGGGCCACGCTCGAGCCGGCCAGTCCCGCGGCGAGCACCCAGCGGCGGTCGATCCGATCCGCGAGCGCACCCCAGGCCGGCGCGAAGAGGAACAGCGCAAGCGTGTACACGCCGGTGATCCAGCCCGTGTGGTTCTCCACGTCGGCTGCCGAGCCGACCCCCGTGCGCTCCAGCAGCCCCGGCAGCAGTGGCAGCGTCACGCCATAGGTCATCGACACCGCCATCCCGGCGGCGAGCAGGGCCACAAAGGCGCCGGCCGACAGGTCCGATCGCGGGCTGCCTGCCACCAGCGGAGGAGGCGACGACCATGGTCGCTCACCCACGGTAGAGATCGCGGCGGGTCAGCGGGACCGGCCACGCTCCGCCA
>CAZUUU010000354.1:0-2504 GCA_964622685.1 uncultured Methylibium sp.
GTGCGGCTCATGATGCCGATGCCGGCATACAGGGCCACGGTGGCGAGCAGGAAGGTGAAGCCGATCCACTGGCGTGGCATCCCCATCTGCTCGAGGACTGCCAGCACCAGGATGAAGGCGATGAAGCCTCCCGTGTACCAGGTGTAGACCTTGTTGAGCTGCGACTTGAAGGCCGCATTGCCCTTGGTGGTCACGCCACCTGACGAATTGGTCATGCCGGCCATGTCATTCCTCCTCGGCGACGCCGTGTTCCTGGTCCAGGCGGTTCATGGTCCGCGCGTAGTACCAGATGATGAGCACGTAGATGATCAGCGAGCCCTGGGCAGCCATGTAGAAGCTGAAGGGCCAGCCGAAGAAATTGAAGTTCAGGTCGCGGGCGAAATACGCCACGCCGAACGTCGCCACGAACCAGATCGCCAGCAGGATCGACGTGATCCTGAGGTTCTTGGCCCAGTAGCTCTTTTGACTTTCGGTCAATTGCATCGCTACACCTCCAACACATGTTGTCCCGGCTCCATCGGGGAGCCACCGCTGATATCTCCCGTGACACCCGCCGGCGCTCTCGGGCGCCGGTCCTGCAGCAAGGGGTGCCTGCTCATCGCCGTCAGCGCTCGCTGGCGGGACCAGCCATCAAGCCGGTCTCGCGCTCGAGCTGGGCGGCGACCTTGGGCTCGAAGCCCTTGAGATGGCGAATGACCTTCACCGCCTCGTCGGGCCGCTGGCGATCGACATGAACCCGCGCCAGCTGGTACCAGCCGTGCGGGCTCATGGGCTGCAATTCGGTGTTGCGCTGGAGGGCTGTGACCGCGTCGTCGTAGCGGTGCTGGCGGATCAGCGCCAGCCCGAGCCCGTACCAGGCCCGGTCCAGCTTGGGCTCGAGCTCGATCGCGCGTCGGAAGGCGGCCTCGGCCTCGGCCAGTTGACCGTCCTGCTCGAGCAGGAAGCCGAGGTTGAACCAGCCGTGCGCGTCATCCGCCCGGACCGCGAGCAAGCGGCGATGGTCGGCGATCGCACCGCCACGGTCGCCGTCCATCGCCCGCAGGTGCGCACGGCTGGCGAGGGCATGAGCGTTGTCGGGCGCCAGCGTCAGCGCCTCCTCGATCGCATCGGACGCGCGCGCCTTGAGACCGAGCGCCAGGCAGGCCTGGATCCGCCACTTGAGCAGCAGCAGCTGAAACCGCGACGGGCTGGCGAGGTCGGCCATCGCGGCGCTCATTGGCACAGCCCCTGGCCGGGCATCGCCCGGCACAGGCTGACCTTCTCGATCAGCATGAAGAACCACAGCCATCCCAGCGCCACGAAAGTCAGCAGCGGGATATGGCGATCGATGACGAACTTCGGCGTGATGAGCCGGAAGGTCCTGGTGAACGGGTTGGTCATCATGCCGAGGAGCTGATAGAAGAGGTTCTGCTCGCGCTTGGCACCCGCCAGCACGCCGAGCAGCCAGCGGCCCGCGAGCGCACACAGCGCGATTTCGGCAATGAGCTTGATGGAGGTCACCAGAAGCAGCATGAGGGCGTCGTAACAGTCAGTGTCATTGTTGAAGGTGGGCTTACTGAAGACTGACGGAGGGCGTCAGCCTTCGGCTTTGTCCTCCTAGGGCTTACCCGCAGACCCGAAGAAAGACGGCCCCACGAAGGGGCCGTCGGCGCGCGGCTGGTCGCGGGTCAGCGCCGCGCCAGTCGCGTCCAGGTGTCCACGACGCTGTCCGGGTTCAGCGAGATCGACACGATGCCCTCGGCAGCCAGCCAGTCGGCGAAGTCCGGGTGGTCGCTGGGGCCCTGCCCGCAGATGCCGATGTATTTGCCGTGAGCGCGGCAGGCGGCGATGGCGCGCGAGATCATCGCCTTGACGGCCGGATCGCGCTCGTCGAAGTCGGCGGCCAGCAGCTCGAGCCCCGAGTCGCGGTCGAGGCCCAGCGTCAGCTGCGTCAGGTCGTTGGAGCCGATCGACATGCCGTCGAAGTGTTCGAGGAACTGGTCCGCCAGGATCGCGTTGCTGGGCACCTCGCACATCATGATGACGCGCAGGTCGTCCTGGCCGCGCTTGAGGCCCTGGTCGGCCAGCATGCCGACCACCCGCTCGGCCTGCTTGAGGGTGCGCACGAAGGGCACCATGATCTCGACGTTGCTGAGGCCCATGTCCTTGCGCACGCGCTTGAGGGCCTCGCACTCCATCGCGAAGGCCTCGCCGAAATCGGCGCTGATGTAGCGCGAGGCGCCGCGGAAGCCCAGCATGGGGTTCTCTTCCTCGGGCTCGTAGCGGCTGCCGCCGATCAGCTTCTTGTACTCGTTGGACTTGAAGTCCGACAGCCGCACGATCACCGGCTTGGGCCAGAAGGCCGCGGCGATCGTCGCGATGCCCTCGGCCAGCTTGTCGACATAGAAGGCGCGCGGCGAGGCATGCCCGCGCGCCACGCTCTCGACCGCCTTCTTCAGGTCGGCATCGACGTTCGGATAGTCGAGGATGGCCTTGGGGTGGACGCCGATGTTGTTGTTGATGAT
>CAZUUU010000355.1:0-2493 GCA_964622685.1 uncultured Methylibium sp.
CAGCGCGACACGGCTGCGCATCGACGCCTTGCCGCCCGCCGACGACCCGCTCGCCGGACTGCTGCAACCCGGCGCCTCGATCGGCCTGCTGGGCATCGAGCTGCCGACGCGGCGGCGCAACCGCGCCAACGGGCAGGTCGCCGGCATCGACGCGCAGGGCTTCGATGTCGACGTGACGCAGAGCTTCGGCAACTGCCCGCGCTACATCCAGCGGCGCGCGCCGGTCGCGGTCGATGCGGTGCCGGAGACCGTGGCTCCGGCGCAGACGCAATCACGCCTGGACGATGCCGCCGCGGCGCTGGTGGTGGCGGCCGACACCTTCTTCATCGCTACGCACGCCGGCGGCGATGCGGCCCACCACGGCAGCGACGTCTCGCACCGCGGCGGCCGGCCCGGCTTCGTGCGGGTCAGCGACGACGGCCGCGTGCTGACCTGGCCCGACTTCAACGGCAACGGCTTCTTCAACACCCTGGGCAACCTGCACGCCGAGCCGCGCGCCGGCCTGGTGTTCATCGACTTCGCGCATGGCGCGCTGCTGCACGTCGAAGGACGCGCCGAGATCGTCTGGGACGGCACCAGCCTGCGTGACTTCGCCGGGGCCGAGCGGCTGCTGCGCTTGCAGGTCGACGCGGCCCTGCATCGCCCGGTGGCGTGGCCGCTGCGCTGGCGGCTGACCGAGCCGTCGCCGGCGCTGGAAGGCACGGGGGTGTGGAACGAGGGTCGCGCGGCCTGACCAGCGCCGCGTTACGACGACTCAGCCGCGGCGCGCTGCCTCGATCCGGGCGATGTCGATCTTGCCCATCTCCATCATCGCTTCGAAGGCGCGTTTGGCGGCTGCGCGATCGGGATCGACGATCGCGGCCGTCAGCGCGCGCGGCGTGATCTGCCACGACAGGCCCCACTTGTCCTTGCACCAGCCGCAGGCGCCTTCCTGGCCGCCGTTGCCGACGATCGCGTTCCACAAGCGGTCGGTCTCGGCCTGGTCGTCGGTCGCCACCTGGAACGAGAAGGCCTCGTCGTGCGTGAACGCCGGGCCGCCGTTCAGACCGAGGCAGGGAATGCCCATCACGGTGAACTGCACCGTCAGCACGTCGCCCTCCTTGCCGGAGGGGTAGTCGCCCGGCGCGCGGTGCACCGCGTCCACCGTGCTGTCCGGAAAGGTCCGGGCGTAGAAGGTGGCGGCCTCCAGGGCGGTGCCGTCGTACCAGAGGCAGATCGTGTTCTTGGGGGTCATCGGGGTCTCCTGATCTGGGGTGAATACTTTGCACTCCGGCCGTGCAGTCAAGTGTGACTGTCTGCGTGACGCGAGTCCTCTGGTCATCATGCGTACGCACAGCTCTGTGCGCCGGCACTAGCTGGGGACCAGCGTATCCGCAACTGTCACTAGGTGGATCGTCGCCGCGTGCGTTAGTCGATGCGAATTGCTTCTCATCAGGGACAGGTTCACGCGTTGGTAGGTCTTCTGCTGCTGCATCATTCGCTCACTTGTACCGTGACAAAGGTGTTGCCGTGCTGACCTCGCCGTTTGAAGCCACAAACTCTTGGTGCTACCACTTCGCACGCTATCAAGCTATTCCGGAGATCCTCGCGATGCCAGAAGTTGCGTCTGGTCAGCCATTCAGATTGGTCGAGCTCGTCAAAGATGTAATGAGCCTTCATCTCACGCTTGAGCAGCAAGCGACCAAGTACGCACGACGAGACACAGGTCTCCCAATCTCGATTGCGGCGTCGATCAAGTTCTATGTTCCTTTTGTTGCGAAGAACACAGAGCAACTTGTGCCTCTTGGAGGGGGGCTGTTCCGGGTGCCATCTGTCGAGGATGTTGATGCTGCTGCAAGCCAGGCCGAGGAGGCTGAAACAGCCTTGGCTGGTGAGGATGGTGGCGAAGAACGCGACTTGGTCGAGTTCGATGGGTGGATCTACGCGTTTACGTTCCCCCCTCTAGTCAAAGACGCGGAGCGCTTTCCGATCAAGATTGGCATGACAGCGCTGGACGTCGATACCCGAGTATTGAACCAGTGCCGCTCTAGCGCAGCATTCGATCGGCCAGTCGTTCTCAGCAAGTGGCGAGTCAAGCGAGTCGAGGCTATGGAGGCTGCGATCCATCAAGTTCTGAAGGCACGTGGGCAGTGGCGCGAGCAGGCTCTTGGAAGTGAGTGGTTCGACGCGCGACCCGAAGAGATCGACGAGATTCTGAAGTTTGTAGCCACTGGCTGACCGAGCACGAGTCGCGAGTTGCTGCGGCCGCCGCTGGTCGACGAGAAGGTAGCTCGATACCCAATCTAGTGCCGACTAGGTCGAAGCATCGACCGAGTGACCGCTGGCCGCTGCGCAGGAGTTCGGGCGATTCGTTCACCGTCTGTTCTAGGCCTCCGGCGAATGCCTTAGCGTGTCTCCGGAGTGGACACAAACGGCCGAAAGGCGCCGGGCGCAATCACCGGGGGCCGTCAGGATTTCTGTGTGTGAGGCGGCTGGGTGAATTGGCTGTTGGCT
>CAZUUU010000356.1:0-2478 GCA_964622685.1 uncultured Methylibium sp.
TTCGAGCGCCACCACCAGGGCTGGTGGGACATCGACCCGTCCAAGCACCGGCTGATGATCAACGGCTCCGACCCGTCGCTGATGAAGAAGAACATGGTCTTCACCATGGACGAGCTCATGCGGCTGCCCTCGGTGTCGCGCTTCCACTTCATCGAGTGCGGCGCCAACACCGGCATGGAATGGGGCAACGTCGCAGTGCCGACCTGCCAGTACAGCCACGGCATGCTGTCCTGCAGCGAGTTCACCGGCGTGCCGCTGAAGACGCTGCTGGACCTGTGCGGCGCCGACTGGAAGCGCGGCCGCTTCGTGCTGGCCGAGGGCGCCGACGGCTCGTCGATGACGCGCACCATCCCGCGCTCGCTGATCGACAGCGGCGAGGTCCTGGTGGCCTACGGCCAGAACGGCGAGATGCTGCGACCCGAGAACGGCTACCCGCTGCGCCTCGTCGTGCCCGGCGTGCAGGGCGTGAGCTGGGTCAAGTACCTGCGGCGTATCGAGCTCGGCGACCAGCCCTACGGCGCCAAGGACGAGGTGCTGCACTACGTCGACCTGATGCCCGGCGGTCTGCATCGCCAGTACACGTCGCTGCAGGAAGTGAAGAGCGTCGTCACCACGCCCTCGGGCGGCCAGGTGCTGCTGGACCGCGGCTACTACAACGTCTCGGGGCTCGCGTGGTCGGGCCGGGGCAAGATCCGCCACGTCGACGTCTCGGTCGACGGCGGGCGTAACTGGCGGCGCGCGCGGCTCGAGCAGCCCGTGATGTCGAAGTGCCTGACGCGCTTCAACATCGACTGGACCTGGGACGGCAAGCCGGCGCTGGTGCAGAGCCGCGCGACCGACGAGAGCGGCCACGTCCAGCCGAGCTATCGGCAGCTGCGCGCGGTGCGCGGCTCGCGCTCGATCTATCACAACAACGCGATCCAGACCTGGCTGGTGCAGGAGAGCGGCGAGGTGCGCAATGTGCAGCTGGCGTGAGGCCGTGGTCGCCGCCGGTACGCTGCTGCTGTCCGGCGCGGCGCTGGCACAGTCCGCCGCCCTGCCCGGCATCGGCCGCCCCGCGACGCCGAAGGAGATCGCCGCCTGGGACATCGACGTGCGTCCGGACTTCAAGGGGCTGCCGGCCGGGTCGGGATCGGTCGCCAAGGGCCAGGACGTGTGGGAGGCCAAGTGCGCGTCCTGCCACGGCGTGTTCGGCGAATCGGGCGAGGTCTTCAATCCCGTGGTCGGCGGCACGACGAAGGCCGACGTCGAGCGCGGCCGCGTGGCGCGGCTGACCGATCCCGGCTATCCCGGCCGCACGACGCTGATGAAGGCCTCGCAGGTCTCGACGCTGTGGGACTACATCAACCGCGCGATGCCGTGGACCGCGCCCAAGTCGCTGAGCGTCGAGGAGGTCTACGCGGTCACCGCCTACGTGCTCAACCTCGGCGGCGTGCTGCCCGACGACTTCGTGCTGAGCGACCGCAACATCGCCGAGGTGCAGCAGCGCCTGCCCAACCGCGACGGCATGACGCAGCGCCACGCGCTGTGGCCGGGCCGCGAGTTCGGCGGCAGCGTGCGCCCCGACGTGCAGGGCTCGTCGTGCATGCGCGACTGCGGCGGCGAGCCGAAGCTCGCGTCCTTCCTGCCCGACTTCGCACGCGATGCGCACGGCAACCTGGCCGACCAGAACCGCGAGGTCGGCGCGCAACGCGGCGCCGACACGCGCCGCGGCGCAACCGGCAAGCCCGCTGCGGCTTCGGCACCGGCGAACGCCGTCGCCCTCGCGCAGAAGCACGGCTGCACCGCCTGCCACGGCCTGGACAGCAAGGTCCTCGGGCCCTCGTTCCGCGAGATCGCGGCGCGCCATGCCGGTCGCGAGGACGCGGCCGCCTACCTCGCAGGCCGCATCAAGTCCGGCGGCAGCGGCGCCTGGGGCACGATCCCCATGCCGCCGCAGGCCGTCCCCGAGGCCGAGCTGCGCGCGATCGCCGACTGGCTGGCGCGCGGCGCCGCACCATGACGCCGCTAGGGATGGCACCGAGACCCGCGACCCCGCGAATCATTAGCATCGAGTGATGAAGGAGACCCTGATGAACACCCGTCGAGACATGCTCCAGCGCAGCGCCGGCGTCGCCGCGCTGATGATGGCGGCCGGCCTGCTGCCGACCGTCGCCCGCGCCCAGGCTGCCGGCTACAACGCCGCGGCCTTCGACACCAAGACCATGGCCGACCTGATGAAGGCGCTCGGCGGCTCGGCACCCACCGAGAGCAAGGACGTGACGATCACCGGCCCGGACATCGCCGAGAACGGCGCGGTCGTGCCGCTCGGCGCCGCGACCACGCTGCCGGGCGTGAAGCGCCTCGCGCTGCTGGTCGAGAAGAACCCGAGCATCCTCACCTCGATGTTCGACCTGACCGACGCGGTCGAGCCCTCGATCACGACGCGCGTGAAGATGGGCCAGTCGTCCAACGTCTTCGCGGTGGCGATGATGAACG
>CAZUUU010000357.1:0-2468 GCA_964622685.1 uncultured Methylibium sp.
GCCGCCGGCGCGGGTCGGCCAGTTGACGGCCGGGCCCTCGCGGACCTTGGACTGCCATTCGGGGTTGACATTGGAGAGGTTGTTCGTGAATATTAACTTCGTACCCGAGCCGTCGGCGCGACGCACCGGGGCAATCGCCGAGTCGGGCAGCGGCACACCGGGGTTCAGTGCGGTCAGCGCCGGGTCGTTCCACTTGGTGATCTTGCCGAGATAGATGTCGCCCAGCACCTGACCGGTCATCTTGATCTGTCCCGGGGTGATGCCCTTGATGTTGACCACCGGCACGACGCCGCCGATCACGGTCGGGAACTGGACCATGCCGTCCTTCGCCAGTTCGTCATCCTTCAACGGCATGTCGCTCGCACCAAAGTCGACCGTCTTGGCCTTGATCTGGCGAATGCCAGCGCCCGAACCGACCGACTGGTAGTTGATGCGCGCACCCGTCGCCTTGTTGTAGGCGTCGGCCCACTTGGCATAGATCGGTGCCGGGAAGGTGGCGCCGGCGCCGGTGATCTCCTGGGCCAGGATGGTGGTGGACGTTCCCACCAGGGCGGCAGCTGCCAGTGCGGAGCGAAGGAGCGACAGGTTCATGGACGACCTTTCTGAGGGTTGGATCGGATGCCCGGAACTCTAGGTTCGGTATGTGACAGCGGCGTGACGTCCTCGTGCAACGCCCCATGAGAAACGCCTGCGTGACAGGCCTGTCTTGGAACCGTCACCGAAGCGTCATGAGCCGCCTTCACACTGCGGCCGCGCCGTCCCGACGGCCCAATCTCACCCATCGTTCAGGAGCTCGCATGCACAAGATCGCCCCGCTGATCGCGACCGCCGCCCTGGTCCTGGCCGGCTGCGCCTCGACCTCGGCCCCCGTCAGCATTGCCGACACCACGGCCAAGACCCCGTCGCTGTCCACGCTGAACAAGCTGATCGGCGATGCCGGCCTGACCGACACCCTGCGCGGCGCCGGCCCCTATACCGTCTTCGCCCCGACCGACGAGGCCTTCAAGGCGGTGCCGGCCAAGACCCTGGAATCGCTGGCCAGGGACAAGGAGCAGCTGAAGGCGGTGCTGATGTACCACGTGGTCCCGGGCAAGGTCGTGGCTGCCGACATCAAGTCCGGCAAGACCAAGACCGCGCAGGGCGCCGACGTCGTGGTGTCCAAGGCCGGTGGCTTCGTCACGGTCGAGGAGGCCCTGGTGACCCAGGCCGACGTCCCCGCCAGCAACGGCGTGGTGCACGTGATCGACCGCGTGCTGATCCCGCCGAAGCGCTGATCTCCCGCCTCAGGCCTGGCGCGCGGCCTCGGCCATGCGCTGGGCGCAGCGCTCGGCCAGGGCGGCGTCGCCGGCCTCGACCATCACCCTCAGCAGCGGCTCGGTGCCGGAGGGCCGGACGAGAATCCGGCCGCCGCTGCCGAGTTCGTCCTCGGCGCTGCGCTGCGCGGCGGCCAGCGCCTTGCTGGAGCGCCAGTCCTGCCCGGGCTGGAGCCTGACGTTGACCAGCACCTGCGGGCAGAGCGTGAGCCCCTCCAGCAGCGCGGCGACCGACCGACCGCTGCGCACGACCGCCTGCAGCACCTGCAGCGCGCTGACCAGGCCGTCCCCGGTGGTGTGCTTGTCGAGCGCGATGAGGTGGCCGGAGCCCTCGCCGCCGAGCTGCCAGCCGCGCGCCAACAGTTCCTCCAGCACGTAGCGGTCGCCGACCTTGGTGCGCACGAAGGCCACGCCGCTGCGCTGCAAGGCCTGTTCGACCGCGAGATTGGTCATCAGCGTGCCGACGACACCGGGCACGGGCTGCTGCTGCGCCAGCCGGTCCATGGTCAGCAGGTAGAGCAATTCGTCGCCGTTGTAGAGCCGACCCGACCCGTCCACCAGTTGCAGGCGGTCGGCGTCGCCGTCGAGCGCGATGCCGTAGTGCGCGCCGTGGCGGTGCACGGCCTGGATCAGCGCCTGCGGGTGGGTGGCGCCGTGGCCGTCGTTGATGTTCAGGCCGTTCGGGCTGCAGCCGATCGCCACCACCTCCGCGCCGAGTTCGTGGAACACGCTCGGCGCCACCTGGTAGGCGGCCCCATGGGCGCCATCGACGACGATCTTCATGCCCCGCAGGCTCAGCTCGCCGGCGACCGTGCCCTTGCAGAACTCGATGTAGCGACCCTGCGCATCGTCGACCCGTCGCGCCTTGCCGAGCGCGCGCGAGTCGACCCATTGCGCGGGATCCTCCAGCATGGCCTCGACCTCGCGCTCCCAGGCATCGGGCAGCTTCTCACCGCGTGCCGAGAAGAACTTGATGCCGTTGTCGCCGAAGGCGTTGTGCGAGGCGCTGATGACGACGCCCAGGTCCAGCCGCAATGCGCGCGTCAGGTAGGCGACGCCTGGCGTCGGCAGCGGGCCGGTCAACAGCACGTCGACGCCGGCCGATTCGAAGCCGGCCTCGAGCGCCGACTCCAGCATGTAGCCCGAGATGCGCGT
>CAZUUU010000358.1:0-2461 GCA_964622685.1 uncultured Methylibium sp.
TGATGCCCGACAGCATGAGCGTCGAGCGCCGCCGCCTGATGCTGGCCTACGGCGCGAGCTTCGTGCTGACGCCGCGCGAGAAGGGCATGAAGGGCTCGATCGCCAAGGCGCAGGAGCTGATCGCCGCAACGCCGGGCTCGTGGATGCCGGCGCAGTTCGACAACCCGGCCAACATCGAGGTGCACGTGCGCACCACCGCCGCCGAGATCGCGGCCGACTTCCCCGAGGGCCTGGACGCCCTGATCACCGGCGTCGGCACCGGTGGCCACATCACCGGCTGCGCGCAGGTGCTCAAGGCGAAGTGGCCGGCGCTGAAGGTCTACGCGGTCGAGCCGAGCGCGTCGCCGGTCATCAGCGGCGGCCAACCCTCGCCGCACCCCATCCAGGGCATCGGCGCGGGCTTCATCCCGGCCAACCTGCAGACCGATCTGCTCGACGGCGTGATCCAGGTCGAGGCCGAGGCCGCGCGCGAGATGGCCCGCCGCTCGGCGCGCGAGGAAGGCCTGCTGGTCGGGATCTCCTCGGGCGCGACGCTCGCTGCCATCGCGCAGAAGCTCCCCGAGCTGCCGGCCGGTGCGCGCGTGCTGGGCTTCAACTACGACACGGGGGAGCGCTATCTGTCGATCGAGGGGTTCTTGCCGGTCGAGTGACGGCGGGCCATGCTTTCAGCGGTGCGCGAGCGCTGGGGCGGGCCGCTGTGTTGCGTTCATGTCCCCCGACGCTTGCTGAACGCTAGCGTCTCCTCCTTTACTTCACTCCACACAGCGGCCCACCCCAGCACTCCGGAGACGGCTGTCGCATGCGGTGACGGTGCATGCGCCGAGGGCGTCGGGTGACCGGCGGAGTGAAGTAAAAGGGGAGACGCTGGCCGCAGGCCAGCGTCGGAGGACATGAACGCAGCCGGTCACCCGGCGTCCTCGTCAGCCCGCTCAGGTCTTCGACAGGCTCAGCCCGAACGGCCGCTTGGCTCAACGCACCCGATACAGCACCTTGTTCGGCTGCTTCGCCGGCGACAGCTCGAAGTGGTCGGGGTACTTGCTGAAGAGCTTGGTCGAGGCCGCGTTCTTGGCCAGCAGCTTGGCGGCGCGCAGCGCCTTGGCGGCGTTGCCGAGCTCGACCTTCTTGCCTTCGAGCAACTCGGGCACGGCCTCGAGGATGCGGCGCACCTCCTCCTGGACCGGCGGGTGCAGCATCGAGACCGTCGACGTCGCCGGCTCGGGGGCCGCCCGGCTCGCCTTGCGGGCGGCGGGGCGGGCCCGCGGCGCGCTGCCGGATATCACGCGGAACTCGTCGTAGACGCGCAGGTAGTCCTGCGTCAGGTTGCGCGCCGACTTGCCCTCCTGCCCGAAACCGATCACGCGCAGCCCCAGTTCGCGCAGCCGCGCGGCCAGCGGCAGGAAGTCGCAGTCGGAGGTGACGAGCGCGAACTCGTCGCCGGGCTCGTGGATCGCGAGCTCGATCGCGTCGATGGCCAGCGCCACGTCGGTGCCGTTGGTGCCGGCGTAGGTGGTCGGCATGAAGCGGATCGCGTGCTGCTCGCACAGCGTCGCGTACTCGCTGGCCTTCTGCAGGCTGCCGTAGGCGCGCCTGTGCAGCAGCCGGCGCGAGCCGTCGTCCAGCAGCTTCAGCACCTGGGCCACGACCTCGAGGTTGACGTTGTCGGCATCGATCAGCAGCGTGCAGCGGGTCAGGTCGTCGTCCATCGCGGGCTCCGGGTCAGGGGATCAGTTTCCAGGCCAGCGCATCGCCGCCGCGCAGCGGCTTGAGCTGTGCCTCGCCGAACGGCACCGACTCCGGCAGCGTCCAGGCCTCGCGCTTCAGCGTCACCGTGCCGGCGTTGCGCGGCAGGCCGTAGAAGTCGGCGCCGTGGAAGGCGGCGAAGGCTTCCAGCTTGTCGAGCGCACCGGCCGCGTCGAAGGCCTCGGCATACAGCTCGAGCGCGCAGAGCGCCGTGTAGCAGCCGGCATGGCCGCCGGCGTGCTCCTTCAGGTGGGCCGCATGCGGCGCGCTGTCGGTGCCGAGGAAGAACCTCGGGCTGCCCGAGGTCGCCGCGGCCACCAGCGCCTGGCGATGCACCTCGGCCTTCAGCACCGGCAGGCAGTAGAAGTGCGGCTGCAGGCCGCCGGTGAAGATCGCGTTGCGGTTGTAGAGCAGGTGCTGCGGCGTCACCGTCGCGGCGATCGGCCCGTCGGCATCCAGCACGTAGGCGGCGCCCTCGCGCGTGGTGATGTGCTCGAACACGATCTTCAGCGCCGGGAAGTCGCGGCGCAGCGGGATCAGCTGGCGGTCGATGAAGACGGCCTCGCGGTCGAACAGGTCGACGTCCGGGTCGGTGACCTCGCCATGCACCAGCAGCAGCAGGCCCTCGCGCTGCATCGCCTCGAGCGTGCGCCAGGTCTTGCGCAGGTCGGTGACGCCGGCGTCGCTGTTGGTGGTGGCGCCGGCCGGGTAGAGCTTGAGC
>CAZUUU010000359.1:0-2442 GCA_964622685.1 uncultured Methylibium sp.
GCAAGAACCCGTTGTGGACGAGCTACGAGAAGCTGCGCACGGTGATCGAGAAGAAGATGTTCTCGAACACCGAGGAACTGCTGCCGGTGATCAGCTTCAACGCCAAGGCCAGCGCCGACGAAGCCAAGAAGCACGAGGACTTCGTCAACCGCATGGTGCAGAAGGGCTACACCGCCAAGCAGGTGAGGCTGCTCTGCGAGTGGTACCTGCGCGTGCGCAAGAGTTCCTGAACGATCGGCATCGGGAGCGACCGAGCACTTCATGGCCCTTCAGCAGATCATCGATCGCCGGCTGGCCGGCAAGAACAAGTCGATCGGCAATCGCGAGCGCTTCCTGCGCCGTCACAAGGCGCAGATCAAGGAGGCCGTGCGCCGGGCCGTCAGCGGCCGCGGCATCCGCGACATCGAGCAGGGCGAGGACATCACCCTGCCCAAGCGCGATGTGTCGGAGCCGCTGTTCGGCCACGGCCAGGGCGGCCGGCGCGAGATGGTCCACCCGGGGAACAAGGAGTACGTCAAGGGCGACCGCGTCAAGCGTCCCGAAGGCGGTGGCGGCGGCAAGGGCGGCGGGCAGGCCAGCGACTCCGGCGAGGGCGAGGACGACTTCGTCTTCCACCTCAGCAAGGAAGAGTTCATGCAGGTCTTCTTCGATGACCTGGCCTTGCCCAACCTGGTGAAGACCCAGCTCGCCGAGGTGCCCGACTACAAGAGCCAGCGTGCCGGCTACACCAGCGACGGCACGCAGAACAACCTGCACGTGCTGCGCTCGATGCGCGGTGCGATCGGCCGGCGCATCGCGCTCGGCGCCGACTCGCGGCGCGAGCTCCGCCACCTGGAGTCGCACCTCGCCGGACTGAAGAAACACGGCCGCTCCCGCCCCGAGAGCGGTTGGGCCGACCTCGATCCCGGTCACGAGTTGCGCGAGCGCGAGATCAAGGCGCTCGAGCTGCAGATCGCCGAGCTGCGCCAGCGCGTCGCCCGCATTCCCTACCTGGACCCGATCGACCTGCGCTACCGCAGTCGCGTGAAGGTGCCGGTACCGACGACGCGCGCGGTGATGTTCTGCCTGATGGACGTTTCGGGCTCGATGGACGAGGGCCGCAAGGACCTGTCCAAGCGCTTCTTCATCCTGCTGTACCTCTTCCTGACGCGCCACTACGAGAAGATCGACGTCGTGTTCATCCGCCACCACACGCAGGCGCAGGAAGTCGACGAGGAAGGCTTCTTCCACTCCACCGAGACCGGCGGCACCGTGGTGTCGAGCGCGCTGGTGCTGATGGAGGAGATCATCCGCGCGCGCTACCCCACCAGCGAGTGGAACATCTACGGGGCCCAGGCCAGCGACGGCGACAACTGGCACCACGACAGCGGGCGCTGCCGCGAGATCGTCGCCGAGCAACTGCTGCCGCTGTGCCGCTACTTCGCCTACGTGCAGGTCGCCGAGCCCGAGCAGAACCTGTGGGAAGAGTACTCGCAGATCGCCGCGGCGCACGCGCACTTCGCGATGCGCAAGGTGCTGGAGCCGGCGCAGATCTATCCGGTGTTCCGCGATCTGTTCAAGAAGGAGGGGGCGACATGAGCCGCAAAGCCGGTGCGGGGCCGGAAGCCACGCACGACCTCTTCACCGTCGCCGACCTCGCGGCCACGGCCGCTGCGGCGCCGGTGCGCGCTGCCCGCGACATCCGCCCGCGGCCGCGTGCCGCCCAGCAGTTGCCGAGCACCAGCGACTGGAGCTTCGAGCACATCGACCAGTACCACGAGGTGATCCGCCGCACGGCCGCCAGCTACGGCCTGGACACCTACCCGAACCAGCTCGAGATCATCACCGCCGAGCAGATGATGGACGCCTACGCGTCGGTCGGCATGCCGGTGAACTACCGCCACTGGAGCTACGGCAAGGAGTTCATCGCGACCGAGAAGAACTACCGCCGCGGCTACATGGGCCTGGCCTACGAGATCGTCATCAACTCCAACCCCTGCATCAGCTACCTGATGGAGGAGAACTCGATGGCCATGCAGGCGCTGGTGATCGCGCATGCGGCCTACGGCCACAACAGCTTCTTCAAGGGCAACTACCTGTTCCGCATGTGGACCGACGCGTCGTCGATCATCGACTATCTGGTCTACGCGAAGAACTACGTCGCCGAGTGCGAGGAACGCCGCGGCCTCGATGCCGTCGAGGACCTGCTCGACAGCTGTCACGCGCTGATGAACCACGGCGTCGACCGCTACCGCCGTCCGACCAAATTGTCGCTGGCGCAGGAGCAGGCACGGCGTGCCGAGCGCGAGGCCTACGCCCAGCAGCAGGTCAACGACATGTGGCGCACGCTGCCGCGCGGCAAGGAGCGCGCCGCCGAGGAGGCCGACGCGCGGCGCTTCCCGGACGAACCGCAGGAGAACCTGCTGTACTTCATCGAGAAGAACGCGCCGCTGCTCGAGCCCT
>CAZUUU010000360.1:0-2420 GCA_964622685.1 uncultured Methylibium sp.
CCTTCGCATCCTCGATCAGCGCCGGCGTGCGCCGCGCGCGCAGGCGCAGCAGGCGAAACACCGGCAGGTCTTCGACGTGCACCGAGTACAGCACCTTGTCGCGGAGCACGAAGGCCACGCGCACGTTGCGCGGCGTCGCATCGTCGTGGATCAGGAAGTCCGACCGGATGTGCAGTTCGCCGTTGTCTTCCTCGTAGAAGCGGGCCGACTCCTCGAGATCGTCGTCGACGATGTTGTCCGGAATCGCCAGGCCGAAGCGCCCGCTGATCCAGCCGATCTCCTCGGGCGTCGGCGCCTCGAGATCGACCCACACCGGCTCGACGTGCGCCAATGCGGTCGCGCTCGATATCTCTTCCTGGAAAAGCCGCCCGTTGACGAGCGTGAAGACGTTCAGCATGCGAACTCCGGCAACCGGGCGGGCGGGCGGCACCGCGAGGGCGGTCTCGGGGTCGATCAGCGAGGCCGCGGGAAAGTGAGATCGGGGACCGTCTCACTCCCGGCAAGGCACGCGTCAGGGCGACGCGGCGGGCAGTTGGAGTGGACGGTCACCGAGAGGGGGTGCTGTCCAACAGGGACTCCGTCTATGCAACCGAGTCATTATGGCACCCGGCCTTGCGCCTCGGCCGCCAGCCCGCCCCCGGGTGAGGTCGGTCATCGGCTTGTCAGGCGGGGTTCGGGGGCGCACACTGATCCGGACGCCGGGCGGCTCGTGACCGTGGCGAGCGCCGGCGGCGGCCCCTCCCCTCTACCCAGTGAAAGGCGGAACCATGAATCTGACGATCAGCGGACACCATCTCGAAGTGACGCCTTCCCTGCGAGAGTATGTGCTTACAAAACTGGACCGCGTCACCCGACACTTCGACCAGGTGGTCGACATCAACGTGCTGCTGAGCGTCGAGAAGCAGAAGGAGAAGGAGCGGCGACAGAAGGCCGAAGTGAACCTGCACGTGAAGGGCAAGGACATCTTCGTCGAGTCGGCCCACGAGGATCTGTACGCGGCGATCGACGAGCTGATGGACAAGCTCGACCGCCAGGTGTGCCGGCACAAGGACCGGCTGCAGGATCACCATCACGCGTCGGCCAAGCGGCTCGACGCGACCGATCTGCAGTGAGTCGGCGCCCGGTGACCGGGAACGAGCGGCCTTCGGGCCGCTTTTTCGTGCCTCCCGGCGGCGCGTCGTTGCCAGACTGCAACCCGAGCCACCGTATTGCGGGGAATGGAGTCCATGCCCGACTCGCGGTGGCAAGGCCCTTCCTATAATTTTGGGACTCCCGAAGCGAAGCGTCGGCCAAGGCTTTACCGAAACCGGCGCGCAGATGCGATGAATCGTCTCTCCGCCATCCTGCCCACCGACAACGTGATGGTGGACGCGGATGCCACCAGCAAGAAGCGTGTCTTCGAGCAGGCGGGTCTGCTGTTCGAGAACCGTCATGCGATCGCGCGGGCCACGGTCACGGACAACCTGTTCGCCCGCGAGCGCCTCGGCTCGACCGGCCTGGGCCATGGCGTCGCGATTCCGCACGGCCGCATCAAGGGCCTGAAGAACCCGCTGGCCGCCGTGATCCGCCTGCAGCAGCCGATCGGCTTCGACGCGCCCGACGACGAGCCCGTGTCGCTGCTGATCTTCCTGCTGGTGCCCGAGGCCGCGACGCAGCGCCACCTCGAGATCCTGTCCGAGATCGCCGAACTGCTGAGCGACCGCAGCCTGCGAGACAAGCTCAAGACCGAGCCGTCGGCCGCGAAGCTGCATGAACTGATCGCCAGTTGGGAACCGCTGAAGTCGGTCGCCTGAGCGCCCGGGCGCCGTCGCGTGCGTCGCGGCGCACCGGCTGAAGCGATCCGAGGCGATCGATGAAGCCCACCGTCATCAGCGCCGAGGCGCTGTTCGAGGCCCACCGCAGTGCCCTCAGCTGGGAGTGGCTGGCTGGCCACGCCCACCCGGAGCGCCGCTTCGACGAGATCGCGGTGCGCGACGCGCAGTCGGCCGCCGACCTGGTCGGCTACCTCAATTACATCCACCCCTACCGGGTGCAGATCGTCGGCCGGCGCGAGGTGCGCTACCTGACCGACTCGTCGCCCGAGGATCAGGAGCGCCGCATCTCGCGCATCGTCACGCTCGAGCCGCCGGTGCTGATCGTCGCCGACCAGCAGACGCCGCCGGACCGGCTGGTGGCGATGTGCGAGCGCGCCGACATTCCGCTCTTCGTCACCGAGGAGTCCGCCGGCCACGTCATCGACGTGCTGCGCGCCCACCTGAGCCAGCACTTTGCCGACCGCACGACGCGCCACGGCGTCTTCATGGATATCCTCGGCCTGGGCGTGCTGCTCACCGGCGAGTCCGGCCTCGGCAAGAGCGAACTCGGCCTGGAGCTGATCTCGCGCGGCCATGGCCTGGTGGCCGATGACGCGGTGGACATCT
>CAZUUU010000361.1:0-2419 GCA_964622685.1 uncultured Methylibium sp.
GGCCTGGGCCTGGACCGGCACCTTGGCGAGCTCAACGATGCGCTCGTGCGCCGCTACGCCCGGCGCATGGCCACACGGCCACCGTCGATCAGCGAGCGCATCAAGGAGCCGGCAAGGACCGTCGAGATCGCCTGCTTCCTGCGCTACTGCTTGCTCACGGCCACCGACCAGTTAATCCTCATGTTCCAGCGCCGCGCGACCGATCTCTGGCGCCAATGCGCCGAGGATGCAGTGGGGGCCATCGACTGGTCGCGGCAGTACCAGCTGCTGCAAGAGTTGGCTGAGCTGGCCCAGGACGAAGACCGTGCAGCCGAACTGCGCACGCGGCTGCTCGAGCTCATCGCGGCCAAGCGTGCCCAGCGCTCACTGAGCCGGGCCTCGGGCATCCGCCGGCAGTTGATCGCCGGCATCGCACCGGTGCGCTCGCTGCTGGTGGCCGTCAGCAGCCTGATATGGAAGGCCACGGGCGAGCATCCGGCGCTGCAGGCCCTGGACACCCTGCGGGTGCAGTACGCGGCCGGCGACAAGACCTTGCCGATCGATGTCACGGCGGCGCGTCTGGGCGCGGCGTGGCGGCAGGACATTGCCGATCCCGACCGTGATCGGGCGTTCCGCGCGCTGGAGGTGGCCACTCTGTTCGCGCTGCGCCGGGGATTGCGCAACGGCTCGATCTGGATCAAGCACTCGCTGAGCTTCCGAGGCCGCGAGCGGCTGTTCATCCCGGATGAACGTTGGCAGACCGAGGCCCGGCGCCACTACGCACGGCTGCAGATGCCGGCCAAGGCCGCGAACTTCCTCGCGCCCCTGCTGGAGCGGGTGTGCACCGGCGTCGATGCGGTGGCTGCAGCGGTGCGTGCCGGCACGCTGCGCGTGGACGACGAACTGCACCTGGCGCCGCTGGCGGTCGATGACGAAGACCCTGAGGTCACCAAGCTGCGCAGCCGGCTCGACCAACGCATCGGTGAGGTGCAGCTGCCCGAGGTCATCCTGGCCGTGGACGCCCAGGTGCGCTTCAGCTGGATCATGCTTGGCCGCGAGCCGAGATCGGGCCAGGAACTGCTGATGGCCTACTCCGGCATCCTGGCCCACGGCACCAGCCTGACGGCAGCCGAGTGCGCGCGCATGATCCCGCCGCTGTCGGCCGCCATCATCCGCCAGGCAATGCGCTGGGCCGGCGACGAGCGGCGTCTGGCCTTGGCCTGCCAGGCGGTGCTGGAGTTCATGCAGGGCCACGCCATCGCCGCCACTTGGGGCCGAGCCGACCTGGCCTCCTCGGACACGATGAGCCTGGAGACCAGCCGCCGGGTCTGGCAGGCCCGGCAGGATCCCAGGCGGCAGACCGCCTCCATCGGCATCTACAGCCACGTCAAGGATCGCTGGGGGATCTTCCACGCCCAGCCTATCGTGCTCAACGAGCGCCAGGCCGGCGCGGCCATCGAGGGCGTTGTGCGGCAAGAGCGGGTCGAGACGACGCAACTGGCGGTGGACACGCACGGGCATACCGACTTCGCGATGGCCTTGGCTCGGCTGCTGGGCTTCGACCTGTGCCCCAGGCTCCGGGAGCTCAAGCAGCGGCGCCTGTTCCTGCCGCGCGGTATGACGGTGCCCGAGGAACTCGCAGCCGTGTGCGAGGCCGGCATCGACACGGCGCTGATCGAGGCCCAGTGGGACACCCTAGTGCACCTGGCCGCCTCCGTGTCGAGCGGGCATGCCAGCGCGGTGACGGCGCTGGCCCGGTTCGGCTCTGCCGCAAGAGGTGACCCGATCTATGGCGCCGGTGTGCAACTTGGCAAGCCGCTGCGCACGGCGTTCCTGGCTGACTACTTCGTCAACGCCGGCTTCCGCAGGGAGCTGCGCCGCGTGCTCAACCGAGGCGAGGTGGTCAACGCGCTCAAGCGCGCCATCTACACCGGGCGTGTCGGGCCCGCGCAGGCTCGGCGCGCCGACGAGATGCAGGCGGTGGCCGACGCGCTGAGCTTGCTGGCCAATATCGTGATGGGGTGGAACACCCACCAGATGCAGGCCGTGCTGGATCGCTGGGCCAACCGTCGCCAAATCGTGCCACCAGAGCTCATCGGGCGCATCGCACCGACGCGGCTGGAGGGCATCAACCTGCGTGGCGTCTTCCGCTTCCCACTGGAGCGGTACGCCCAGCAGATCTTGCCGTCACAGGCGGCAACGAAAACAAGCGCCGCCGGCTGAAACCGACCACGCGAACAGGGCCTCATCGGCTGATCGGAGGACCAACAGAAACTCGTTGCCTGACAAGCACTTGGCGGCGGCTGGAAACCGTACCCCGCGTCAATGCTCGCTCTGCGGGCAGGCACGAACCGTCACTTTTTGCACCGAAATCAAGGAGACCCCTTCCTGGGGCAGCAGCGTCGCACGGGCGTAGCGCTCGACGCAGTCCAGCAGGTCC
>CAZUUU010000362.1:0-2411 GCA_964622685.1 uncultured Methylibium sp.
GCGCGCCGACGTCGTACGCGGACATCAGGTGTGGCTGGGCAATGCCGCCCAGACACTGCACCCGGTGGCCGGCCAGGGCCAGAACCTCGGGCTGCGCGACGCGCACGCGCTGGTCGACGGCCTGCGGCGCCACGCCGACGTGGGCCGTGCGCTGGCCCGCGTCGAGTGGCAGCGCGCGCCCGACCGCTGGGCGCTGATCGCCGCGACCGACTTCCTGGCGCGCAGCTTCACCTGGCCGCTGCCGGGCCTGGCCAGCGCACGCGGCCTCGGCCTCGCCGCGCTGCAGGCCCTGGCGCCGGCCAGGCGCGCGCTGGCGCGGCAGATGATGTTCGGCTGGCGCTGACGCCGGCTCAGGAGGCGGCTTCGACGATCCGCAGGTCGCGCACCGCCCCGTCGCCCAGCGCCGCGAGCGCGGCCTGGTAGTCGGCACTGTCGTGCACGGCCGCGGCCTGCTCGACGCTGTCGAACTCGATCAGCACGGTGCGATCGAGGCGGCCGTCCTCGTAGGCGCGCGCGGCCGTGCCGCGCGCCAGGAAGCGCCCGCCGCCGGCGGCGATGCAGGGGCCGGCGAGCTTGGCGTAGGCGGCCAGCGCGTCGGGATCGGAGATGGAGCGGTAGCAGGCGATCCAGTAGGCTTTCGGCATGGTGATCTCGTCGAGGGAGAGGAAGGGACGGCGCGCGACTTTCACACGGCGCAATAGCGCTCCTGGATGCCGCGGTCGGCCAGCAACGCGGCGGCCTCGCCATGATGGACCACCCGGCCCTGGTCGATGATGTAGGCGCGGTCGGACACCTTGAGCGCGCGCTCCACGTTCTGCTCGACGAGCAGCAGCGTCGTGCCCTGGCGCTTCATGCGCGCGAACAGCTCGAACATCTCGTCGACGAGGATGGGCATGATGCCCTCGCTCGGCTCGTCGAGCAGGATCATCCGCGGCCGGGCCATCATCGCGCGCGCGATCGCCAGCATCTGCTGCTCGCCGCCGGACATCGAGCTGCCCTCCTGGTCCAGCCGCTCCTTCAGTCGCGGGAAGGTCTCGGCGATCTCGTCGACGCCGCGTTGCAGGGCCAGCTTGCCGGCCCCGGATCTGGCGGCGATCAGGCCGAGCTGCAGGTTCTCGCGCACCGTCAGTCCCGGCACGATGCGGCGCTCCTCGGGCACGTAGGCCAGGCCGAAATGAAAGCGCGTGTGCGCCGGCTCGGCCAGGAAGTCGCGGCCGTCGAAGCGCGCGCGGCCGCCGCGCTTGCCGACCAGGCCCATCAAGGTGCGCAGCGTCGTCGTCTTGCCGGCGCCGTTGCGGCCCATCAGGGTCACGATCTCGCCGGCGTCGACGTGGAAGGACAGGTCCTGCACGACGTGGCTGCGGTCGTACCAGGCATCGAGGCCTTCGACTTCGAGCAGGGGTGTCGCGCTCATCATGTCTCCTGACCCAGGTAGACGCGCTTCACTTCGTCGTTGGCGCGGATCTCGGCCGGCGTGCCCTGGGCCAGCAGTTCGCCGTGGTGCAGCACCACGAGCCGCTGGCACAGGCCCATCACCAGCTTCATCTTGTGCTCGACCAGCACCACGGTCCGCTCCTCGGCCAGCCGCGCGATCAGGGTCATCATCACCGTGGTCTCCTCCGGCGACATGCCCGCGGTCGGCTCGTCCATCAGCAGCAGGCGCGGCTTGCTGGCCAGCGCCATCGCGATCTCGAGCGCGCGCTGCTGGCCATGCGCCAGATCGGCGGCGCGCTTGCCGCGCACGTCGGCGAGGCCCACGCGCTCCAGCAGTGCGTCGGCAAAGTCGGACACCTCGCGCAAGGCGCTGCGCGGCCGCAGCAGCGCGAAGCGCGACACCGGCATCTGCGCGGCCACGCGCACGTTCTCGTGGGCGCTGAGCTGACGGAACACGTTGGTGATCTGGAAGCTCTTGGCGATGCCGCTGCGCGCGTACTCGTGCGGCGGCAAGCGGGTGATGTCGCGGCCCTCGAACAGCACGCGGCCGCTGCTGGCCGGGAAGGCGCCGCTGATGACGTTGAAGAAGGTGCTCTTGCCGGCCCCGTTGGGGCCGATGATCGCGGTCAGCCGGCCGGCCGGGAAGGCCACGGTCACGTCGTTCAGCGCGGTGAAGGCGCCGAAGCGCTTGCCGACGCCTTCGACGGCGAGGATCGGAACGCCGCTCATCGACGCTCTCCGCGGGCCGCCGCACGCTCCAGCCAGTCCAGCGTCGAGCCCCAGATGCCGCGCGGGAAGAACAGCACGAAGACCATGAAGACGATGCCGACCACCGCCATCCAGTACGGGGTCATGTGGGTGACGACGTCCTCGAGGTACAGGAACACCGCCGCGCCGACGAAGGGGCCGAAGAAGGTGCCCATGCCGCCCAGCAGGCACATCATCACGGCCTGGCCCGACTGCAGGTAGTGCAGCGA
>CAZUUU010000363.1:0-2404 GCA_964622685.1 uncultured Methylibium sp.
TCGAGCAGGCGCGTCACGGTCTCGGGCGCGCTGTTGGTGTGCAGCGTGGACAGCACCAGGTGGCCGGTCAGCGAGGCCTCGATGGCGATGCGCGCGGTCTCCTCGTCGCGCACCTCGCCGACCATGATCACGTCCGGGTCGGCGCGCAGGAAGGCGCGCAGCGCCTTCGCGAAGGTCCAGTCGATCTTCGGGTTGACCTGCACCTGGCGCAGGCCGGGCTGGGTGATCTCGATCGGGTCCTCGGCAGTCCAGATCTTGCGCTCGGGCACGTTGATGTGGCTCAGCGCCGAGTGCAGCGTCGTCGTCTTGCCCGACCCGGTCGGGCCGACGCACAGCACCAGGCCGTAGGGCCGCTCCATCGCGTCCTTGAGCTGCGCCAGGTGGCGCGCGCTCAGGCCCAGCTTGTCGACCGGCACCGGGCGCGCCGACGCGAGCAGGCGCATCACCACGTCCTCGAGGCCGTTGTTGGTCGGGATGGTCGCGACGCGCAGCTCGAGCTTGTGGCCGGCCGAGAACTTGGCGAAGTTGATCTTGCCGTCCTGTGGCTTGCGGCGCTCGGAGATGTCGAGGTCGCACATGATCTTGATGCGCCCGATCATCGCGTTGCGGTAGGTGTGCGGCAGCTCCAGGTAGGGGCGCAGCAGGCCGTCCTTGCGGAAGCGGATCTTGAGCTTGTCCTTGCCGGGGTAGTTCTCGATGTGGATGTCGGACACGCCCTGGTTGTGCGCCTCGATGATCATCGTGTGGATCAGGCGCACCAGGGAGTTGTCGCTCTGCTCGATCTGCTTCTCGCCGAGCTCGCGCTTCTGCTGGTCGGCGTTCTCGCGCTCCAGGCTCTCGAGCAGCTTGCCGGTGTCGGCCGGCTCGAAGTCGAAGCCGCTGGCGTCGATCGCGGCGCTGTGGCCCGTGATCTCGACGCCGATGCGCGCGTAGGCCTCGCGCAGCGCGATCTCGATGTCGTGGTGGCGCGCCAGCACCGGGGCGACCTTGCACTGGCTGGCGAACTCGATCTCGTCCAGCGCCGCGCGGCGCGACGGGTCCTCGACGGCGACGACCAGCGTGCCCTCGCGCAGCAGCAGCGGCAGCGCGTTCAGGCGCTGGGCCACCGGGTGCGGCAGCTTGCGCAGCGCGTCGGCCTCGACGGGGAAGGCGCCGACGTCGACCAGCGGGTAGCCCATCTTGCGGGCCAGGGCGGTCTGCAGGTCGGCGCGCGAGACGCGGCCCAGGCGGATCAGCAGCTCGCCGATCGGCACGCTGCGGTCGGCCTTCTGCTGTTCCAGCGCTTCGTCCAGCTGCGCGGCGTTGATCAGCTTCAGCGCGACCAGCGCCTCGCCGATGCGCACCATCGGCATGCGGCTCTGCTGCTCGATCGCGGCCAGCAGCTGGTCGGGCGTGACGATGCGTTGCGTGACCAGGATGTCGCCGAGCTTCTGGCTGCGCAGGGCCTGCTGCATCTGCGCGGCCTCCTGCACCTGCTCGGGCGTGGCGGCGCGGCTCTCGATCAGCAGTTCACCGAGGCGCGGGCCGATCTCGGTGGCGACCAGCGCGTCGGCCGGCACGAACAGGCGGGTGACGGCGCCGTTCGCGTCGCCATCGACCGGCGGAAACAGGAACAGGCCGAAGGCGGTCTCGGCGTGGCCGATGGTCTCGCCTTCGAGCGGCTCGCCGGCCTTGAGCATCAGGAGGTAGCGGCTGCGCGGGCGGTGGGCCAGCACGGCCGCATGCGGGTCGTCGCTGCGCGGTGCGGACGGCTGCAGCGGCTCGGTCAGCGCGAGGCTGCGGAACTGGCCGAACTGCAGCGGCAACGTCGTGCGGGCCGGCGGCACCTGCACGTTGGCCACGCTTTCCTCGGGGACGAACTGGATCAGCCGGCCGTTGATCAGCTTGCCGTTCAGGCCTTCGATGGTGCAGGCCTGGGCCTGGGTCTGCTCGGTGGCCTGCGGGTAGGCGGCGAACGGCGGCGTGGGCCAGCAGAAGCCCGCGTGACGGACCTTGGCCGGCGTCGCGTCGAGGCGCGCATCGCCGCCCGGCAGGGATGCCAGGGTCAGCGGCGGGGACGAGAGGTCAGTCATGGCGTATGTCGGCTTTGGGCGGGCGGTGGCGACCGGCAGCGCGGAGGGTCCGGTCGTCCTTCGATGCTAGGCAGGCGCCGCCTGCGGCAAAGGCCGGAACTGCAGGGTGTTTGCCGCCTAGTAGAGTGCGGGCGATGGAAGCGACGATGCGCTGGCAGTTCTGGATCGACCGTGGCGGCACCTTCACCGACGTGATCGGCCGTGCGCCCGACGGCGGGCTGCACACCGCCAAGCTGCTGAGCGAGAACCCCGAGCAGTACGCCGACGCGGCGGTCGAGGGCATGCGCCGCCTGCTGGCCCTGCCGCCCGGCGTGCCGATCACCGCCGATCGG
>CAZUUU010000364.1:0-2396 GCA_964622685.1 uncultured Methylibium sp.
AGCTGCTCCAGCGTCAGGATCTTGCTCGGGATGGTCCGGAACACGGCGCCGGCGCCGCGGTTCTGGTTGAAGGCGTTGACGCGAAAGCGCGCCAGGCCCTGGATCTCGAACGAGAAGTCGCATTCCAGCGTCTCCTCGTAGGCCTTGCGCTGCGCGTCGTTCATGATGTCGTACACCATGTCGTGGACGCTCTTGTGGTCGAGCGGGTCCACGTTGATGCGCCGCACGTCGCCGTGCACACGGATCATCGGTGGCAGGCCGGCGGACAAGTGCAGGTCGGATGCCTTGTTCTTGACCGAGAAGGCCAGCAGCTGGGTGATGTCCATGGATGATGATGCAGACGCATCGCGCGCCTGACGGCAGAGGGCTGGATGATTATGGCGACGATCTCGAGCAAGATACAAGAAGTGAGCGGGCGCATCGCACGCGCTTGCGATGCGGCCGGCCGTCCCGTGGCAAGCGTCACGCTGCTGGCGGTCAGCAAGACGCAAGGCCCTGACGCGGTGCGCGAAGCGGTGGCGGCCGGGCAACGCGCCTTCGGCGAGAACTACGTGCAGGAAGCGCTGGACAAGATGGTCGCGCTGGCCGACCTGCGGCCGCGCGTCGAGTGGCACCTGATCGGTCCGCTACAGAGCAACAAGACCCGCGCGGTGGCCGAAGCCTTCGACTGGGTGCATGCGATCGACCGCCTGAAGCTCGCGCAGCGCCTGAGCGAGCAGCGCCCGGCCGCCCTGCCGCCCCTGCAGGTCTGCCTGCAGGTCAACATCAGCGGCGAGGCCAGCAAGAGCGGCGTCGCGCCGGACGAGGCCCTGGCATTGGCGCAGTCGGTCGCCGCCCTGCCGCGACTGAAGCTGCGCGGGTTGATGGCCATCCCCGAACCGATCGACGGGATCGAGGCCCAGCGACGCCCGCACCGCGCCCTGCGCGAACTGCTGGTCGCCCTGAACGCCGGGGGCCTGGCGCTGGACACGCTGTCGATAGGCATGACCGCCGACCTCGAGGCCGCGGTGCTGGAAGGCGCGACGATCGTGCGCGTCGGCACCGCGATCTTCGGCGCGCGGGCGCCGGCGGCCTGACTCAGGCCTTTCGCCAGCGGCGCCAGAGCTCGGCGAACTCGCCCACCAGTCCGCGGCGGAAGGCCAGGACGCAGACGATGAAGATCAGCCCGGTGACCAGCGTCACCGATTCGCCCAGGCCGTTGAACCAGGCGATGCCGGTGGTCTCGGCCAGCGCCTTGCCCAGGTCGCCGATCTTGTTCTCGAGGGCGATGATGACGAGTGCGCCGACGATCGGGCCGATCATCGTGCCCATGCCGCCGACCAGGGTCATCAGGATCACGGCGCCGGAGGTGGTCCACACCGCGTCGGTCAGCGTCGCGAAGCCCAGCACCAGGGTCTTGGTCGCGCCGGCCAGGCCGGCCAGCGCGGCCGACAGGACGAAGGCCACCAGCTTGAAGCGCTCGACGTCGTAGCCCAGCGAGACGGCGCGCGCCTCGTTCTCGCGGATCGAGGTCAGCACCTGGCCGAAGGGCGAGTGCACGGTGCGGTAGATCAGCCAGAAGGCGCCGATGAAGATCGCCAGCACCACGTAGTACAGCGTCAGGTCGGACGCCAGGTCCAGCCCGAGGAAGTTGCCGCGCGGCACCGACTGCAGGCCGTCCTCGCCGCCGGTGAAGGGCGCCTGCAGGAAGTAGAAGAACAGCATCTGCGCCAGCGCCAGCGTGATCATCGAGAAGTAGATGCCGCTGCGGCGGATCGCCAGCCAGCCGAAGGCCAGGCCGGTCAGCGCGGCCATCGCGGTGCCGAACAGCAGGCCCAGCGGTGCCGGGAAGCCCCACACCTTGAGCGCGTGCCCGGCGGTGTAGGCCGCCATGCCGAGGAAGGCCGCATGGCCGAAGCTCAGCAGGCCGGTGAAGCCGATCAGCAGGTTGAAGGCGCACGCGAACAGCGCGTAGCACATCACCTTCATCACGAAGATCGGGTACGCGCCGATCGCCGGCAGCAGCGCGATCGCGATGAACAGCGCGGCGTAGCCGAGCAGCGGGGAACGGGTGGGGGTCATCGCTCTTTCCCGAACAAGCCCGCGGGGCGCACCAGCAGCACGATCGCCATGACGACGAACACGACCGTGCTCGAGGCCTCGGGGTAGAACACCTTGGTCAGGCCCTCGATCACGCCCAGCCCCAGGCCGGTGAGGATGGATCCGAGGATCGAGCCCATGCCGCCGATCACGACCACCGCGAACACCACGATGATCAGGTTGCTGCCCATCAGCGGCGAGACCTGCAGGATCGGCGCCGCCAGCACGCCGGCGAAAGCCGCCAGCGCCACGCCGCCGGCGTAGGTCAGCGTGATCATGCGCGGCACGTTGATGCCGAAGGCCTGCACCAGGCGCGG
>CAZUUU010000365.1:0-2339 GCA_964622685.1 uncultured Methylibium sp.
GCCCAGCCGCAGGCTGTCCTTGATCTGCGCGCTGGTGCTCATGTCGAGCAGGGCGCGGGTGACGGCGGCGTCCTTGGTCTTGATGTTGACGCCGCCGACCAGGTCGGCCGCGTTCTCCTTGTTGGCCATCCAGCGCGCCTCGACGCTGGTGGCGCCCGACTCGCTGAGCGCGAACACCGAGGCGCCGCGCGCATGCGGCCGCACGAAGGCGTCGGCGTGGATGGAGATGAACAGGTCGGCCTGCACGCGCCGCGCCTTGCGCACCCGCTCGTGCAGGGGCACGAAGAAGTCGGCGTCGCGCGTCATCATCGCGCGCATGTTCGGCTGCGCGTTGATGCGCTCGCGCAGCCGCTGCGCGATCTGCAGCACCACGTCCTTCTCGCGCAGGCCGCTGGGGCCGATGGCGCCCGGGTCCTCGCCGCCGTGGCCGGGGTCGAGCGCGACGATGACCAGCCGCTCGGTGCCGCGCGGCGGCGCGGGCGGCCCGGCCGGTGCCGGCGTCGATGCAGCCGGCGCTGGCGCACGACCCACGCGGCCGATGAAGTCGCCGAGCGCGTCGTTGACGTCGGAGGCCGCGCGGTCCGACGGCCCGGCGGCCCGGTCGGCGGCCGCCTTCTCCTGGATCAGCGCCAGCAGCGGGTCGCGCTCGGTCGCCGGATGCAGGTCGAACACCAGCCGGTGGCGGTAGGCCGCGACCGGCTCGAGCGTGAAGACCTGCGGCGCCGTCGGCTGCTTCAGGTCGATCACCAGGCGCACCACGCGCGGCTGGTTCTGGCCGACGCGCACGCCGGCGATGAAGGGATCGCCGGGCTTGACCTTGCCGACCAGCTCGCGCAGCTCGGGGCTGAGCTCGAGGCCGTCGACGTCGATGACGACGCGCTGCGGGTTGTCGTAGAGCGCGTGCTTCGCGGCCAGTGGCGCGTCGGACTCGATGGTGACGCGCGTGTAGTCGGCCGCCGGCCAGACGCGCACCGCGACGATGCTGGCACCGAACACCAGCTCGCGCGGACCGAGCAGCAGGACCAGCGAGCCGGCGCCTTGCTGCAGCAGGCGTCGCCGCGTCGCGGTCATCGCAGCAGCTCCACGCCGCGCGGGGTGTAGGCCATCCAGGTCACGGCGCGTTGGTCGCCATCCTGCGGCGAGAGTTCCACGCGCAGGTCGGGCACGGGCAGGGTCTCGCCGGCGTTCTGCGCCCACTCGACGAGCTTGAGCCCCGGGCCGGCGAAGATCTCGCGGAAGCCCGCGTCCTCCCATTCGCGCTCGTCGCCGAAGCGGTAGAAGTCGAAGTGCCAGGCCGGTCCGGCGGGCAGTGCGTAGGGTTCGACGACGGCGTAGCTCGGGCTCTTGATGCGGCCGGTCGCGCCCAGGGCGCGCAGCAGGTGGCGCACGAAGGTGGTCTTGCCGGCGCCCAGCGGGCCGAGCAGCTCGACGAAGGCGTCGCGCAAGGCGGGCTTCGATGCCAGTGACTGCGCGCGGGCGGCGCAGGCGGCCTCGTCGGGCCAGGTCTCGTGTCGGGTTTCTAGAATCGCAGGATGCATCGAACGCCGGGCGTCACCGAGGGAGAAGCCGTGCTGGCGGATCTGCGTCGCATGGCGGGGACGCTTGGATTTTCCCAGATCGGCGTGGCCGGCGTGGACCTGCACGAGGCCGAGCCCGGGCTGCTGGCCTGGCTGCAGCAGGGCTTTCACGGCGGGATGGACTACATGGCCCGCCATGGACTGAAGCGCGCGCGACCCGCCGAGCTGGTGCCGGGCACGGTGCGCGTCATCACGGCGCGCATGGACTACCTGCCAAGCTCGATGGGCGAGGGCTGGCAGGCCGTCGAGTTCGCGCGCCTGTCGCGTCCGCAGGAGGGCGTGGTCTCGATGTACGCCCGGGGCCGCGACTATCACAAGGTGCTGCGCACGCGCCTGCAGTCGCTGGCCGAGCGGCTGGCGGAGCGGGTCGGACCCTTCGGCCACCGTGTGTTCACCGATTCGGCGCCGGTGCTCGAGGTCGAGCTGGCGTCGCGCAGCGGGATCGGCTGGCGCGGCAAGCACACGCTGATGCTGTCGCGCGAAGCGGGGTCGATGTTCTTCCTCGGCGAGATCTACACCGACCTCGAGCTGCCGCTGACGCCCGCGGTCGACGGCCACTGCGGCAGCTGCCGCGCCTGCATCGACGTGTGCCCGACCCAGGCCATCGTCGCCGAGCACCGGCTCGACGCGCGGCGCTGCATCTCCTACCTGACCATCGAGCACGACGGCGCCATCCCCGAGCCGCTGCGGGCGCCGATCGGCAACCGCATCTACGGTTGCGACGACTGCCAGCTCGCCTGCCCCTGGAACAAGTACGCGCAG
>CAZUUU010000366.1:0-2338 GCA_964622685.1 uncultured Methylibium sp.
GATGAACCCCGACGAGCTGCACACCGGCCGCGCCGAGACCGACGGCGGCTGGCGCTACCGCATGGTCTACATCGACGCCGACGTGGTCGAGCGCGTCAGCGGCGAGCGCGGCTGGCACTTCGGTGATGCGGTCGGGCAGGACGCGCCGCGGGCGCGCCGCGTGGCGGCGCTGCTGGACGCGCTGTGGCAGGCCGACGAGCCGCTCGCCTTCGACAGCCTGCTGCACACGCTGCTGGCCGAGTTCCGCAGCCACGCGCGCACCGCGCGCACGGCCGCGCCTGAGGGCGCGCTGCGCTTCGCGCCGGTGGTCGACTACCTGCGCGCCCACCTCGACCGGCGCCTCACGCTGGACGAGCTGGCCGCGGTCGCGGGGCTGAGCCCCTTCCACTTCCTGCGCCAGTTCAAGGCGCGCTACCACGCCACGCCCCAGCAGATGCTGATGGCGCTGCGGCTCTTCGAGGCCAAGCGCCTGCTGGCCGCCGGTGATGCGCCGGCCGAGGTGGCGGCGGCCACCGGCCTGGCCGACCAGGCGCACCTGACGCGCGCCTTCGCGCGGCGCTACGGCGTGACGCCGGCCCGCTACCAAAGGCAGACACGCCGGGGCTGAGCAAGCCGGTACAAGACCGCGTCGCTGCGGGCGCCTACGCTCGCCGGATCATGTTGCTCACCGGAACCCTGTTCGCGCTGGCCGCCGGCCTGATGTGGGGCCTGGTCTTCATCGCGCCCACGCTGCTGGCCGACTACCCGCCGGCGCTGCTGTCCTTCGCGCGCTACCTCGCCTTCGGGCTGATCGCGCTGCCGCTGGCCTGGCTCGACCGCGCGCGGCTCGCGCAGTTCACGCGCGGCGACTGGCGCGAGGCGCTGAAGCTCTCGCTGATCGGCAACCTGCTGTACTACCTGTGCCTCGCTGCGGCGATCCAGCGCGCTGGCGGCCCGCTGCCGACGATGATCATTGGCACGCTGCCGGTGGTCATCGCCATCACGTCGAACCTTCGCGACGCAGCGCGCGACGGCCGCCTGCCCTGGGCGCGGCTCGCGCCCTCGTTGTTGCTGATCGCCGCCGGCATCGGCTGCGTCAACCAGGTCGAGCTGGCCGCACTGCGCGCCGACCCGCAAGCCGACCTGGCGCGCTATGCGAGCGGCGCGCTGCTGGCGGTGGCGGCGGTGGCCTGCTGGACCTGGTACCCGATCCGCAACGCCGACTGGCTGCGTGCCCACGCCGACCGCAGCCCGCGCACCTGGGCCACGGCGCAAGGCGTCGCGACGCTGCCGCTGGCGGCCGCCGGCTACGCGGGCTTCTGGATCTGGAGCAGCGCCTCCGGCCAGGCCTTCGCCATGCCGCTCGGCCCGGCACCCGAGCGCTTCGTCGCGCTGATGCTGGCGGTCGGCCTGTTCGCGTCGTGGCTGGGCACGCTGTGCTGGAACGAGGCCAGCCAGCGCCTGCCGACCGCGCTGGTCGGCCAGCTGATCGTCTTCGAGACGCTGTCGGCGCTGGCCTATGCCTACGCGCTGCGCGCCGAATGGCCGGGTGCCGCCACGCTGATCGGCGTCGCCCTGCTGGTGGCCGGCGTGCTGTGGGCGCTGCGCGTCAGACCCGAGGCGCTGGCGGCGGAGGGGCACGCGGGCTGAAGGCTCAGGCCTTCAACGCCTCATCCAGCACCTCGACCCAATGCCTCACCAGCGTCACGGTGCTGCCGCTCTGGAGGTGCTGGATGCAGCCGACGTTGGCCGACACGATGCAGTCGGCGCCGGCCTGCGCCAGCGCGGTGAGCTTGCGGTCGCGCAACTGGTACGCGAGTTCGGGCTGCAGCACGGAGTAGGTGCCGGCCGAGCCGCAGCACAGGTGGCTGTCGACGGGCGTGAGCTCGACGTCGAAGCCCAGCTCGCGCAAGCCCGACTCGACGCCGCCGCGCAGCTGCTGGCCGTGCTGCAGCGTGCAGGGCGGGTGGTAGACCAGCTTCGGCGGCTTGCCGCCGCGCAGCCGCGGCTTGAGGCGCGGCACCAGGTCCGGCAGCAGCTCGCTCAGGTCGCGCGTCAGCGCGGCGATCTTCGCGGCGCGCTCGGCATAGGCCGGGTCGTGCCGCAGGTGGTGCGCGTACTGCTTGACGGTGGCCCCGCAGCCCGAGGCGTTCATCACGAGGGCCTCGACCTTGCCCTGCGCGGTGAGGCCCTGCACCATCGGCCACCAGGCGTCGACGTTGCGGCGCATGTCGGCCAGCGCGCCCTCGTGGTCGCTCAGGTGGTCGCGGATCGCGCCGCAGCAGCCGGCACCGTCGGCCACCAGGGTCTGGATGCCGGCGGCGTCGAGCACGCGCGCGGTGGCGCTGTTGATGTTGGG
>CAZUUU010000367.1:0-2314 GCA_964622685.1 uncultured Methylibium sp.
GCGCCGGAGATCGCGGCCGCGTCTTCGGCGATCGTGAAGCTCGCGGCACTGGCCACCGGCGCGTCGTTGCTGCCGGTGACGGTGATGACGAGGTTGGCGGTGGAGGTGGCACCCTGGTCGTCGGTGACGCGATAGGGCACCGTGATGACCTGGGACTGGCCGACGCCCAGCGACTGGTAGGCGGCGTTGGCCGGGTCGAAGCTGTAGCTGCCGTCGGCGTTGAACGTCAAGCCGGCCGGCGCCGCGCCCACGAGGACGTAGCTCAGGGCCGCATTGGCGTCGATGTCGGTACCGACCACGTTGCCGCTGATCGGGGCGGCATCCTCGGCCACCGTGCGGCTGACCGCCTGGGCGACCGGGGCGTCGTTGCTGCCGGTGACGGTGATCACCAGGTTCGCCGTGGAACTCACGCCCTCGCCGTCGGTGGCGCGGTAGGGGACGGTCAACACCAGCGACTGGCCGACGCCGAGCGACTGGTAAGCGACATCGGACGGATCGAAGGCATAGCTGCCGTCGGCGTTGAAGACCAGGCCGGCCGGCGCGCTGCCGGTCAGGGCATAGGTCGGCACCGAGCCGCCGTCCGGATCCGTCGCGACGACGTTGCCGGTGACGACGGCAGCGTCCTCCGCCACCGTGAAGGCCGCAGGCTGGGCCACGGGTCCGTCGTTCGTGCCGGTGATCGTGATCACGAGATTGGCTGTCGACGTCGCGCCCTGATCGTCGGTGGCGCGGTAGGGCACGGTCAGGACCTGCGTCTGGCCTGCAGCCAGCGACTGGTAGGCCGGGCTGGACGGATCGAAGCTGTAGCTGCCGTCGCTGTTGAACACCAGGCCGGCCGGGGCGGCGCCCACCAGCGCGAAGCTGAGCGCCGCGTTGGCGTCGACGTCGGTCGCGATGACGGAGCCGGTCACGACCGACGCGTCCTCGGTGACCGCGAAGGCGGCGGCCTGGGCCACCGGCGCGTCGTTGCTGCCGGTGACGGTGATCACCAGATCGGCCGTCGAGCTTGCGCCTTGATCGTCGGTGACGGTGTAGGCCACGGTCAGCACGGCCGACTGCCCCACGCCCAGCGACTGGTAGGCGGCGTTGGCCGGGTCGAAGCTGTAGCTGCCGGCGTTGAACGTCAAGCCGGCCGGCGCCGTGCCGACGAGGGCGTAGCCCAGCACCGCGTTGCCATCGGCATCGGTCGCGCCGACGCTGCCGCTGACCACCGCCGCATCCTCGGCCACGCTGAAGCTGCTGGCCACGGCGACCGGCGCATCGTTGCTGCCGGTGACGGTGATGACGAGGTTGGCGGTCGAGCTGGCGCCCTGGTCGTCGGTCACCGTGTACGGCACGGTCAGCACGACCGACTGGCCCACACCCAGCGACTGGTAGGCGGCGTTCGACGGATCGAAGCTGTAGCTGCCGTCGGCGTTGAACACCAGGCCGGCCGGAGCCGCGCCGTTCAGCGCGAAGCTCGGCACGGCGTTGGCATCGACATCGGTCGCAACGACATTGCCGCTGACGACGGCGGCGTCCTCCGCCACCGAGAAGGTCGCGGCGGTGGCGATCGGCGCGTCGTTGGTGCCGGTGACGGTGATGACCAGGCTGGCCGTCGAGCTCGCGCCCTGGTCGTCGGTGGCCGTGTAGCTCAGGCTCAGCACCTGGGACTGGCCGACACCCAGCGACTGGTAGGCCGGATTGGCCGGGTTGAAGCTGTAGCTGCCGTCGGCGTTGAAGCTCAGGCCGGCCGGGGCGGCGCCCACCAGCGCATAGCTGACGCTGGCGTTGCCGTCGGCATCGCTGGCGATGACATTGCCGCTGACGATCGCGGCATCCTCGGCGACCGAGAAGGCGGCGGGTAGTGCCACCGGGCCATCGTTGCTGCCGGTGACGGTGATGACCAGGTTGGCGGTCGAGGTGGCGCCCTGGTCGTCGGTGACGGTGTAGGGCACGGTCAGCACGACCGACTGGCCGACGCCCAGCGACTGGTAGGCCGCGTTCGACGCGTCAAAGCTGTAGCTGCCGTCGCTGTTGAACACCAGGCCGGCCGGCACGGCGCCGTTCGGCGCGTAGCTCAGCACCGCGTTGGCATCGATATCGGTGGCCGTGACGGTGCCCGAGACCAGCGGCGCACCTTCGGCGACGCTGAACGCGGCCGCGCTGGCCACCGGCGCATCGTTGGTGCCCGTCACGGTGATGACGAGGTTGGCGGTCGAACTCGCGCCCTGGTCGTCGCGCACCGTGTAGGGCACGGTGATGATCTGGGACTGACCCACGCCCAGCGACTGGTAGGCCGCGTTGGCGGGGTCGAAGCTGTAGCTGCCGTCGG
>CAZUUU010000368.1:0-2288 GCA_964622685.1 uncultured Methylibium sp.
ACGAAGCGGTCTGCTGCAGGTTGCTGGCCGTCTGCTCCGTGCGCGAGGACAGGTCCGCGTTGCCCGTCGCAATCTCGCTCGAGGCCGTGCTGATCGATTCGACCGAGTGGCGCACCGAGCCCATCGTGCCGGCCAGGCGGGCCCGCATGGCCTCGACCTCGCGGATCACGTCGCCGATCTCGTCGCGCTGCTCGCTGTGGAAGCGTTGCGTCAGGTCGCCCTGCGCGACGGCATGCACCGCACGCTGCACGTCGCGCAGCGGTCGCGCCACCGAGCGGCGCATCATGAGGAAGAGGCCGAGGCCGAGGCCGATGGTCGCCGTGCCGAGCAGGGCCCAGAACGGGATCAGCGTGCCCCAGTGCGTGGCCATCGCCTCGCGGTCGGAGACCTCGGCGACGACCCACAGGCCCGTGGCCTGGCTCTTGCGCAGCACGGCCCAGGCGTCCTGGTGCGCGGCGTCGAACACGCCCGGCGCCTTCATCACGAAGCCGCGCTCGGCCTTGTCGAGCGACTCGAAGAAGGCTTCCTGGCCCGCGAAGGCGTCGGCGAGCTTCTTGCCGGCGGCCTGCGGATGCATCACCAGCGTGGCCTCGTTCCAGGCCTTCTTCGGGTCGATGACGTAGACGCCGCCGGTGTCGAAGAAGCGCGTGCCGGCGGCCAGCTTGTCGAGCGAGGTCTGGAAGGCCGAGGTGTCGAAGCCGATGAAGAGGATGCCGATGACCTTGCCGTCGGCCGCCTTGATCGGCTCGTAGCGCGTCATGTAGGGCTTGCCGAACAGCACGGCCGGGCCGGTGTAGGTCTTGCCTTCCAGCATCAGCGGATAGGCGGGGTGGCCCTTGGCCAGCAGCGTGCCCATCGCGCGTTCGCCGTTCTCCTTCTTCAGCGAGGTGGTGATGCGCTTGAAGTCGGTGCCGGTGCGGGCGAACACGGTCGCCACGCCGCCGGTGTTGGCCGCGAAGCGGTCGACGGCGGTGAAGTTGCCGGCCAGCGGCTGGCCGAAGTTGGACAGGTCGACCTTGGCCTCGTCGTGCGTGAAGTCCGGTCCGAATTCCTGCTTGAAGGTCGCGAAGAACTTCTCGACCAGCACGCGCGAGGTCAGGTCGAAGGCGTCGATCGAGTCGGCCACCGACTGCGTCTTGTCGCCGACCCAGGTGACGATGCGCTCGCGCGAGCGATCCGTCGCCAGCACGCTCATCACGCCGCAGATCAGCATCAGCACGACCAGCAGGCTGGCGCTGCCGATCACCGAGATGCGGCGGGCGATGGAGCCCTGGCCGCCAGTAGCGAGCTTCATGTCGTCGATCCCCCGGAGGACTGGTGTTCGGTGTTCAGCTGGCGGCGTCGATGACGCCGAGGTCGGCGCTGCTCATCAGCGACTCGATGTCCATCAGGATCAGCATGCGCTCGGCGACCGTGGCGATGCCGATCAGGTGGCTGGTGTCGACCACCGAGCCCATGCTCGGCGCCGGCTTGACGGCCTCGTGCGGCAGCTCGAGCACGTCGCTGACCGAGTCGACGACGGCACCGATCACGCGGCCCTTGACGCCCAGCACGATCACCGCGGTGATGGCATTGATCTCGGCCTCGCAGCCGAACTTCACGCGCAGGTCGACCACCGGCACGATCACGCCGCGCAGGTTGATCACACCCTTCAGGAAGGCCGGGGCGTTGGCGATGCGGGTCGGCGGCTCGTAGGAGCGGATCTCCTGCACCTTGAGGATGTCGATGCCGTATTCCTCGGCACCGAGGCGGAAGCTCAGGTATTCGCGGCCCGGTTGGGCCTTGCTGCCGGCGCCCTGGCGTTGCGCTTCGTGGCGGGCGACCTGGGTCGCGTCGTTGATCATGTCCATGGAAGAAGTCCTCGTGGCGCGGTCGGGCCGCAACGTTGGATAGGTTTCGGCGCTTGGATCGGAAACTGGAGTCGGGGCGGCCTCAGAAGGTCTCCCAGTCGCCCCCGGCGGCTTCGGCCGCGGCCGGGCGGGCCGCGACGGCGGCCGGTGCTGCCGCGGGTCGCGCCGGCGTGGCGGCCGGGGCGGGGCGGGCGGCAGTGGCCGGCTTGACGGCGGCCTTGGGTGCGGCGTTCGAGGCCAACACCGGCTTCGGCGTCGCGGCCGGCTTCGGCGCTGCGAGCGCCAGGGTCGGTGCCGGCGAGGCAGCGCGATGCGCGCTCTCGTCGACGCGGAAGGCGGCGACCGCGGCCGCCAGCTTCACCGCCTGCTCCTTGAGGCTCTCCGCCGCGGCGGCGGACTCCTCGACGAGGGCGGCGTTCTGCTGGGTCATCTGGTCCA
>CAZUUU010000369.1:0-2272 GCA_964622685.1 uncultured Methylibium sp.
ATCGAGAACGAGTTCGGCGAGGAGAACATCGACAACGACATCCTGGTCGCCGAGACCAAGGAACAGATCGTCCAGATGAGCAACGGCTGCATCTGCTGCACGATCCGCGAGGACCTGCGGGCCACGCTGTCCGACCTGGCCGCCCGCAAGCGCAAGGGCGAGCTCGACTTCGACCGCATCGTGATCGAGACCACCGGCCTGGCCGACCCCGGCCCGGTAGCCCAGACCTTCTTCATGGACGACGAGATCGCCGAGAGCTATCTGCTCGACTCGATCCTGACCCTGGTCGACGCCAAGCACGCCGACCGGCAGCTGGACGACCGCCAGGAAGCGCGCCGCCAGGTGGGCTTCGCCGACCAGATCTTCCTGTCCAAGACCGACCTGGTCGCCAAGGAAGAGACCGAGGCCCTGATCCACCGGCTCAAGCACATGAACCCGCGCGCGCCGCTGAAGGCGGTCCACTTCGGCGAGGTGCCGATCAAGGACGTCTTCGACCTGCGCGGCTTCAACCTCAACGCCAAGCTCGACATCGATCCCGAGTTCCTGAACGCCGACGCGCACGACCACCACGATCACGACCATGACCACGCGCATGGCGAACACTGCGACCATCCGCACCACCACGCCCACGACGACGACGTGAAGAGCTTCGTGTTCCGCTCCAACCGGCCGTTCAATGCGGCCAAGCTGGAGGACTTCCTGGGCACGATGGTCAACCTCTACGGCCCCAAGATGCTGCGCTACAAGGGCGTGCTGCGGGTCCAGGGCTTCGACAAGAAGGTGATCTTCCAGGGCGTGCACCAACTGATGGGCAGTGACGTCGGGCCGGCCTGGGCCGATGGCGAGACGCGCGGCAGCAAGATGGTCTTCATCGGCATCGACCTGCCCAAGGACCTGTTTCTCCACGGGTTGGAGCAATGCCTGGCCTGAGGGTCGATCCGCCCCGCCAGCCGCGACACAGGTGGCTACAATCCGCCGCTCTCGAATCCGGCATGCGCTTCTGGCCATGCCCGATGGAGCAGGTATAAAGCTGCCGTGAGGAGATTCGCGCCGTGAGCAAGACCCCGGTCAAGGCCGCAGCAAAGAAGTCGGCCAAGGCGCCGCCCAGGAAGGCGGCCGCGAAGGCGCCGGTCAAGGCGGCTGCCAAGAAGCCCGTGGCCAAACCACCCGCCAAGAAGGCCGCCGCGTCGACCAAGAAGCCGGTGGTGGCCCAGAAGGTCGCTGCCAGGCCGACACCGAAGCCGACGCCAAAGCCACCGGCACCGAAGCCCACGGCCAAGGCCGTCGCCAAGCCTGCCGTCAAGGCGAGCGCCCACCCCGCGCCGGCTGCCAAGAAGCCGGCTCCCGCCCCCGTCACGAAGAAAGCGTCCGCCCCGCCCGTGCCTCCGACGACTCCTCCCCCAGCGACCCCCGCACCGGCAGCCGCCAAGACGCCGACCCGCCTGCGCAGCGCCAAGTCGGCGCCCGCCGTGTCGGTCGACACGCACCCGCCGTCGATCCCCCTGCCGCCGCCGAGCCGCCCGCCGGCCAGCAACGTCATCGACCTGCCACGGCCGGTGCGCAAGATCGACCCCAAGCTCGCCAACGTGTGGAAGACCAAGGCCGGCCGCGACCTGAGCGAAGACGAGCTGATGGCGATGCCCGACAGCGAGTACATGAACGACAAGCAGCTCGAGTTCTTCCGCGTGCGCCTGATGCAGCAGCGCAACGACCTGCTCGACAACGCCGGCGAGACCACCGAGCACCTGCGCGAGGACACGTCCATCGTGCCCGACCCGGCCGACCGCGCGACGATCGAGGAAGAGCACGCGCTGGAACTGCGCACCCGCGACCGCGAGCGCAAGCTGCTGAAGAAGATCTCGCAGTCGATCGCCCGCATCGAGGCCGGCGACTACGGCTACTGCGACGAGACCGGCGAGCCGATCGGCCTGGGCCGGCTGCTGGCCCGGCCGACCGCGACGCTTTCGCTCGAGGCGCAGCAGCGCCGCGAGATGAAGCAGAAGATGTTCGGCGACTGACGGCGCACGTCACCACCGCCCCGACCGGACCCCCACCAGATGGCCGACGCCGATTCCGACGCCAAGGGCGGCAGCAGCTTCTTCCGCAAGGTGGTGAAGTTCGTCGCCAATCCGGCCACGGACTGGGCCGAGATCAACTCCAACGCCAGCCAGGAAGAGGCGCTGCAGAGCGGCTACGCCAAGAGCGAACTCAAGGCGATGATCGAGCGCAAGCGGCGCAACGACTTCGTGCGCAAGCGCGAGTTCGACATGCT
>CAZUUU010000370.1:0-2259 GCA_964622685.1 uncultured Methylibium sp.
ACCTTGACGAAGTCCTCGAAGCAGTCGCGCGTGCGCGTGTAGCGGTGCGGCTGGAAGGCGATCACCAGGCGGCGGCCCGGGAAGGCGCCGCGCGCGGCGGCGATCACCGCGGCCATCTCGACCGGGTGGTGGCCGTAGTCGTCGATCAGGGTGAAGCGACCGCCCGACGGCAGCGGCAGGTCGCCATAGCGCTGGAAGCGGCGGCCCACGCCGTGGAACTCGGCCAGCGCCTTCTGCAGCGGCGCGTCGGGCAGCTCCAGCTCGGCGGCCACGGCGATGACGGCCAGCGCGTTGAGCACGTTGTGCTCGCCGGGCAAGTTGAGCGTCACCGGCAGGTCGGGCATGCGCACGCCGTTGCGCCGCTGCGCGACGAAGCGCATCTGCCCGCCCGGGAGCGCCTGCACCTGCACCGCGCGGATCTGCGTGTCCTCGGCGAAGCCGTAGCTCACCACCGGCCGCGAGATCATCGGCACGATGGAGCGCACGCCCGGGTCGTCGCCGCAGACGATGGCGGCGCCGTAGAAGGGCATGCGGTGCACGAACTCGACGAAGGCGGCCTTGAGCTTCGCGAAGTCGTGGCCGTAGGTGTCCATGTGGTCGGCGTCGATGTTGGTCACGACGCTGAGCACCGGCATCAGGTTCAGGAAGGACGCATCGCTCTCGTCGGCCTCGACGACGATGTAGTCGCCGACCCCCAGGCGCGAGTTGGCGCCGGCGCTGACGAGCCGCCCGCCGATCACGAAGGTCGGGTCCAGGCCGGCCTCGGCCAGCACGCTGGCGACCAGCGAGGTGGTGGTCGTCTTGCCGTGCGTGCCGGCGATCGCGATGCCCTGCTTCAGGCGCATCAGCTCGGCCAGCATCACCGCGCGCGGCACCACCGGCACGCGCTGGCTGCGCGCCGCGATCACCTCGGGGTTGTCACCCTTCACCGCGGTCGAGGTGACCACCGCTTCCGCACCGGCGATGTGTGCGGCGTCGTGGCCGATCGCGATGCGGATGCCCAGCGAGGCGAGCCGGCGCGTGGTCGCGCTGTCGCTCTGGTCGGAGCCCGAGACGACGTAGCCGAGGTTGTGCAGGATCTCGGCGATGCCGCTCATGCCCGCGCCGCCGACGCCGACGAAGTGGATGTGCTTCACCGCGTGCTTCATGCGCGTTCTCCCACCCGTCCGGGCTGAGCCTGTCGAAGCCCTGCGCGGCGCTTCGACAAGCTCAGCGCGAACGGGACCCGGTGCGGTGCCACGCGATTCATGCCCTCACCAGCCTTTCGATCTCGTCGGCCACCCGCGCCGCGGCGCGCGGCCGGCTCAGCGCGCGGGCCTTCTCGGCCATCGCCAGCAGCCGCGTGCGGTCGAGCGAGCGCAGCAGCTCGGCCAGGGCCTGCGGCGTCAGCTCGGCCTGCGGCAGGTGGATGGCGGCGCCGTGCTGGGCCATGTAGAGCGCGTTGTCGCGCTGGTGCGAGGTGGTGCTGACGATCAGCGGCACCAGCACGCTGGCCACGCCGGCCGCGCACAGCTCGCTCACCGTGACCGCGCCGGCGCGGCAGACCACCAGGTCGCAATGCGCGAGGCGCACGGCCATGTCGTCGATGAAGGCCTGCACCTCGATGCCCTGCCTGAGGCCGACCAGCTCGTAGGCGGCCCGCACCGCCTCGCGGTTGAGCGCGCCGGTCTGGTGGATCACCAGCGGCCGCTCGGTCGCCTCCAGCAGCGCCAGCGCCTGCGGCAGCGTCTCGTTCAGCGCCTTCGCGCCCAGGCTGCCGCCGACCACCAGCACGCGCAGCGGGCCTTCGCGGCCGGCATAGCGCTCGGCCGGCACCGGCAGCGCCTCGATCTCGGCGCGCACCGGGTTGCCGGTCACGACCGCCTGCTTCGTGCGCGCCGCCGCCGCGCCGTCGAAGCCGAAGGCGATGCGGTCGGCCACCGGCCGCAGGGCCCGGTTGCTCATCAGCAGCGCCGCGTCGGCGTTGACCAGCAGCAGCGGCTTGCCCAGCAGCGAGGCCATCAGCCCGCCCGGGAAGCAGACGTAGCCGCCCATGCCCAGCACGGCGGTGGTCGCGCGCTGGCGCAGGATCCTCAGGCAGGCGCCGAAGGCGCCGAGCAGCCGCAGGCCGCCGGTCAGTGTGTGCAGCAGGCCCTTGCCGCGCAGGCCGCTGAAGGCGATGGTGTCGAGCGGGATGCCGCTGGGCGGCACGAGGCGGTTCTCCATGCCCTGCTCGGTGCCGAGCCAGCTGATGGTCCAGCCGCGGTGCTGCATCTCCTG
>CAZUUU010000371.1:0-2234 GCA_964622685.1 uncultured Methylibium sp.
TGGTCTGCATGTCGGCGCCGGTCTCGCGCATGGTCTTGATGACCTGGTCGAGGCTGACGTGGTGGCTGCCGTCGCCGCGCAGGGCCATGCGCGCGGCGTTGATGGCCTTGACCGAGGCGATGGCGTTGCGCTCGATGCAGGGGATCTGCACCAGGCCGCCGACCGGGTCGCAGGTCAGGCCCAGGTGGTGCTCCATGCCGATCTCGGCGGCGTTCTCGGCCTGCTCGGGCGTGCCGCCCAGCACCGCGCACAAGGCACCGGCGGCCATCGAGCAGGCCACGCCGACCTCGCCCTGGCAGCCGACCTCGGCGCCGGAGATGCTGGCGTTCTCCTTGTAGAGGATGCCGATCGCGGCGGCGGTGAGCAGGAAGTCGACGACGCCGCGTTCCGAGGCGCTGGGGATGAAGCGCGCGTAGTAGTGCAGCACGGCCGGCACGATGCCGGCCGCGCCGTTGGTCGGCGCGGTGACGACGCGGCCACCGGCGGCGTTCTCCTCGTTGACCGCCAGCGCGGAGAGGTTGACCCAGTCCAGCACCTGCAGGGGATCGGTCAG
Organism: uncultured Methylibium sp.; assembly: GCA_964622685.1. Lineage (GTDB taxonomy): Bacteria > Pseudomonadota > Gammaproteobacteria > Burkholderiales > Burkholderiaceae_C > Methylibium. Next base: position 554 of record CAZUUU010000371.1, read on the forward strand.
CGCCGCGGTCGGGTCGGCCGTCAGGTCGCGGTAGAGCTTGGCGGCGCGCCGCTTGACCTTGTAGCCGCCGGGCAGCACGCCCTCGGCCTTGAGGCCGCGCTCGACGCAGGCCTGCATCACGCGCCAGATGGCCAGCAGGCCGGCGTCGATCTCGGCGTCGTTGCGCCAGTGCTGCTCGTTGCGGCGCATCACGTCGGCGATCGAGCCCTGGACCTCGCGGCAGCGAACCAGCAGCTCGTCGCCGCTGTGGAAGGCCAGCGGCAGCACCGTCGCGTCGGGCACGATGGCCGTCTGCTTGCCGCCGTCGGCCAGCGCCTCCTCGCCCAGCACGAAGCCGCCGCCCACCGAGTAGTAGCTGCGGGCCGCGATCTCCGCGCCCGCCGCGTCGAAGGCGGCGAAACGCAGGCCGTTGGGATGGAAGGGCAGGCTCTGGCGGCGGCGGAACAGCAGGTCGCGCGGCTCGTCGAAGGCGATCTCGTGCAGGCCCAGCAGGCTCAGGCGGCCGGCGGCCCGCAAGGCCTGGAGCCGGGCCTCGATGCCGTCGACGTCGACCGTGTCGGGCGCTTCGCCCAGCAGGCCCAGCAGCACGGCCTTGTCCGAGCCGTGGCCCTTGCCGGTGGCGCCGAGCGAGCCGAACAGCTCGGACTGCACGCGCGCCGTGCGCGTCAGCAGGCCTTCGTCGGCCAGGCGCTGCGCGAACAGCCGCGCGGCGCGCATCGGCCCGACCGTGTGCGAGCTGCTCGGGCCGATGCCGATCTTGAAGAGGTCGAAGACGGAGACGGCCATGCGGGATGCCGCTGCAAGCTTCAGGCCCTGCAGGCCGCGGCGAGGTCGGCCGCGAAGGCGTCGACGGTCTCGGCCTGGGTGTCCCAGGCGCACATCAGGCGGCAGCCCATCTTGCCCTCGCGCGGCGGCAGCATCTCGTGGAAGAGCCAGCCGCGTTCGCGCAGCGACTCGACCGCGGGTCGCGGCAGCCAGGCGAAGACGCCGTCGGACTGCGGCGGCTGCAGCAGGTCCACGCCGGGCAGCGCGGCTATCGCGTCGGCCAGCCGCGTGGCCATGGCGTTGGCGTGCGCGGCATGGCGCAGCCAGGCGCCGCCGTCCAGCAGCCCGACCCAGGGCGCGGTGACCATGCGCATCTTCGACGCCAGCTGGCCGGCCTGCTTGGCCCGCCACTCGAAGGCCTCGGCCAGCGCGCGATCGAAGAACACCACCGCCTCGCCGGCCGGCGCGCCGTTCTTGGTCATGCCGAAGGACAGCACGTCGACGCCGGCCTGCCAGGTCATGGCCGCCGGCGTGCAGCCCAGCGCGACCAGCGCATTCGCGAAGCGTGCGCCGTCCATGTGGACCTTGAGGCCCAGTTCGCGCGCCGTGGCGGTCAGCGCCTGCAGCTCCTCCAGCGAGTAGACCGAGCCGAGTTCGGTGCTCTGGGTCAGGCTCACGGCCGCGGCCTTGGGGGCATGCAGGTCGGTGCGGGCGGTCGCGGCGGCGCGCAGCGCGGTCGGCGTCATCTTCGCGCCGCTGGGGGCAGCGGGGTCGCCGGCGGTCGGCAGCAGCGCGATGCCATGGCCGAAGAAGCCCACCGCATTGCACTCGTCCACCGCGATGTGCGCCCGCGGCGTGCACACCACGGCCTCGTAGGGGCGGCCCTCGCGGCCGCCCGCGTCGTGCCAGGCGTCCC
>CAZUUU010000372.1:0-2234 GCA_964622685.1 uncultured Methylibium sp.
AGCGTGGTCTTGCCGCAGCCCGACGGGCCCAGCAGCGCGACCAGCTCGCCCGAGGGCATGCTCAGGTTGAGGTGGTCGCAGGCGACGGTGGCGCCGAAGCGCTTGTTCAGGTTGCGGACTTCAATGCTCATGACTTGTCCTTCACTGGGGCCGTTCGAGGCTCACCGCGCTGATCTGCTGCTTGACGCGCTGCTCGACCAGGTACTTCAGCACCAGCGTCACCAGTGCCAGCCCGGCCAGCAGCGAGGCCACCGCGAAGGCGGCGGCGAACTGGTACTCGTTGTAGAGGATCTCGATGTGCAGCGGCATCGTGTTGGTCTGGCCACGGATGTGGCCGGACACCACGCTGACCGCGCCGAACTCGCCCATCGCCCGCGCGTTGCACAGGATCACGCCGTACAGCAGCGCCCACTTGATGTTGGGCAGCGTGACGCGCCGGAAGGTCTGCCATCCGTTCGCACCCAGCACGCGCGCGGCCTCTTCCTGCTCGGTGCCCTGGGCCTGCATCAGCGGGATCAGCTCGCGCGCGACGAAGGGGAAGGTCACGAACACCGTCGCCAGCACGATGCCCGGCACCGCGAAGATGACCTTGAGGTCGTGGTCGCGCAGCCACTCGCCCAGCCAGCCCTGCAGGCCGAAGATCAGCACGTAGATCAGGCCCGAGATCACCGGGCTGACGCTGAAAGGCAGGTCGATCAGCGTCAGCAGCAGGTTCTTGCCGCGGAAGTCGAACTTCGCGATGCACCAGGCCGCCGCGACGCCGAACACCAGGTTCAGCGGCACCGCGATCGCCGCGGTGATGAGCGTCAGCTTGATCGCCGACAGCGCGTCGGGCTCGACGATCGCCGCGAGGTAGACGTCCCAGCCCTTCTTCAGCGCCTCGTGGAAGACCGTCGCCAGCGGGACGAACAGGAACAGCGTCAGGAAGGCCAGCGCGATGCCGATCAGCAGCCGGCGCACCCACGCCGGCTCGGTGGTCGCGGCGTGGAGGGCGGGTGGCACCGCCGTGGCGGGCGCACGCACGGGAGCGAGCACGGCGCTCATCTCAATGGCCTCCCTGGCGACGCCGAGACCACGCCTGCAGCGCGTTGATCGCCAGCAGCAGCGCGAAGCTCGCGACCAGCATCACCACGGCGATCGCGGTGGCGCCGGCGTAGTCGTACTGCTCGAGCTTGGTGATGATGAGCAGCGGCGTGATCTCGCTGACCATCGGCATGTTGCCGGCGATGAAGATCACCGAGCCGTACTCGCCGAGCGCGCGCGCGAAGGCCAGCGCAAAGCCGGTCAGCAGCGCCGGCGTCAGGATCGGCAGCAGCACGTGGCGGAAGGTCTGCACGCGACTGGCACCCAGCGTCGCGGCGGCCTCCTCCAGCTCCTTCGACAGGTCCTCCAGCACCGGCTGCACCGTGCGCACGACGAAGGGCAGGCCGATGAAGGTCAGCGCGACGAACACCCCGACCGGCGTGAAGCTCACCTTGAACGGCAGGTGCTGGCCGATCAGCCCGTTCTGCGCGTAGATCGCCGTCAGCGCGATGCCGGCCACGGCCGTCGGCAGCGCGAACGGCAGGTCCACCAGCGCATCGACCAGGCGCTTGAACGGAAACTCGTAGCGCACCAGCACCCAGGCGATGACCAGTCCGAAGGCCGTGTTGAGAAGGGCGGCCGCCAGCGAGGCCAGGAAGGTCAATCGGTAGCTGGCCACCACGCGCGGCGAACTGACCGCGTCCCAGAAGGCGCCCCAGGTCAGCGTGAAGGTCTTGAGGAAGGCCGCGCTCAGCGGCAGCAGCACGATCAGGCTCAGGTAGAGCAGCGTGAAGCCGAGCGCCAGGTCGAAACCCGGCAACACGCTGTGGCGGCGCAGCAGGGTGCGCGACAGGATCACTTGCGTGCGGCCAGGATCTGGTCGAACACCCCGCCGTCGGCGAAGTGCGTCTTCTGGGCCTTGGCCCAGCCGCCGAACACCTCGTCGATCGTGAACAGCTTGACCTTGGTGAAGGTCTTTTCGTACTTGGCCGCGACCTTGGGGTCGATCGGCCGGTAGTAGTTCTGGCCGGCCAGGTCCTGGCCTTCGGGCGAGTACAGGTACTCGAGGTAGGCCTTGGCGACCGCCGAGGTCCCCTTCTTGTCGACGTTCTTGTCCACCACGGTCACCGGCGGCTCGGCCAGGATGCTGAGCGAGGGGACGATGATGTCGAACTTGTCCGGGCCCAGCTCCTTGACGGCGAGGAAGGCCT
>CAZUUU010000373.1:0-2231 GCA_964622685.1 uncultured Methylibium sp.
CCGGCGCCTTCTCGGTCAGCGCGAAGGTGATGCCGGTGGACAGCGGCTGGAACACCGTCGCGCCCTTGCCCTTGAGACGCTCGTAGCACTCGACGCCCTTGTCGGTGGCGTAGCCGGTCTCGCACTCCTCGTAGGTGATCTTCACCCCGTTGATGCCGCCCTGCGCGTTGACCAGCTTCAGGTAGTCGACGTAGCCGTTGGCGAAGGGCGTGCCGTTGGGCGCGTAGGCGCCGGTGCGGTAGACCAGCACCGGGAAGAACTGCTCCTTCGCCTGGGCGAAGGCGTCTGGCGCTGTGGCCAGGCTGCTGAGGCCGGCCGCGCTGATCGCGACGGCCATGGCCAGGGACTTGAACTTCATGTCTGCCTCCAGAGGTGAATGAGCACTCGTCAGTGCCGGGTCGGAACGTGGGAACAACAACGCATCGTCGTGCGCTTGGAATACAGGGTCAGTGCGGGAACGGCCACAGCCGCAGCTTTTCCTTGCCGATGGACCACAGGCGGGCCAGCCCGTGCGGCTCGACGATCAGGAAGAACACGATCAGTGCGCCGAAGATCATGAAGGTCAGGTGCGCGGCCAGCGCCGTGTCGATCGGGATCCCGAACCAGTAGGGCAGGGCGTCCAGCACGATCGGCAGCACCACGATGAAGGCGGCGCCGAAGAAGCTGCCCATGATCGAGCCCAGGCCGCCGATGATCACCATGAACAGCAGCTGGAAGCTGCGGTCGATGCTGAAGGCTGCCGGCTCCCAGGACCCGAGGTGCACGAAGCCCCACAGCGCGCCGGCCACGCCGACGATGAAGCTCGACACCGCGAAGGCCGTCAGCTTGGCGTAGACCGGGCGGATGCCGATGACGGCGGCGGCCACGTCCATGTCGCGGATCGCCATCCACTCGCGGCCGATGTGGCTGCGCACCAGGTTCTTCGCCAGGATCGCGAACACGACGACGAAGGCCAGGCAGAACAGGTACTTCTGCACCGGGGTCTCGATCGGCATGCCGAACACCCGCAGGTCGGCCACGCTGACCGAGCCCGAGGCGGTGTTGTTGGTGAACCACTTGATGCGCAGGAAGGCCCAGTCGGTGAAGAACTGCGCCGCCAGCGTCGCCACCGCGAGGTACAGGCCCTTGATGCGCAGCGAGGGGATGCCGAACAGCACGCCCACGATGGTCGCGAACAGGCCGCCCAGCAGCAGCGAGGCGATCAGCGGCATGCCCTCGATGCGCACCTGGAAGTTGTAGGCCGCGTAGGCGCCGATCGCCATGAAGGCCCCGGTGCCCAGCGAGATCTGCCCGCAGTAGCCGACCAGGATGTTCAGGCCCAGCGCGGCCAGCGACAGGATCAGGAACGGGATGAGGATCGCGCGGAACAGGTACTCCGACGCGAACAGGGGCACGATCACCGCGGCGAAGGCCAGCAGCAGGCCGATCGCGATGCGGTCCTGCAGGATCGGGAAGACCTGCTGGTCGGCGCGGTAGCTGGTCTTGAACTGGCCGTTCTCACGGTAGAGCATGTTCTTGTCCTTGGGGGCTCACACGCGGTCGATGATCTTGTGGTTCCGGCACGCTGCGCTTGACTCGCTTCGCAAGTCGGCCTTCACCGAAAGATCATCGATCGCGTTCATACGCGGTCGATGATCTTTTCGCCGAACATCCCCTGGGGCCGCACCAGCAGCACCAGCAGCACGACGACATAGCCGAACCAGATCTCGATGCCGCCGCCGATCAGGGGGCCGATGTAGATCTCCGAGAGCTTCTCGCCGACGCCGAGGATCAGGCCGCCGATGATCGCGCCGGGCACCGAGGTCAGGCCGCCGAGGATCACCACCGGCAGCGCCTTCAGCGCCAGCACCGACAGCGAGAACTGCACGCCGAGCTTGCTGCCCCAGATGATCCCGGCCACCAGCGCGACGAAGCCGGCCACGCTCCAGACGATCACCCACACGCGCGACAGCGGGATGCCGATCGACTGCGCGGCCTGGTGGTCGTCGGCGACGGCGCGCAGCGCGCGGCCGGTGGCGGTCTTCTGGAAGAACAGGCTCAGCGCCGCCACCAGCGCGGCGGCGATCACCGCGGCGTAGAGGTCCTCCTGGCTGACCAGGATGCCGCCCTGGAAGACGCTGTCGAGCAGGAAGATCGGGTCCTTGGGCAGGCCGACGTCGATCTTGTAGATCTGGCTGCCGAACAGCGTCTGGCCGAAGCCGTCGAGGAAGTAGGTGATGCCCAGCGTGGCC
>CAZUUU010000374.1:0-2205 GCA_964622685.1 uncultured Methylibium sp.
GCGCAACCTTGCCAAGGTTGAGGTCGCGAGTTCGAGCCTCGTTTCCCGCTCCAGAGATTTCGAAAGGGAAGCTGTCGCTTCCCTTTTTCGTCTGTGGTGTCCGTCGCCCTGCGGGCCTGCGAAGGCAGGGGTTGCGACCCTGTGGGACACTTCGGTGCATCGGCGCGGTAGCAAAGCGGTTATGCAGCGGATTGCAAATCCGTCCAGGGCGGTTCGACTCCGCCCCGCGCCTCCAGATCGACGACGACGCCCCGCTTGCGGGGCGTCGTCGTTTGCGGCCGATGCCAAGCTACCATCGTCCGGGGCCTCGATGGCGAAACTGGCAGACGCAGCGGACTTGAAGCAGGCAATTTGAGCGTCCGCGCGGAAACGCGCGAGATGGATCCCGTCAAATTCGGCGAACCCCCTGCAGCCCTGCTGCGAGGCAACGCCGAGCCAAGCCGCCGGTTCCCGGCGGAAGGTGTAGAGAGCGGACGGCGGGCACCTAAGGGCAGCGCTTGGCGCGGTCGATGGTGAAGGCGCGCTCCAGACCCCGAACGGTCGCTGCTTTGCGGCGGCGGCCGGCGGCGAAAGCCGTAGCGGGTAAGAAAATCCGCGGGACCTTCACCGGTCCATCCCGGTTCGATCCCGGGTCGAGGCACCACCCCAGGGCTCAGGCATCGGCCATGCGGGCTTGCGGCCAGCACCGCACGTCGACCGGGAAGTCGAGCCAGCGGGCGCTGGCGCGTCGCAGCGCGACGACGTCACCCGTGGTCCAGAGCTCGACGGCCGCGTCGTGTGCTTCGCCGCGCTCGGGCTCGCCCATCAGCGCGACGGCGCGGCGGGCGATGGCGTCGGCCGTATCGATCAGCACGACGTCCGGTCCCAGGACTTGCCGGATCCAGTGCGCCGCGAACGGATAGTGCGTGCAGCCGAGCACGACGACATCGACGCCGGCCGCGCGCAGCGGCCCCGCATGGCGATCCACCAGCGAGCGCACCTCCTCGCTGCCCGGGTCGCCGGCCTCCAGGGCGCCGGCCAGTCCGGCGCAGGCCTGCAGGTGCAGATCGGCGCCGCTTGCGAGCCGGTCGACCAGGCGGCGAAACCGCGCGCTGGCCAAGGTCGCGCTGGTGGCCATCACGCCGATGCGGCCGCTGCGGCTGGCGGCCAGCGCGGGCTTCAGGCCGGGTTCGACGCCGACAAAGCGCGTGCCCGGCCACCGTGCGCGCAACGCGTCGATGGCAACGGCCGTCGCGGTGTTGCAGGCGACGACGATCAACTCGGCGCCGCGATCAAGCAGGTGCTCCGTGACCCGCATGGCGCGGTCGATCACGAAGGCGTCGGCGCGCTCGCCATAAGGCGCATGACCCGAGTCGGCGACGTAGACCAGCGGCAGCGTCGGCCTCCGCAAGCGCAGGGCACGCAACACCGACAGGCCGCCGACGCCCGAGTCGAAGACACCGACGCCGTGGCGAGGTGCAGGGCGGTCCGGCGCGTCGACTGTCATGGGCGAGGCAGTCTAGCAACGCGTCGCCGGGTGTCGCATCCGCGATGGAGGCCGCGTGCGCTTCCGCTAGAATCGAACGATCGTGCTTTTTTGATTCGCGCGGCCGGTGCGGGCAGACACCGACCCATAGAATCCTTTCGCTGTTCGCATCAGCTCCCTGGAGAACCTCGCATGAAGGCATTGGTACCGGTCAAGCGCGTCGTTGACTACAACGTCAAGGTGCGCGTCAAGTCCGATGGCAGCGGCGTCGACATCGCCAACGTCAAGATGAGCATGAATCCCTTCGATGAGATCGCCGTCGAAGAAGCGACGCGGCTCAAGGAGAAGGGCATCGTCACCGAGGTCATCGCCGTGTCCTGCGGACCGACCCAGTGCCAGGAAACGCTGCGCACCGCGATGGCCATCGGCGCCGACCGCGCGATCCTGGTCGAGACCGACGCCGAACTGCAGCCGCTGGCCGTGGCCAAGCTGCTGAAGGCGCTGGTCGACAAGGAGCAGCCGCAGCTCGTGATCCTGGGCAAGCAGGCGATCGACGACGACTGCAACCAGACCGGCCAGATGCTCGCGGCCCTGGGTGGCTTCGCCCAGGCCACGTTCGCCAGCAAGGTCGAGTTCGCCGACGGCAGCCTGTCGGTCACGCGCGAAGTCGACGGCGGCCTCGAAGTGCTGAAGCGCACGCTGCCGGCCGTCATCACGACCGACCTGCGCCTGAACGAGCC
>CAZUUU010000375.1:0-2190 GCA_964622685.1 uncultured Methylibium sp.
AGCTCATGACCGACAGCCAGGACTGGTGGCCGGCCGACTTCGGCCACTACGGCCCGCAGATGGTCCGCATGGCCTGGCATGCCGCCGGCACCTACCGCACCGCCGACGGCCGCGGCGGCGGTGGCCGCGGGCAGCAGCGCTTCGCCCCGCTGAACAGCTGGCCGGACAACGTCAACATCGACAAGTCGCGCCGCCTGCTGTGGCCGATCAAGCAGAAGTACGGGCAGAAGATCAGCTGGGCCGACCTCTTCATCCTCACCGGCAACGTGGCGCTGGAGTCGATGGGCTTCCGCACCTTCGGCTTCGCGGGCGGCCGCGAGGACGTCTGGGAACCGGACAACGACGTCAACTGGGGCGCCGAGACCACCTGGCTGGCCACCGACAAGCGCTTCACCGGCGACCGCGATCTCGACCAGCCGCTGGGCGCGACCCACATGGGCCTGATCTACGTCAACCCGGAAGGCCCCAACGCCAGCGGCGACCCGGTCGCGGCGGCCAAGGACATCCGTGCCACCTTCAACCGCATGGCGATGAACGACGAGGAGATCGTCGCCCTGATCGCCGGCGGCCACACCTTCGGCAAGGCGCATGGCGCCGCCCCCGAATCGCACAAGGGCCCGGAGCCGGAAGGCGCGCCGCTCGAGGCCCAGGGCCTGGGCTGGAACAGCAACTACGGCCAGGGCCACGGCAAGGACACGATCTCCAGCGGCATCGAGGTGACCTGGACGACCACGCCGGCGCGCTGGAGCAACGACTACTTCGAGCACCTGTTCAAGTTCGAGTGGGAGCTCACCAAGTCGCCCGCCGGCGCCAAGATGTGGGTGGCCAAGGACGCGCCGGAGATCATCCCGGACGCCCACGTCCCCGGCAGGATGCACAAGCCGACGATGCTGACCACCGACCTGACGATGCGCCTGGACCCGGAGTTCGAGAAGATCTCGCGCCGCTTCCTCGAGAACCCGCAGGCCTTTGCCGAAGCCTTTGCGCGCGCCTGGTACAAGCTGACGCATCGCGACATGGGCCCGATGGTGCGCTACCTCGGCCCGGAAGTGCCGAAGGAAGAGCTGATCTGGCAAGACCCGCTGCCGGCCGCGACGCTCGAGCCCACGGCCGCCGACATCGCCGACGCGAAGGCGAAGATCGCCGCGTCGGGCCTCACGGTGTCGCAGCTCGTGTCCACCGCCTGGGCCTCGGCCTCGACCTTCCGCGGCGGTGACAAGCGCGGCGGCGCCAACGGCGCGCGCATCCGCCTGGCGCCGCAGAAGAGCTGGGAGGCCAACACGCCGGGCGAACTGGCCAAGGTGCTGGCGAAGCTGGAAGACATCCAGAAGTCGTCGGGCAAGCTCTCGCTGGCCGACATCATCGTGCTGGCCGGCGGCGTCGGGGTCGAGCAGGCCGCCAAGGCGGCCGGCGTGGCCGTCGAGGTGCCGTTCGCGCCCGGTCGCGTCGATGCGTCGCAGGAGCAGACCGACGTCGAGAGCTTCGCCTTCCTCGAGCCCGTGGCCGACGGTTTCCGCAACTACTTCAAGGGTCCGGCCAGCGTGCCCGTCGAGCACCTGCTCGTCGACAAGGCGCAGCTGCTCACGCTCACGGCGCCGGAGATGACGGCACTGGTCGGTGGCCTGCGCGTGCTGGGCGCCAACAGCGGCGGCAGCAAGCACGGCGTGTTCACCGACCAGCCCGGCGTGCTGTCGACCGACTTCTTCGTCAACCTGCTCGACATGGCGACCGAGTGGAAGCCGGCCGGCGGCAACTACGAAGGCAAGGACCGCAAGACCGGCAAGACCCGCTGGACCGCCACGCGCGTGGACCTGGCCTTCGGCTCCAACTCGGTACTGCGCGCGCTGGCCGAGGTCTACGCGAGCGCCGACGGCAAGGAGAAGTTCGTCAAGGACTTCGTCGCGGCCTGGACGAAGGTGATGAACCTGGACCGCTTCGATCTCGCCTGATCGGCCCGACCGGACCAGGGGCGGCCGACAGGCCGCCCCTTCTTCTTTCATGCACCTTCGCTAAAGTCGGCGCTTCCGATCCACGAAGGAGCCCGCCATGGCCAAGAACAGCAAGAGCGCCACGCCTGCCATCAACATCGGCATCACCGAGAAGGACCGCGCGGCGATCGCCAAGGGCCTGAACGCCCTGCTCGCCGACACCTACACGCTGTACCTGACGACCCACAACTTCCACTGGAAC
>CAZUUU010000376.1:0-2173 GCA_964622685.1 uncultured Methylibium sp.
GAAGTGGACCGACGCCGCCGACACCGCGCTGCCGCTGGCCGAGATCAAGCGCCTGTCCGAACGCATCACGACGATCCCCAAGGACTTCAAGGCGCACCCGCTGGTCGAGAAGGTGCTGGCCGACCGCGCGGCCATGGGCCGGGGCGAGATCAACGTCGACTGGGGCATGGGCGAGCACCTGGCGTACGCCTCGCTGGTCGCCAGCGGGTACCCGGTGCGCCTGTCGGGCGAGGACTGCGGCCGCGGCACCTTCACCCACCGCCACTCGGTGCTGCACGACCAGAACCGCGAGAAGTGGGACGAGGGCACCTGGATCCCGCTGCAGCACGTGGCCGACGGGCAAGCGCCCTTCGTCGTCATCGACTCCATCCTGTCCGAGGAAGCCGTGCTCGGCTTCGAGTACGGCTACGCGAGCGCCGACCCGAACACGCTGACTATCTGGGAAGCGCAGTTCGGCGACTTCGTCAACGGCGCCCAGGTCGTGATCGACCAGTTCATCGCCTCGGGCGAGGTGAAGTGGGGCCGCGTCAACGGCCTGACCCTGCTGCTGCCGCACGGCTACGAGGGCCAGGGCCCCGAGCACAGCTCGGCGCGCCTCGAGCGCTTCATGCAGCTGGCCGCCGACAACAACATGCAGATCTGCCAGCCGACCACGGCCAGCCAGATCTTCCACCTGCTGCGCCGCCAGCAGGTGCGCATGTTCCGCAAGCCGCTGGTGGTGATGACGCCGAAGTCGCTGCTGCGCGCCAAGGATGCGACCTCGCCGCTGTCGGACTTCACGCGCGGCGAGTTCAAGACCGTGATCGGCGAGCGCAACGAGGAGATCGACGCCGCCAAGGTCAAGCGCGTGATCGTCTGTTCGGGCAAGGTCTACTACGACCTGGTGAAGAAGCGCGAGGAGAAGAAGGCCTTCGACGTCGCGATCCTGCGCGTCGAGCAGGTCTATCCCTTCCCGCACAAGGCCTTCGGGGCGGAGATGAAGAAGTACCCGAACGCCACCGACGTGGTCTGGTGCCAGGACGAGCCGCAGAACCAGGGCGCGTGGTTCTTCATCCACCACTACGTGCACGAGAACATGCTCGACGGGCAGAAGCTCGGCTACGCGGGGCGGCCGTTCTCGGCCTCGCCGGCGGTGGGCTACGCCCACCTGCACCAGGAGCAGCAGAAGGCGCTGCTCGACCAGGCCTTCTCCAAGCTCAAGGGCTTCGTCCTGACGCGCTGACACCGGCACCTCGCGCTCGTCGCGGGCCGCGTCGCGCGGCACCGCCGGCGCGGGGGCTCACCCGCACCCCGAAGAAAGCAACTCCATGGCACTCATCGAAGTCAAGGTTCCGCAGCTCTCCGAATCGGTGGCCGAAGCCACGCTGCTGCAGTGGAAGAAGAAGCCCGGCGAGGCCGTCGCGCTGGACGAGATCCTGATCGAGATCGAGACCGACAAGGTCGTGCTCGAGGTCCCGGCGCCGGCCGCCGGCGTGCTGGCCCAGCTGGTCAAGAACGACGGCGAGAGCTGCGTCAGCGACGAGGTGATCGCGAAGATCGACACCGAGGGCCAGGCCGCAATCAGCCCGCTCGAGGTGAAGCCGGTGCCCCCGGCCCAGGCGGCGCCGGGTGCCACCAAGGGCGTCGTCGTCGACCCGGTCAAGGACGGCAGCAAGTCCGACGTGGCGATGCCGGCCGCCGCCAAGCTGATGGCCGACCACCAGCTCGCGACCAGCCAGGTCAGCGGCACCGGCAAGGACGGCCGCATCACCAAGGGCGACGTGCTGGGGGCGCTCGAGGCCGGCGCGAAGCCGCCGGTGGCCGCGCCGGTCGTGACGCCCGCGGCGCCCGCGGTGGCCAAGGCGCTGCCGGCCGTGGCCGTGCCCGCCGGCCCGGGCCTCGGCGACCGGCCCGAGCAGCGCGTGCCGATGTCGCGCCTGCGCGCGCGCGTCGCCGAGCGCCTGCTGCAGTCGCAGGCCACCAACGCCATCCTGACGACCTTCAACGAGGTCAACATGGCGCCGGTGATGGAGATGCGCAAGCGCTTCCAGGAGAAGTTCGAGAAGGAGCACGGCGTCAAGATCGGCTTCATGAGCTTCTTCGTGAAGGCCGCCGTCGCGGCGCTGAAGAAGTACCCGGTGCTCAACGCCTCGGTCGACGGCAACGACATCGTCTACCACGGCTACTTCGACAT
>CAZUUU010000377.1:0-2163 GCA_964622685.1 uncultured Methylibium sp.
TCGCCGGGGTCGAGCTCGACCTCGACGAACTGCATCTCCGCACCCTTGATCTCGTAGTCGACCACGTCCATTGCCATCACGTTCTCCATCAGTGCGATTGCGCACGTTTGCCAGCGCGGCATGGTAACGAAGCGTCGTGATGTAGTTCCGCGCCGCGTGGCGTTCTTCGACAATCGCTGTTGGCCTCACCCACCTTTGGGGGGATTCCCCCGAAGATCGGCCCCGGAGAATCGAATCGACCTCCAGACGCCATGCCGGACCTCCCCACCTCCTTCGCCCTGCACCTGCCCACGCTGATGCTGATGTCGGTGGTGGTCATGGGCTCGGCCGCGACCATCATGACCGTCTTCGGCATCAGCCAGCGCGTCTACCGCGGCTACTGGTGGTGGACCGGTGCGATGTGGCTCGCTGCGGCCGGCGCGATGCTGCATGCGATCCGCAGTGTCTGGCCGGAAGCCGTGGTGCCGGGCATCTTTCTGGTGCTGGTCTGGCCGATGCTGATCGTCACCGGCGTGCGGCGCTTCTTCGCACGCGATCGATTGTTCTCCAGCCCGGCCATCGACGCGACCGCGTTCTCGCTTTGCTACGCCGCCTGGCTGGCCTGCTGGGTCGGCGACATGCCGCAACTGGTGCGCTCGACGGCGTTCAGCCTGTCCTCGCTGCTGTTGTACCTGTACGCGGCCGTCTTCCTCTACCGCATCGAGGAACGCCGGCGCAGCCCGGCCCTGAAGCTGCTGGTGCTCCTGATGATCGCCATGGCCGCCGTGCCGCTGCTGCGCGTCGTGGCGCTGGTCGGCATGGCCGGCGCCGGCGACCTGCCGGCGCGTCCACTGCTTGCCGCCGGCGTCGTGCTGCCGCTGCTGATCGGCGTGCTGTTCACGGTCTACCTGTGCCTGGTGCTGACGCACGAGCGCACGGTGCGTGACCTGCGCGAGACGCAGCGCCAGCTCCGCGTGCTGGCCGACATCGACATGCTGACGCAGGTGCCGAACCGCCGGCACTTCGAGGAGCTGGCCACCGCGATCGTCGGCCGCAGCGGAGCGCCTTCTGCCGTGCTGGTGCTGTTCGACATCGACCACTTCAAGCGCATCAACGACACGCTCGGCCATGCCGTCGGCGACGAGGCGCTGCGGCTGGTGGCACGTTGCACGCGCGAGACGCTGCGCACCCGCGACGTGATGGGTCGAGTCGGCGGCGACGAGTTCATGCTGCTGCTGCCGGGCGCGAGCGTCGACGACGCACTGCTGGTGGCCGAGCGCATCACGCGCCGGCTCGATGCGCAGCGCAGCAGCCTGCCTCTGCCGCTGAGCCTGAGCTTCGGCGTCGTGCGGATCGAGCCCGGCGAAGCGCTCGAATCGGCCCAGCACCGTGCCGACCAGGCGCTCTACGAGGCCAAACGCCAGGGTCGACGCCGCGCCGTGCCGGCCGCACTGCGCGGGCCGGACACGGTGTTCGGCGAGAGCCGCTCCCTGGGCTTCGAGCCCCAGTGACGGCGCGGCGAACCCAGGGCTCGGCGAAGCCCTGGCGCCGCAGGATCGCCTGCCTCTGCGTGCCCGGCAGCAGGTCGAGGAATCGCTGCGCCGCGCCTCACTTCGTGCCCGCGTTCGGGAAGAACAGCTGCTGACTGCCGATCTGGTAGCTCGCGATCGTCGCCTGGCCTTCGGCCGAGACCACCCAGTCGGCGAAGGCCTGCGCCAGGGCGGTCTTGGTGTGCGGATGCCTGGCCGGGTTGGCGACGATCACGCCGTACTGATTGAACAGGCGCTGGTCGCCCTCGACCACGATGGCCAGGTCGCCGCGGTTCTTGAACGACAGCCAGGTGCCGCGATCGGCCAGCGCGTAGGCGTTGCTCGATGCCGCGATGTTCAGCGCCGGCCCCATGCCGCAGCCGCACTCCTGGTAACCGACGAATGCGCCCTTGGGCGACTCGACGCCGGCCGCCTTCCAGTAGCGCAGCTCGGCGGCATGCGTACCGCTCTTGTCGCCGCGCGACACGAAGGCAGCGCTGCCCTTGGCCAGCTTGCCGAGCGCCGCGACGATGTCGACGCCCTTCACCGCCGCCGGGTCCGCCCTGGGGCCGATCAGCACGAAGTCGTTGTACATGACGGCCTGGCGCTTGAGGCCGTAGCCGTCGGCGACGAACTTCTCCTCGGCCACCTGGTC
>CAZUUU010000378.1:0-2144 GCA_964622685.1 uncultured Methylibium sp.
TGAAGTGAACCCCATGGGTGAGACACGAAATTATTCCCAGTCGGGGTTGTCAGTGCCAAGAACTCAGTCGTACGAAGGGTAGCCGGTGAAGCGGACGCAGGCTCTGCTGGGGAGCAACCTGCGGAGGAATAACCAGCCGACGACTCACGATGATCCAGACACGGCCGGTGGGCGCTGCTTGCCGGCCGTGCTGCTTCAGGGCGTCGCATGTGGGGCCTCTTGTGGCATCATCGAAGATCGTCGCATGCCTTGAAAACCCACGCCGCCGTCAGTCCGCGGCGGTAGGGCCTGCGCACGATGCTGGGCCTCGAACTCGGCGGGCGTCAGGTATCCGAGCGCGGAGTGCAGGCGCTCGGTGTTGTAGATGCGCTCGATGAAGGTGGCGATGAAGGGCCGGGCGGCCTGCATGTCACGATAGTCGCGGCCGTCGACCTCTTCCTCCTTGAGGGTGCGCATGAAGCGTTCGGCCTTGGCATTGTCGTAGGGGTTGCCGATCCGGCTCATGCTGGCGCGGATGCCGTGGGCCTCGAGCAGGATCGAGTACTGCGTGCAGGCGTACTGCACGCCACGGTCGGAATGGTGGATCAGGCTACCGAAGACTGGGCGGCGCGCCGCCAGGGCCATTTCGAGCGCCTCGCATGCCAGGCTGGCCTGCAGATGGTCGGCGAGCGCCCAGCCGATGACGCGACGACTGAAGGCGTCGAGGATGACCGCCAGATAGGCGAACTCCTCCTGCAGCCTGATGTAGGTGATGTCGGCCACCCACAGCTGGTCGAGATCGTTGAGGATCAGGCCGCGCGCCAGGTTCGCCACCACTTGCCAGCTGTGCCGCGAGTCGGTCGTCACCGGCACCAAGGGCTGCTTGCGCAGGCGCAACAGGTTGTCGAGCTGCATCAGGCGGTGGACGCGCTTGTGGTTCACCGACAGGCCGATCCGCTTCAGCTCCGCCGTGATGAAGCGGTAGCCGTTGCGGCGATGGCTGGCCAAGGCAAGGCGCTGGATGGCGTCCCGCGTTGCCGTCTCCTCCTGGCGCGGCACCGAGGCCTCCCAGTGCCGGTAGTACCCGGCTCGGCTCACTCGGGCCAGATCGCACAGCCGCTCGATCGTGACGTCGCCTTGCGGACGGGGCGTGGTCATGGCTTGGATGACCGCGTAGATGTTGGCTCGCCAGGCGCGGCGCTCGCCTGGGGTGCGCCCCTCACTTGCCGCAAGGCTCTGCGAAAAAAATCCAGTTCCACCTGCTGCTGGCCGACCTTGCGTTGCAACGTCCCGATCTCTTCCTGCGCTGCCCGCAGGGCTTCCAATGGACCAAGCTCCACCACCGGCTTGGCCGCTGGCCGCGCCATCTTCGGCCGACCGCCCACCGGCTCGAACGCAGCCTGACCACGACGCTCGTACGCCTTTCGCCAGCTCGATAGCACACGGCGCACAACGCCCAGTTCATGGGCAATTACGGCCGCCCTTTCGCCACCCGCCCAGCGTGCAAGAGCGGCAAGCTTATCCTCCGCTGATACGCAACGTCGGCGCTTTCTCATCACGTCCTCCTATGAGGACTGGGAATAACTTTGTGTCTCAGTTTTGGGGTTCACTACAATTCGAGCAGGGAACTGCTCGCATCGGAGCACGCAATTTTCGCGCGAGAGCAGGGAAAGCGCGAAGCGATAACAGGCGTGGGACATTCGACCTCGTTTCGGTTGCGAATCGTGCGCGCGGGATGCGCACGTTGTCCGCAACACTAGCCCCAACCTCAGCGATGTAACCCCCTCCCCACTATCGTGGTTCGGAATTGCAGCCACCCCAGGCGTGCTACGCCGCCTCGCGGACCTTCACCCGCGGCATGATCTCGGCAGCAAAGCGGCGCATCTCGCGCTCGAACGGCTGGAACTGCAGCAACAAGGTCTCGATGCCGGCCTGGTGGAACTGCCGGATGCGCTCGGCGACCGTATCGTAGCTGCCGACCAGTCCGGCAGCGGTGCCACCATTGGTGCCGACCTTCTCGAACTTCGCCATCGTCTGCTTCATGACGACCTTGGAGTCCGTGTTGCGCTCCTGGATCACGCGCGCATCGGCATCGAGGGCGGCCAGCGCGAGAAGGCGCTGGAACTCCGCTTGCGCCTCCGCCTCGGTCGGGCGGGCGATGACGA
>CAZUUU010000379.1:0-2137 GCA_964622685.1 uncultured Methylibium sp.
GCTGGTGGGCCACCTGGCGGCCTGGAACTACTTCATGTCGGTCAAGAACCCGACCAACGACGCCTTCATCAAGTCGTGGTCGGCCTACGCCAAGGCCAAGGGCATCCCGGGCCACAAGGACAAGCCGCTGACCAACGACCCGATGGAGGCCACCTACATCGGCATCCACATGTGGAAGCAGGCGGTCGAGAAGGCCAAGTCCACCGACACCGACAAGGTGATCGCAGCGATGGCCGGCCAGACCTTCAAGGCGCCGGGCGGCTTCACGTCGACGATGGACAAGGAGAACCACCACCTGCACAAGCCGGTGTTCATCGGCGAGGTCAAGGCCGACGGCCAGTTCAACGTGGTGTGGAAGACCAAGGGCCCGGTCGTCGCCGACCCCTGGAGCGATTACATCCCCGAGAACAAGGGCAAGGCCAACGTGCCGGCCAGGAAGTAGTCCGGGGATCGCTGCATCACCGTTCGCCCTGAGCTTGTCGAAGGGCCCGCGCAGGGCTTCGACAGGCTCAGCCCGAACGGGTCCCGCATGGCCCGAACAGCTGTCGGCTGGCATGCACCCTGCATGGCCGAAGGTGTGCCCTTGTCCTACCGCCTCACCCTCTTCATCGCGCTCGCCTGCCTGGCCCTGCTGGCCGGCCCGGTGCATGCGCTCACCGCCGAACAGGCGCTCGCCATCTCGGCCGGCGACAGCGACGACCGCATCGTCGCGCTGCAGAAGGCCGTCGCGGCCGGCGACGCGCGCGTCGCGGTGCTGGCGCAGGCCCTGCTGGACGGCACGGTGAAGGCCGACGCGAAGCGCGCCTACATCGTCAAGGACGACGGTTCGGCCGTCGACGCCGCGAGCGGCGAGCCCGCGACGCCGCCCGAGGACGCCGAGGACGCCGTCGTCAACAACCGCATGCGCGGCGAGCTGGAGGCGGTGGTCGCCTCGCTGAAGCTGCGCGACCCCGACATCGAGGTGCGCCGCAACGCGCTGAAGGCGCTGAAGGAAAGCGCCGACGAGACCATGCTCGCGCCGGTCGAGCAGGCCCTCGCGGCGGAGACCGATGCGCAGATCAAGGCCGACCTGCAGGCGCTGCGCTCGCGACTGCAACTCGGCGCCGGCGACACGGCGCTGCGCCTGGCCGCCGCACAGGCGCTGGCCGCGCAGGCCGACCCCGCCACGCGCAGCCTGCTGCTCGAGCGTCTGCGCCCCGCGGCCGACGGCGGCGAGGCCGACCCGGCCGTGCGGCGCGCCGTGCAGGCCTCGCTCGATTCGATGAGCTCGCGCCTCGCCTGGGGCGACCGGGCCGGCGTGCTGTTCTCGGGCCTGAGCCTGGGCTCGATCCTGATGCTGGCCGCGCTGGGTCTGGCCATCACCTACGGGCTGATGGGCGTGATCAACATGGCGCACGGCGAGCTGATCATGATCGGCGCCTACGCGACCTACGCGGTGCAGAACGTCTTCCGCGCCTGGTTGCCCGGCGCCTTCGACTGGTACCTGCTCGCCGCGGTGCCGGTGTCCTTCTTCGCGGCCGCCGCGGTCGGCGCGGTGCTGGAGCGCGGCGTGATCCGCTTCCTCTACGGCCGCCCGCTCGAGACGCTGCTGGCCACCTGGGGCATCAGCCTGATCCTGATCCAGACGGTGCGCACGCTGTTCGGCGCGCAGAACGTGCCGGTCGAGAACCCGGCCTGGCTGTCGGGCGGCCTGCAGGTGATGAGCAACCTGACGCTGCCCTACAACCGCATCGCGATCCTCGTCTTCGCCGCGCTGGTGCTGGTCGGCATGGCGTTGCTGATCGCGAAGACGCGGCTCGGCCTCTTCGTGCGCGGCGTGACGCAGAACCGCCCGATGGCCGCCTGCCTGGGCGTGCACACCGCGCGCACCGACACGCTGGCCTTCGCGCTGGGCGCCGGCGTCGCGGGCCTGGCCGGCTGCGCGCTCAGCCAGGTCGGCAACGTCGGCCCCGACCTGGGCCAGGGCTACATCGTCGACTCCTTCATGGTGGTGGTGCTGGGCGGCGTGGGCCAGCTGGCCGGGACCGTCTATGCCGCCATGGGGCTGGGGGTGGTCAACAAGCTGCTCGAGGGCTGGAGCGGCGCGGTCCTCGCCAAGATCATGGTGCTGGTGTTCATCGTGGTGTTCATCCAGAAG
>CAZUUU010000380.1:0-2107 GCA_964622685.1 uncultured Methylibium sp.
ATGGGGCGCCGCTTCGCCTCGCCGCCGGTGCGGCATGCCGGCACCATGGGCGGCAACGTCGCCAACGGCTCGCCGATCGGCGACAGCGCCCCGGTGCTGCTGGCGCTGGACGCCGGCCTGGTGCTGCGGCGCGGCGCGCGGCAGCGGCGCATGGCGCTCGGCGAGTTCTACGTCGACTACATGAAGAGCCGCCTCGAACCCGGCGAGTTCATCGAGGCGATCGAGATCCCCCGCCCCGACGCGGCCACGCAGCTGCGCGCCTACAAGCTCGGCAAGCGCTTCGACTGCGACATCTCGGCGGTCGCCACCGGCCTGGCGCTGACGCTCGACGGCGGCACGGTGCGGCAGGCGCGCTTCGCTTTCGGCGGCATGGCCGCCATCGTCAAGCGCGCCGCCGCCGCCGAAGCCGCCGTGGTCGGCCGGCCCTGGGACGAGGCCACGGCCCGGGCGGCCATGGCCGCGCTGGCCACCGACTTCGCGCCGCTCAGCGACCTGCGGGCCTCGGCCGGCTACCGGCTGCGCGCCGCGCAGAACCTGCTGATGCGCCTGTGGCTGGAGACGCGGCCCGCCGCGCCGCTGGCCGCGTCGCAGACGCGCGTGTGGGCGGCGGCATGAACCGCCAGGCGGAACCCTTCCTGATCGACGCCGCGACGGCGGAGGCCGGTCGCGCGCGGCCGCACGAATCGGCCCACCTGCACGTGGCCGGCGCCGCGCCCTACATCGACGACCTGCCCGAGCTGGCCGGCACGCTGCACGCCGCACTCGGCCTGTCGCCGGTGGCGCACGGCGTGCTGAAGACCATCGACGTCGAGACGCTGCGCGCCCTGCCCGGTGTCGTGGCGGTGCTGACGGCCGCCGATATCCCGGCCCTCAACGACTGCGGCCCCATCGTCCGCGACGAGCCCATCCTGGCCCACGGCCACGTGCACCACCTCGGCCAGCCGGTCTTCGCCGTGATCGCCACCGACCGCGACAGCGCCCGCCGCGCCGCCGCGCAGGCGAAGGCCGTGCTGGACATCGAGCCGCTGCCGCCGGTGCTGAGCGCGCTGGACGCGCACGCCCGCCAGCAGTACGTGCTGCCGCCCATGCACCTGGTGCGCGAGTCGGTGCCCGGCGCCGTGCGCGAGGCGCTGGCGAAGGCGCCACACCGCCTGCAGGACCGTCTCGCCGTCGGCGGGCAGGAGCAGTTCTACCTGGAGGGCCAGATCTCCTACGCCTGCCCCGCCGAGGACGCCGGCCTGCTGGTGCACTGCTCGACCCAGCATCCGAGCGAGATGCAGCACGCGATCGCGCACGCGCTGGGCTGGCGGTCGAACCAGGTGCAGGTCGTGTGCCGGCGCATGGGCGGCGGCTTCGGCGGCAAGGAGTCGCAGTCGGCGGTGTTCGCCTGCGTCGCCTCGGTGGCCGCGGTGAAGCTCGGCCGCCCGGTCAAGCTGCGCGTCGATCGCGACGACGACTTCCTGATCACCGGCCGCCGCCACGGCTTCGACTACGCCTGGGAGGTCGGCTACGACGACGACGGCCGCGTGCTGGCGGCCGAGATCACGATGGTCTCCAACGCCGGCTGGAGCGCCGACCTGTCCGGCCCGGTGATGACGCGCGCGCTGTGCCACTTCGACAACGCCTACTGGCTGCCCGAGGTGGCGATGCACGGCTACAGCGCGCGCACCAACACGCAGAGCAACACCGCCTTCCGCGGCTTCGGCGGGCCGCAGGGCGCCATCGCGATCGAGTTCATCCTCGACGCCATCGCGCGGCGCCTGAAGCGCGACCCGCTGGCCGTGCGGCGCGCCAACTTCTACGGCGTCGGCTCGCGCGACGTCACACCCTACCTGCAGCGCGTCGACGACAACATCATCGCGCCGCTGGTCGACGAGCTGGCGGCCACCAGCGGCTATGCGGCGCGCCGCGAGGCCGTCGCCGCCTTCAATGCCGCGAGCCCGGTGCTCAAGAGGGGCCTGGCGCTGACGCCGGTGAAGTTCGGCATCTCGTTCAACGTCAAGCACTTCAACCAGGCCGGCGCGCTGGTGCACATCTACACCGACGGCTCGGTGCTGGTGAACCACGGCGGCACCGAGATGGGCCAGGGCCTGAACACCAAGGTGGC
>CAZUUU010000381.1:0-2085 GCA_964622685.1 uncultured Methylibium sp.
AGCTGTCGCGGTGGCTGAAGATGCGCTCCTTGGCGCGCGCCTTCTCCTCGTCGCGGCGGGCGCCGCCGATCATCACGTCAAAGCGATGCTCCTCGATGGTCTCGAGCAGGGTCACCGTCTGGTGGCCGTTGCGCGACTCCAGCGGATGCGACAGGCGGATCGTGCCGCGGGCGATGGAGTCGTCGAGGTGACCGACGACCAGGCGCTCGCCCATCTCCTGGATCCGGCGGTCGCGGAACTCGATCACCTCGGGGAAGTTGTGGCCGGTGTCGACGTGCACGAGCGGGAAGGGCAGGCGGCCCTCGAAGTCATTTCCGCTCCGGCGCATCTTGAAGGCCTTCTCGGCCAGGCGCAGCACGACGCAGGAGTCCTTGCCGCTCGAGAACAGCAGCCCCGGCCGCTCGAAGGCGCCGGCGACCTCGCGCAGGATAAAGATCGCCTCTTCCTCGAGCGCGTCGAGGTGGCGGTGGTCGATGTCGGGCAGCAGGTGCGTCATGGTGGCGGGCACGTTCATCGCGCTTCTCCGAGGGGCGACACAGCGGGCTCGTCGTGGTGGACGTGCAGGCCGCACTCCTTGGCGGCCTCGTCTTCCCACCACCAGCGCCCGGCGCGGAAGGGCTCGCCGACGGCGATGGCGCGCGTGCAGGGCGCGCAGCCGATGCTGGGCATGAACTGGTCGTGCAGCGGGTTGTAGGGCACGTCGTTCGCGGCGATGTAGTGCCAGACGTCCCCCCAGGTCCAGTCGGCGATCGCATTGAGCTTCAGGCGGCCGGCGTCGTCATGGTCGTCGAAGGGCACCTCGCCGCGGGCGTCGCTCTGCTCGCGGCGCAGGCCGGTGACCCAGGCCGTGCGGTCGGCCAGCATGCGCGACAGCGGTTCGAGCTTGCGGATGCCGCAGCAGGCCTTGCGCAACTCGATGCTGCGGAACATCGCCTCCTCGCCGTTCGTCCGGACGAAGTGCACGACCTGCTCGTCCTTCGGGCGGTACTCCTCGACCGCCAGGCCGTAGCGCTGCTCGATGCGGCCGATCAGCGCCGAGGTCTCGGTGTGCAGCTTGCCGGTCTCCAGCGTGCCGATGGCGACCGGGATGGCGTGGCGCGCGATCAGGTCGGTGATCACCATGTCCTCGGCGCCCAGGCTGGTGGCCTGGACGATGCGGCCCGTATGCGCCGCCGCGGCCTCGCGCAACCGGGTGATCGTGGCAGCGAGCTTCGCGTCGAAGTCGGCCGAAGCGCGCGCGTAGAGATCGATCGCCGTGGTCATGCGGAGGCTCCCTGGCGCGCGAACAGCGGCCGGTGCTCGGTCACGTCGGCCTGGTAGTGGGCGGCGAAGTGGGTCAGGGTGTTGGCCGCAGCCTCGGGGCTCTGGTCGTGGCGCAGCACCGCGACGTCGAAGCCGGTGCGGGCCAGCAGCGGCACCATGTCCACCAGCACGTCGCCGGTCGCGCGCACCTCGCCGGTGTAGCGGTAGCGGCGCTTGAGCAGCCGGGCCTGGCTGTAGGCGCGGCCGTCGGTCCACTTGGGGAACTGCAGCGCGACCAGCGCCAGCTGCGGCAGGTCGGGCGCCAGGTCCTCGATCGCCACGTCGTTCGGCACGATCACGCCGACGGGCTTGGCCGCCGGCCAGGTGGCGCGGACGCTGTGCCACTGCGGCAGCGTCAGCAGCAGGTAGGCGTCGGGCGTGATGGTGACCATCGGACCGTCTTCGCCGCCGACGGTGTGCCAGGGGTCGCGCGGGCAGTCGTGACGCGGATCGACGAACTTCATCACGCGGCCTCCCTGGCGGTGCTGCGGCGCACCGCGTTGGCCGCGATCTTGAACGGCTCCAGGCCGACGCGCTTGACGGTGTCGATGAAGCGCTCGTCGGCGACGCGCACGCCACGGTAGGTCTCGACCACGGCCTCCACCGCGTCGACGACCTCGTCGGCCGCGAACGACGGCCCGATCACCTTGCCGGGCGTGGCCCCCGCGATGCCGCCGCCGTAGGCATTGCCGTCGCTGCCGCCGAGCGTGAGCTGGTACCACTCGGCCCCGTCCTTGTCGACGCCCAGGATGCCGATGTGCCCGCTGTGGTGGTGGCCGCAGG
>CAZUUU010000382.1:0-2074 GCA_964622685.1 uncultured Methylibium sp.
CAGCGTGGACGACCTGCGCCATCACATCGACGACGTGCTGATCGGCCACGGCGAACTCCGCGTCTGGCTGCTGGACCCGCAGCGCCGCGTGACGGTCGGCGACCCGGCCCTGCCGACGGTCGCCCAGCGTATGGAAGGCGTGCTGCGCCTGGCGCATGCGGATGGCCCGCCGATGGAGGGCCTAGAGGTTGCCGTCGACAACGCCGGGGCCCTGCCCGTCGCGTCGATGCTTGTCGCCATCGACATCCGTCCGCGCCTGCGCCTGCTGGCCGCTTATCTCGTCGTGCTGGTGGCCGCCTGCACCATCGGCGTGCTGGCGAGCATCGGTCTCGCGGCCTGGACGACCCGGCGCGGCCTGCAGCCGCTGGTCCGGCTCTCGGCGGAAGCCACCGCCATTGCCCCGGCGTCCCTCTCGGTGCGGCTGCGCGACGACGCCGTCGATCCCGAAGTGCATGGGCTGGTGCGCGCCTTCAACGCCGCGCTGGACCGCGTCGAGCAGGCCTACCGCCGCATGGAGGCCTTCAACGCCGACGTGGCCCACGAATTGCGCACACCGCTCGCCAGCCTGATCAACGCCGCCCAGGTCACGCTGTCCAGTGCCCGCCCCCACGAAGAACTCGAACAGACGCTGGCCCAGCAGCTCGACCAGCTCGAGGAGATGAAGGGCATGGTCAACGACATGCTGTTCCTGGCTCGCGCCGACCGCGGTGAGTCCGCGGCCGTGTGGCACGACCTCGATCTGCGCACCGAGGCCCGCAAGGCCCTGGACTATTTCGAGGCGGCCCTCGCCGACGCGTCGATCACCGCCAAGCTGGTCGGCGATGCGCACTCGCGCGGTGACGCCGGCCTGGTGCGGCGCGCGCTGTCGAACCTGCTGTCCAACGCCATCAAGCACACGCCGCGCAGCGGCACGATCGAGTTACGCTTGGCCCAGGAGGACGGTCAAGCCATCGTCGAGGTCTACAACCCCGGAGAGCCCATCCCCGAGGCCGTCAGGACACGCATGTTCGACCGCTTCTTCCGCGCCGACGGATCGCGCCAGCACAGCGGCGAGAGCGTCGGGCTCGGCTTGGCCATCGTCCGGGCCATCGCCGTCATGCACCGGGGCAGCGTCTTCGTCCGGTCCGAGGCCAACGGCAACGCTGTCGGTCTGCGGCTACCGGTCTAGCCCCGCCGTATCGCTGGCCGCGACGCGGCACGGCCCGCCACAGGCCGCGCGACACCTGGGTCGGCCAGGCCGACGAGGATCGGGCAGTCCGGACGGTCGTCGCCATGGCAGTGATGGACCAGGTGCTCGAGGGCCGTCTTCATCGCCAGCAGCTCCGAGGCCTTCTGCTCCAGTTCACGGATATGCGCCTCGGCCAGGGCCTTGACCTGCCGGCTCGGCCGCCGCCGGTCCTGCCAAAGACCGACCAGTTCGGCGATCTCGGTCAACGAAAAACCCAGATCGCGCGCGTGCCGGATGAAGCGAAGCGTGTGCACCTCACCGGGCTCGTATTGGCGGTAGCCCGACTCGGTCCGCCGCGCGGCCGGCAGCAGACCGCGCCCTTCGTAGTGCCGGATCATCTTTGCGGAGACCCCGGAGGCCTCCGCCGCCTCGCCGATGTTCATCATGACGCGCACCTCGATCTCTCGAACGATTAGTCAGTTCAGACCTTCCTATCGTGGCACGGTCAAGGACTGCGCAGCGAATTGGACGAGGCCCCCAAGCGGCTTGACCCTCCCACGGTGACAAGCACGAAAGTAACCGGGTTATCAACGTGCAGGAGAGCACCCTGAGCAACACGATCCGGTTCCGAGTCGACGACATGACCTGCGGCCACTGTGCCCGCACCATCACCTAGGCGATCCAGGCGAGCGACCCCCGCGCCGAGGTCGCAGTCGACCTGACGACCCGCCAGGTGCGGGTGGACGCGGCCACCGCCACCGCCGACCAGCTGAGGCAGTCCATCGCCGCGGCGGGCTACACGCCCGTGGCGGTATCCGACGCACCGACGCCGCAAGCGCCCGACGTCAAGGCTGCTCGGCGCGGCGCCTGCGGCTGCTGCTGAAGCACCACGGCGCGCCGGGATTG
>CAZUUU010000383.1:0-2070 GCA_964622685.1 uncultured Methylibium sp.
CGCGCTGGGCTGCGGGCACGGCAGCCGCGGTGCGAGCCGGCAGGTCGCCCTCGGCATGGATGCGGTCGAGCAGATCGTGCGGCGGCAGGGCCCGGGCCGCCTCGGCCCAGCCCGGCAGCAGGGCGCGGGCGCGATCGAGCGCGGGCCTGCCGCTGCCGGCGCCGGACATCAGGGCCTCCCACCACGAGGTGGGCGGGAGCGATTGCCGGACCGCAACCGCGATCGCCTGCAGATCAGCATCGTCGGCACCGAAGACCGGGCTCTTCAGCGCATGCGCCAGCGACAGGTCATGGCGCGGCGACACCAGCGCATCCAGCAGCGCGACCACGTCGCGCGCCACGGGCAGGTCCGCCAGCGCATGCTCGGCCGGCGCGTTGCACGGGATGCCGCGCTCCTGCAGCGCCTGAGCCACCCATTGCAGCGGTGCGCGCTTGCGCGCCAGCACCATCACCTCGCCCGGCGTCAATGGCGGCAGGCCATCGGCACCGGCGAGGCAACGCGCGATCGCGCCGGCCACGCGGCGCGCCTCGACGAGCTTGAGCGCCTCCTCGACCACGACGCGCGGGGTGGCCAGGCTGTCGCGCCAGACGGTCGGTGCGGCGGCCTTCTCGGCCTTGACGCGTTCCACCAGCGGCAGCCGCTGGACCATGCCGGCCGCATCGCTCGCCGTGCTGTGCGGCCGAAAGCCCGCATAGGCGCCGTCGGCCGCCAGGCGCCCGAACACCGCGTTCAGCGCATCGACGACGGCCGGCGCATTGCGTCGCGTGTGATCGCAACTGAGATGGACCCCGGCGAGCGCCTCCTGCACGAAGGCGCGCGCCTCGCCGAAGACGCGCGGATCGGCGCGGCGGAAGCGGTAGATGCTCTGCTTCGGGTCACCGACCAGGAAGACCGCCAGCGGCCGTTGCCCGCTCGCGCCGCCGCCCGCGCCGGCGTAGCCCGCCAGCCAGGCATGCAGGGCCCGCCACTGGGTCGGGTTGGTGTCCTGGAACTCGTCGATCAGCAGGTGCGAGAGCCGCGCGTCGAGCCGCTCCTGCACCCACCCCGACAGCTCGGCGTCGGCCAGCAGGCGTTCGGCGCAGGCCTCGAGGTCGGCCATGTCGGCGATGCCTTCGTCTCGCTTGAGCGTGCGGTAGGCAGCCAGCAGCGCGCGCGACAGCCGCACCAGGCGCAGGTGCTCTTCGTGGGCGGCCTGCTGCTCGATCGCGTCGCGAACGGCGCAGAGCGCATCGAAGGCGGCTTCCATCGCGTCGGCATGGTCGTCGCCGAGCTTGCGCGGCGTGCCCTGCCCGGTCACCAGCGCCGACCATGCGGCGTCGAAGTCCGCGGCCTGCAGCGCGAGCTCGAGCGCCGCCGCGGCGTCGCGCGCCCTCTTGCCGCCGGCAGCACCCAGGCGGCGCGCCAGGTCGGCGAGGCGGCCGCGCAAGGGGTCGACCCGCAAGGCCTCCGAGGGCTGGGCCCAGGCCGCGAAGGCCGGATTCCATTCGGCCGCATCCGGCACGCTGCGCTCGAAGGTCCCGGCCGCATCGGCACGCTCGATCTCGGCGCGCTGCGCCAGCGCCGCGCGCAGCCAGTCGCGGGCGACACTGCGGCCGCGTTGACGCACCAGCATTGCGTGATCGGCACGCAAGGCCGGGTCGCCGGCGACGAGGTGCAGGAAGCGGCGCCACAGGCGCGGCTCGATCTCCTCGGTGTCCTCGAGCAGCGCGACCTCGGCCGTCAGGCCCTGCGCTTCGAGCAACGCCGCTGGCGCCGCACGCAGCAACTGCCCGAACCAGCCGTGGAAGGTGCGGACCTCGACGCCGCGCCCGCCATCGAGCAGGCGCTCGGCCAGCGTCGCGAGCCGTGGCTCGGCCGCGCGGGCCTGGCTCTCGTCGAGGCCTCGCGCCGTCAGCGCCTCGATGCGCTGCGCGGGCGTGGCGAGCGCCATCTCGTGCAGCAGCGCGCCCAGGCGCTCGCGCATCTCGCCGGCGGCCTTGCGCGTGAAGGTGATGGCCAGGATCTGCTGCGGCTCGGCGCCGTCGAGCAGCGCGCGCAGGATGCGCGAGACCAGCATCCAGGTCTTGCCGG
>CAZUUU010000384.1:0-2063 GCA_964622685.1 uncultured Methylibium sp.
CCCGCTGATCAAGATCATCAACATCGTGGCCCTGCTGATCGTGCCGCTGCTGCCGGGCGTCACGGGCGGCAGCGCGTCGTCGCACGCCGCGCCGGCGCCCACCGCAGCCACCACGGCCGCGGCACCGGCCCCCGCAGCAGCCCCGGCCGCCGCCGCCGGCGGCGCCAGCATCAAGGTCGAGAACGGTGTCGTGAAGTTCTACTTCGCCTCCGCCTCGGCGGCCGTCGCGGACGGTGCGGCCGCCGCCCTGGCCGATGTCGCGAAGGGCGTGGCCGCCGGCAAGAAGGCCGTGGTCAGCGGCTTCCACGACTCGACCGGCGACCCGGCCAAGAACGAGGAACTGGCCAAGCAACGTGCCCTGGCCGTGCGCGATGCACTCAAGGCCGCCGGCGTCGCCGAGGACAAGGTCGAGCTGAAGAAGCCCGAGCAGTTGAACGCCGGCGATGCCGCCGAGGCACGGCGCGTCGAAGTCAAGCTCGAGTAGACGCCGTTCGACGTGAACCGGAGGGCCCGCTTCGGCGGGCCTTCTTCATGGCGCCACGCCGCCCAGGTCTGCCGGAAGCCTTCAGCCGGCGAGCAGGCGGGGCATGTTGGCCATCGCGGCCTGCACCGCTGCCTTCAGGCGGCCGAGGATCGCCTGCTTCTCGGCGTCCTGCTTGTCGGCGCTGGCCGTGAGCCGACCGAAGGCATCGAGCCGGCAGTTGCGGATCCACTTGCGCAGCGCCTCGTCCTGGTTCCAGTGGAACTGGTTGGCCATGGCCGCGGCCATCGTGCGCGGGTAGTCGGCCGCCACGTGCGGGAAGGGCACTGGCGCGCAGAGGCGGTTCTTCAGCGCGTCGTCGTCGTGGTGCGCCTCGATCCAGGCGGTGAGCGCCGCACTGAAGGTCACCAGCGGCGCACGCAACAGCTGGATCACGATGCGGCCCGGCTGGAACACCGGCTCCGCGGCCTTGAACCCGACCGCCGATGCGGTGCAGTCGATGTAGAGGCTACCGGGCTCCACCTCCACCCGGCCCCGCTCCAGCAGCATGTGGTCGCGCGCCACCGAGCACGCTCGCCCCAGGCGGACGACCCGCCGGATCCGGCGCAGCACTTCGACCTCGGCCTCCGACAGCGTCGCGAAGTGGAACATCGTGGGCAAGCGCTCGCGGTCGATGCGCAGCATCACGCCGCGGGCTTCGAGCCGCAGGAACAGGTCGTCGGCCGACGTGGCGTGCGCGAAGGCCTCCATCTGGTCGGCCTGACCGCCGATCGCCTCCTTGAAGAACTCGGGGGCGTTCTGCGTCGTCAGCCGGTTGGTCACCCAGGAGTCGCGCGGCACCACCCAGGTGATCGCGTCCGGCTCGGCGCCCGACTGCAACAGCCACACGCAGGTGTCCATCGCGGTCTTGCCCGCCCCGAGGACGACGAAGCGGCGCGGCATCGGGTCGCCTCCCGACCGGTGCCACAGCCCCGGCAAGGCATTGGGCGGCACGACGCGCACGCCCTCGCCGACCTCGAAGCCGCGCGTGTGCGTCGAGGGCACGGCCGGGCTGAACCAGGTCGCGTCGACGATCTTGCGGCGCACCGCCAGCCGCGTGCGCACGCCCGACAGCAGCGACTCGAGCTCGCCGCCGCCGAGGTGGTTGCTGAGCGGGTGGTAGCTGACGCGCCCGCTGGCCAGCAGGCGGTGGTTCATCACGCGGTCGAAGTAGCCGCAGACCTCGGGTCCGCTGGCCAGCTCGTACAGGCCGCGGTTCAGGCCCACCGGGTCCTTGAGGCCGCTGCCCATCTCGAGCGAGGCGACGCCATAGAAGGACGACGGCTGGTGCAGCGTGACGAAAGGGTAGGCGTCGTTCCAGTGACCGCCGGGCTTGCCCTGACGATCGACGATCGTGACGTGGGCGTCGGTCTCGGCGATCAGCGTGTCGGCGAAGGCGAGGCCGGTGGCGCCAGCTCCGATGACGAGGTAATCGGTGCTGGCGGATGGCATGCGGACCTCGTCGTGTCGGTGGTGTGGCTCAGCGCCGCGCGGGCGGCAGGTCGGTGCAGGAGCCGTGGGCGACTTCGGCGGCCATGCCGAT
>CAZUUU010000385.1:0-2044 GCA_964622685.1 uncultured Methylibium sp.
GCCTTCTTCTGGTTCGGCCAGATGATGAACCAGACGTTGAAGGCCATGATCAGCGCCAGCCACATGCCGATGCCGATCGCGACGAAGGGCTTCTGCATCGCCAGCGCGCCGGCGATGTAGCCGTTCATCCATGCCAGCAGCAGGCCGGTGACGACCGTCGCCAGCGCGCCGTAGCGGAACCAGAACAGCGCGGTCGGCGCGATCACCTTGCTGATCGCGGGCTTCTGCTCGTCGGGAATCCTGGGCATGGACGGGATCTGCACGAAGTTGAAGTACCACAGCAGCCCGATCCACATCACGCCCGAAATCACGTGCAGCCAGCGCATCACGAAGGCGCCCCAGGCATGGCTGAACTGGACGTTGCCGGCCAGCAGCACGATGAGAACCAGCAGCACCAGACCGGCTGCCACCGTA
This sequence comes from uncultured Methylibium sp., assembly GCA_964622685.1. GTDB lineage: Bacteria > Pseudomonadota > Gammaproteobacteria > Burkholderiales > Burkholderiaceae_C > Methylibium. Next base: position 415 of record CAZUUU010000385.1, read on the forward strand.
CGTCCGAGTGATTGGAATATCGCGCCCATGCCTCGTTCCTCCGGGGTTGTTCGAAGTCCCATAGACTATATCGAACGCTCTCCGGCGGGCCTGCTCGCCGATCACCTCAGGAAGCCCACGCCACCCATGGAACACCAACTGCCCGCCTTGCCGTACCCGGCCGACGCCCTCGCCCCGGCCATGTCGAAGGAGACCTTCGAGTTCCACCACGGCAAGCACCACCAGGCCTACGTCACCAACCTCAACAACCTGATCAAGGGGACGGAGTTCGAGCCGCTCGCCCTGGAGGAGATCGTCCGCAAGTCCAGCGGCGCGATCTTCAACAATGCAGCGCAGATCTGGAACCACACCTTCTTCTGGCACAGCATGAAGCCCGCGGGCGGCGGCCAGCCGTCGGGCGCCCTGGCCCAGGCGATCGACGCCAGGTGGGGCAGCTACGCGGCCTTCCGCGAGGCTTTCACCAAGAGCGCGGTCGGCAACTTCGGTTCCGGCTGGACCTGGCTGGTGAAGAAGGCCGATGGCAGCCTCGACATCGTCAACACCGCCAATGCCGCGACGCCGCTCACCGGGAGCGACCGGCCGCTGCTGACGATCGACGTGTGGGAACACGCCTACTACATCGACTACCGCAATGCCCGGCCGAAGTTCGTCGAGGCCTACTTCGACAGCCTGGTGAACTGGGACTTTGCGGCCGGGAACTTCGGCTGAGGGCCCGGCGGTTTGCGCCTCAGGGTCGGAACGGCGAGCCGCCCAGCTTGCTGCCGACCTTGAGGTTGCGCTGGGCGAACCAGCCCTTGTTCATCTCGAGGACCAGGCGCACCGGCCGCGTCGAGCAGGTGGATTCGAGCGTCTGAGGCGGCATGTCGGCGATCTGGAGGATCGTGCCGTCGTCGGCGACGAAGGCGATCGACAGCGGGATGAGGGTGTTCTTCATCCAGAAGCATTGCGGCGCCGGCTCGTCGAAGACGAACAGCATGCCTTCGTTGCTCCCCAGGGCCGGCCGGCTCATCAGGCCGATCGCCCGCTGCTCCGGGGTGCGTGCGACCTCGGCCTGGATCTGGTGGATGCCGGCGCTCAGGCGCAGCGCCGGCAGCTTCTGGGGCCCGGACTGGGCGAGGCCGGGCAGGGCGCTCAGGAGCAGGAGGCCGGCGACGAGCCACGACGACGACTTGCGATGCATGCGTGATCCAGCAGTGGAGCCGTCAATTTAACGCAGCCTCCCAGGCGCCCGCTGACCGCACGGCGTCGTGTCGACAGGCCCCTGCCGATTGCAGGCGTCGCCTAGAATTCCAGACGCTTCGCTCCCATCCTCGTCCCGCCTTCCTCGCACGGAGACACGACCCCATGTACCAGCACATCAAGGTGCCCGCCGGTGGCCAGAAGATCACCGTCAATGCCGACTACTCGCTCAACGTCCCCGACGAGCCGATCATTCCGTACATCGAGGGCGACGGCACCGGCTTCGACATCACGCCGGTGATGATCAAGGTCGTCGACGCGGCGGTCGAGAAGAGCTACGGCGGCAAGAAGAAGATCCACTGGATGGAGATCTACGCCGGCGAGAAGTCGACGCAGGTCTACGGCCCGGACGTCTGGCTGCCCGAGGAGACGCTGAAGGTCCTGAAGGACT
>CAZUUU010000386.1:0-2043 GCA_964622685.1 uncultured Methylibium sp.
CCGCCTTCGACCATGTAGCAGGCCAGCGTCCACGGGCTGCCCGAGAAGCCGATCAGCGGCACGCGCTGTTTGAGGCCCGAGCCGAGTGCGCGCCGGATCGACGCGACCGCGTCGAACACGTAGCGCAGCTTGTCCATGTCGGGCACGGCGAGCTTCGCCACGTCGGCCTCGTCCTTGATCGGGCGTTCGAACTTCGGGCCTTCGCCGGCGCCGAAGCTCAGACCCAGGCCCATCGCGTCGGGCACGGTCAGGATGTCGCTGAACAGGATGGCGGCATCGAGCGCGTAGCGGTCCAGCGGCTGGATCGTCACCTCGGTGGCGTACTGGGGATTGGTCGCCAGGCCCATGAAGCTGTTGCCGGCCTTCATGCGCGTCGCCTTGTACTCGGGCAGGTAGCGGCCGGCCTGGCGCATCAGCCACACGGGCGTGCAGTCGGTCGGAAGGCGCAGGCAGGCGCGCAGGAAGCGGTCGTTGGCGAGCGGCGGCAGGGCGGTCGAAGTCATCGGACGATTATCACGGCCCTATCATCCCTGCCCAGCATGGCGCGCCCGCACATCCTGATCGTCGAGGACGAACCCGGCATCGCCGACACGCTGAGCTATGCGCTGCGCACCGAAGGCTTCGAGCCGCTGTGCTGCGCCACCGGCGAGGCGGCGCTGCAGCACTTTGCGGCCCGGGTCCCGGCGCTGGTGATCCTGGACGTGGGCCTGCCCGACATCAACGGCTTCGAGCTCTTCAAGCGCCTGCGCGAGCAGGCCGACGTGCCCGTCGTCTTCCTCACCGCGCGCAGCCACGAGATCGACCGCGTGGTCGGCCTGGAGCTGGGCGCCGACGACTACGTGGCCAAGCCCTTCTCGCCGCGCGAGCTGGTGGCGCGCGTGCGCACGGTGCTGAGGCGCAGCGCGCGCGGTGCAAGCGCGCCCGTCGCCGCGCCGGCGGTCGTTGCGGCCACGCTGCCCATCGAGGTCGACGACGGCCGGCGCCGCATCCGCTACTACGGCCAGGCGCTCGACCTGTCGCGCTACGAGTACGGCCTGCTCAAGACCCTGGCCGCGCGCCCCGGCCACGTCTACAGCCGCGACGCGCTGTTGCGGCTGGTGTGGGACGACGCGACCGAGAGCTTCGACCGCACGGTGGACGCGCACGTGAAGACGCTGCGCGCCAAGCTCAAGCTCGTGGCGCCGACGCTGGAGGCCATCGTCACCCACCGCGGCACGGGCTATGCGCTGGCCGAGGACTTGCCGTTGCAGCGTCCGGCGTGAACAGCAAGAGAAACCGCATCTTCGTCGGCATCCTGCTGGCCTACGCGCTGGGCGTGGCCTTCCTGCTGTGGCGCCTGGTGGCCGACATCGACCCGCGCTACCGCGAGTCGGCCGAGGAGTCGCTGGTCGAGACCTCGCACCTGATGGCTTCGTTGATCGAGGCCCGCTCCGGCGGCCCCGAGGCCGCAATCAACGGCCCCAACGTCGAAGGCCTGCAGCAGGTCTTTCGCAGCCTCTACGCACGCGAGTTCGAGGCCGACATCTTCGGCTTCGTCAAGAAGCGCGTCGAGCTGCGCGTGACGGTGATGGACCGCGAGGGCATCGTCCGCTTCGACTCGCTGGGCCTGCACGAAGGCGCCGACCATTCGCGCTGGCGCGACGTGCGGCTGGCGCTGCAGGGCAGCTACGGCGCGCGCACCTCGCCCGACGTGGACGGCGACACCCAGACCTCGGTGATGTACGTGGCCGCGCCCGTGCAGGTGGACGGCCTGGTCATCGGCGCGGTTTCCGTCGGCAAGCCGGTGCAGAGCTTCGGGCAGTTTGTGGAGAAGGCGCGCCGCCGCACGCTGCTGGTGGGCGCCACCTCGGTGGGCGCGGTGCTGGTGGGGGTGCTGATCCTCTCGGTCTGGCTGGCGCGGCCCTTCGGCCTGGTGTCGGACCTGTGGCGCTACGTGCGCACGCAGCGCAGCCTGAGCCTGCGGCGCCTGGGTCGGCGCACCGTGGGCGCGCTGGGCGCCGCCTACGACGACATGCGCGACGCGCTGGCCGGCCGCAACTACGT
>CAZUUU010000387.1:0-2029 GCA_964622685.1 uncultured Methylibium sp.
CATCTACGGTTGCGACGACTGCCAGCTCGCCTGCCCCTGGAACAAGTACGCGCAGCGCGCGCCGCTGCCGGACTTCGACACGCGCGGCGCGCTCGACGCACCGCCGCTGCTGGCCTTGTGGCAATGGGACGAGGCCGGCTTCCTGCGCCACACCGAGGGCAGCGCGATCCGCCGCATCGGCTACCAGCGCTGGCGGCGCAACCTCGCGGTGGCACTCGGCAACGCCTGGCGGGCCGAGGGCGACCCGGTGGTGGCTCGCGAACTGGACGGCGCGCGGCCCGGCGCGACGCCGCTGGTGGCCGAGCACATCGACTGGGCGCTGGCGCAACGCGAGCGGCCCGCCGCCGCCGTCAGGGACTGACCCAGGCCAGGCGCAAGGCCAGCCAGGCCGGCAGCGTCAGCATGCCCAGCAGCGTGGAGACCGTGACGAGGCCGGCGACGAAGGGCCCGTGGCCGCCCATGCGCACCGCCAGCACGTAGCAGCTCGAGGCGGTCGGCATCGCGGCGAAGGCCACCAGCACCGTCAGCTGCAATGCCGGGAGACCCAGCCAGACCCCGAAGATCAATGCGAAGAGCGGCAGCAGCGCATGGCGGATCGCCAGCAGCCCGGCCGCGAGCGCCGGCGAGGCCGTCAGCCCGCCCAGCTGCAGGCCGGCGCCGACCGCCATCAGGCCCAGCGGCAGGGCCGCCTGACCGATGCGCTGCAGGACCGTGCCGACGGGATCCGGGAACTGCAGGCCCAGCAGGTTGGCGAACAGGCCGCCGAGCGTGCTGAGGATCAGCGGGTTGCGCATCAGCTCGCGCCCCAGGTGATGGCCGCCGTGGCGGGCCAGCGGCAGCACCGCGCCGGCATTGCACAGCGGCACGCAGACGGCCACCAGCACCGCCATCTGCGCGACGCCCGCGGCGCCGCCCAGGCGCTCGGCCATCGCCAGCGCGACGTAGGAGTTGAAGCGGAACGCCACCTGCGCCCCCGAGGCGTGCAGCGTCGCGTCGACGCCGGGCCAGCGCTTCAGTGCATAGGCCAGGGCGATGCCGAGCCCCACCGTCGCCAGGCCGCCGGCCGCCAGCGCCGCGGCATCGCCGGGGTTCAGCGGGTTGCGCACGATCGAGGTGAACAGCAGCACCGGGAACAGCAGGTAGTACACCAGCTTCTCGGCCGACTCCCAGACCGGGCGGCCCAGCACCGTGTAGCGGCACACCAGGAAGCCGACGACGATCAGCAGGAAGTCGGGCAGCAGCAGCAGCAGATCGCGCATCGACCGAGGTTAACGGTTCCCCCTGTGAGGGGTTTCCACAATCGGCGGGGCTGGCGCAGGCGTGCACAGTCGCCGCAACTCGCACCCATCCCATCTCAAGGAGGCCTCCATGGTTTCGAACTTCCGTCGCGCCGTGCTGGCCGGCGCCGCCTTGCTGGCCGCGATGGCCCCGTTGACGATGGCTCACGCCCAGGCCTACCCGAACAAGCCGGTGCGTCTGGTCGTGCCTTTCGCGCCGGGCGGCACGACCGACATCGTCGCGCGCGTCGTGGCCGAGAAGATCAACGGGCCCCTGGGCCAGACCATGGTGGTCGAGAACCGCGGCGGCGGCGGTGGCGTGATCGGCGCCGACGCGATCGCCAAGTCGCCGGCCGACGGCTACGCGCTCGGCATGGCGACCGTCTCGACGACCGCGGCCAATCCGGCGATCAACCCGAAGATGCCGTACAACACGCTCACGGACTTCACGCCGATCATCAACATCGCGGCCACGCCCAACGTGATCGCGGTCCACCCCAGCTTCCCGGCCAAGGACTACGCCGGCTTCTTTGCCGAGATCAAGAAGAACCCGGGCAAGTACAGCTATGCCAGCTCGGGCACCGGCGGCATCGGCCACCTGCAGATGGAGCTGGTCAAGAGCCTGACCGGGACCTTCATCACCCACATCCCCTCCCGCGGCGCGGGTCCGGCGCTCAACGACGTGATCGCCGGGCAGGTGCCGATCATCTGGGACAACCTTCCCTCGGCGCTGCCCTTCATCAAGGACGGGC
>CAZUUU010000388.1:0-2017 GCA_964622685.1 uncultured Methylibium sp.
GGGGCCGGCCTCGCGGTGCTGGCGGCCCTGCCGCTGCTGCGACGGCCGCCGCCGGGCGGGCGTGCCGTCGTGCCGGCGCCGCGCGGCGCGATGCTGCGGCCGCGCGAGGCGCTGGCGACCGCGTCACTGCTGGCGGGCGTGGCCTGGTTCGTCACGACGGTCCAGCGCCACTTCGGCGAGACCGGCCTGCTGGCCGGCGTGGCGCTGGCGGCCTTGGCCGATGCCCACGCGCCGGTCGTCTCGCTGGCGTCCCTGCACGGGGCCGGGGCGCTGCCGCTGCACAGCGCCCTCGCCGGCACGCTGCTGGCGATCGGCGTCAACACGCTGTCGCGCAGCGCGGTGGCGCTGGTGGCCGGGGGGCCGGCCTACGCCGCGCGCGTGGCGGCCGTGCTGGTGGCGAGCTGGGCCGGGGCGGCCGCGCTCGCGGCGACGGCCTGGCCGTGACGGTCAGCGCGGACGGCCCAGGTTCTGCGTCCAGTAGATGCCGTAGGTGCTGGCGCTGTTGCGCGCGCAGGCCAGGCCGACCTCGGTGAAGCTGGCGCTCATCAGGTTGGCGCAATGGCCGTCGCTGGTCATCCAGCCGTCGATCACCGCCGGCAGCGTGGCGTAGCCCGCGGCGATGTTCTCGCCGACGGTCGACCAGTTGTAGCCGGCGGCCGTGACGCGCGTGCCGAGCGAGCGGCCGTCCAGGCTGTCGTGCGCGAAGTAGTTCTGCGTCGCCATGTCCAGGCTGTGGCCGTAGGCGGCGGTGGCCAGCGCGCCGTTCCAGGCGAGCGCCGGCGCCGGCGCGAAGTTGCCGCGCGTGCCGCAGCTGGCGCCGGCGGCGCGCCGCGCGTTGATCAGCCGCAGGGCCTCGGGCTGGAAGTTGGCCGTGCCGCAGCCGATGTCGGTCGGGGTCGCCGGCGGGCTGGGCGTGGTCGGGCTCGACGGCGCGCCGCTGCCCCCGGTGCCCGACGACGACGCGTCGTCGCCGCCACCGCCGCCACAGGCCTGCAGCCCCATCAGGCCGGCGACGAGCAGGGCGGAAAGTCGAAAGCGGTGCATGGGCTCGGGTGACGTGGACGACGCGTCGAGCATGCCGACAGGGGCCGGCCGCAGGCTTGACAAAGTGCAACCGCAGGCCGCGCGCTTGTGACCGACCGCACGCGCGGCGCCGCTCAGGGCCGGACGTCGAAGAACCAGGCCAGGGCCGAGAAGCTGACGAAGGCCAGCAGGGTCGAGGTCATGATGATGCGCGCCACACGGCCGTTGTCGGCGCCGAAGCGCTCGGCCAGCAGGGACACGTTGCTGGCCGAGGGCAGCGCCGCGGCCAGCGTCAGCACGGTGAGCTGGAAGCCCGTCAGCGGCAGGCCCAGCGCGATCATCGCGGAGCCCAGCGCGAACACCAGCGCCGGATGCACGAAGAGCTTGATCAGCGCCACCGGGACGAACAGCGCCGGCGGCGTGCGCGTGTGCACGTGACGACCCGCCCGGCACAGCACCGCGCCGATCGTGAACAGCGCGACCGGCGTGGCCGCCCCGGCCAGCAGCTCGACGACGCGGTCGACCGGCCCGGGCAGGCTCAGGCCCGCGGCCGAGAACACCGCGCCCAGCGCGATCGCCCAGGGCTGCGGGTTGCCGATCGGCCCGCGCAAGGCGATGCGCAGCCGCGCGCCCAGCGGCAGGTGGGCGCTGCCGTGCAGCTGCGCGAGCGTGAGGCAGATCGAGGTGGTGATGAACATGTCCACCAGCAGCGTGACCATCATCGGCCCCGCCGCAGCCGCGCCCAGCAGGGCCGTCATCATCGGCATGCCCATGAAGCCGGTGTTGGGGAAGGCGGCGACCAGGGCGCCGAAGGCAGCGTCCTTCAGGTGCACCCGCTCGCTGCGCGTGACCCGGATCGTGACGCCGACGATCAGCACGGCGCTCAGGCCGTAGACCAGCAGCATCGCCGGGTTCAGCAGGTTGGCGACCGGCGTGCTCGCGCCGAAGCGGAACAGCATGCACGGCAGCGCGAAGAACAGCACGAAGCCGTTGA
>CAZUUU010000389.1:0-2009 GCA_964622685.1 uncultured Methylibium sp.
CCTCGACCTCGGGGTGGCCCTTGTGGCCGATCATGATGAACTCGTAGCCTTCCTTCGCGAGCTTGGCGACTTCGACGTGCACCTTGGTCACCAGCGGGCAGGTCGCGTCGAAGATCGAGAAGCCGCGCGCCTCGGCCTCGTCGCGCACCGCGCGGCTGACGCCGTGGGCGCTGAACACCAGCGTCGCGCCGGCCGGCACCTCGGTCAGGTCCTCGATGAAGATCGCGCCCTTGGCCTTGAGGTCGTTGACGACGTAGGTGTTGTGCACGATCTCGTGGCGCACGTAGATCGGCGCACCGAAGCGCCGCAGCGCGCGCTCGACGATCTCGATCGCGCGGTCGACGCCGGCGCAGAAGCCGCGCGGCTCGGCCAGGACCACATCGCGCACGTCGGACGCGTCGCTCTCCGGTGTCTTCATCACAGCACCCCGATCAGTTGCACCTCGAAGGCCAGCGCCTGGCCGGCCAGCGGGTGGTTGAAGTCGAACAGCGCCCAGTCCTCGCCCTGCGGGCCCAGCTGGCGCAGCACGCCGGCGAAGCTGCCGCGGCCGTCGGGCGTGGGGAACTGCACCACGTCGCCGACGGCGTAGCGCTCGTCGGGATCGCCGTGCTCACGCAACACCGCGAGCGACACGCGCTGCAGCAGCTCGGGGTTGCGCGGACCGAAGGCTTCGCCCGGCGCCAGGTCGAAGCGCGTGCGCGTGCCTTCCTCCAGGCCGATCAGGCGCTGCTCCATCGCGGGCGCCAGCTCGCCGGTGCCGAGCGACAGCGTCGCCGGCTGCTCGGCGAAGGTGTCGACCAGCGCCGCGCCGTCGGGGCCGGTCAGGCGGTAATGCAGGGTCAGGAAGGAGCCGGGCTGGACTTGTGACACGAGGTGAAGGTCGCTTCGATAGACTGGACCGGATTTTGGCACCCCGCACCGTGAAGGACCTCCCCGCCGACCTGAGACCCCGCGAGAAGCTGCTCGCGCGCGGCCCGCAGGCGCTGGCCGACGCCGAACTGCTGGCGCTGCTGCTGCGCACCGGCGTGCAGGGCCGCGGCGTGCTGCAGCTGGCGCAGCACCTGCTCGACGAGTTCGGCGGCCTCACCGGCCTGCTGGCCGCCGAGCCGACGGCGCTGGAGCGCGTCAAGGGCCTCGGCCCGGCCAAGCGCGCCGAGCTGGCCGCGGTGCTGGAGATCGCGCGCCGCACGCTGACGGCACGCTTGTCCGAGGCGCCGGTGTTCGACGCGCCGCAGACCGTCAAGGACTACCTGCAGCTGCAGCTGGCGGGCAAGCCGCACGAGGTCTTCGCGGTGCTGTTCCTCGACACCCAGCACCGGCTGCTGGCCTTCGAGGAGCTGTTCCGCGGCACGCTCGGGCAGGCCAGCGTCTACCCGCGCGAGGTGGTCAAGCGTGCGCTGGCGCTCAACGCCGCGGCCGCGATCCTGGCGCACAACCACCCCTCCGGCGTGGCCGAGCCCTCGCGCGCCGACGAGGCGCTGACGCAGGCGCTGAAGGCCGCGCTGGCGCTGATCGACGTGAAGGTGCTGGACCACTTCGTCGTGGCGCGCGGCAGCGTGGTGTCGTTTGCCGAGCGGGGGCTGCTGTGAGCGGCGTGCCGCGTGCCAGGCCGCGCGTCGCCGGCCTGCAGGACCTGAAGGCGCTGAAGCGCCGGATGGAGACCGCCGCCCGCGAGCAGGCGGCGCGCGAGGCCGAAGCGCTCGCCCGCGAGGCGGCCGCCCGCCGCGAGCGCGAGCTGTTCGCCACCGAGGTCGGCCCGGTGACGCCGCTCAAGACGAAGGCCCAGGCCGCGCCCCAGCGCCCCAAGCCCGAGCCGCTGCCGCTGCAGCGCCAGCGCGACGAGCAGGCGGTGCTGCGCGAGGCGCTGTCCGACGAGTTCGATGTCGAGTCGCTGCTCGACACCGACGAGGCGCTGTCCTGGCGCCGCCGCGGCGTCGGCCCCGACGTGGCGCGCAAGCTGCGCCGCGGCGTCTGGGCGATCCAGGCGCAGGTCGACCTGCACGGCCTGC
>CAZUUU010000390.1:0-1992 GCA_964622685.1 uncultured Methylibium sp.
GAGGCCTCCGAGTGCTTGATCGCGTTGACGAGCAGATTACTCAGCAGGCGATGCAGCGCCCGCCCATCGACAGCCAAGCGCTGCATGCCGGGCTCGACGCGAAACTTGAGCCGCATGCCGTACTCGGCGGCGTAGGGCGCATACAGATCGACGAGGGCCGGGACGAAGCGTGGCGCATCGACCGGTGGGGTCGTGGAACGCGGCGTGGTGCTGCCCGGTTTGGCGGGCATCTCCATGTTCGCCATCAGGTGGCGCAGTTGCTCGGACTGTTCTTCCACCATCGGCCGGTACCGGACCACGGACTCGTCGCGCGACTGCAGCAGGATCATGCTCACCAACCCGAGGATCGCATTGAGGTGGTTGCGGATGTCGTGAAGCGATTCGCGCAACTCGCGGCGATCCTCCACGTCGCGCTCACCGTGGTTCGCCGCGTTCATGGCTGCACCCCCTTGAGCACGCGCTGCAAACCGGCCTCGAAGCTGCGGGCAAGACGCGCCACCGACGCCGCATGCGAGAACTCCGCCATCAGCACCACCGGCCGGGGTGTCGTGACCGTGACGACGCCACCGTGGTCGTGCATCGCGATGCGACACGGCAGCACATGGGCCAGGCCAGGATCGAGCGCAAGCAGGTGGGCCGCGAGGTGCGGATCGCACACCTCGTAGACACGGCAGCGCATGCCTAGTGCGAACCCCTTGGCCCCGAGCATGCGGTCGAACTCGTGCACATGAAGAACCGTCAACCCATTCGCGGCCAAGCTGCCTTGCAGGCGCGCGGCGACCGCGTCGAACGGGGCATCGCTCAGGACGGCGAGCGTGGACTCGCCGCGGATGAAGGACTCGGCCCTGAGCAGGTCGAAAGAAGCAGGACTGGGTGGCGTTGTCACAGGGTTCTCCGGCGCGACGGGGCCGTCACGTCATCTCCCAATGGTCGTTGTCCACCTTTAGGCAAGACTTAAGGACGCCAAGCCGTCAGGGACGAAGACCCGAGTCCTTCGACCCGCCCCACGCGGCTTCGCGGAAAGGCTTCGGCCTCTGATCCAAGCCAGCTCAGAAGAGTACCCGCAGCCCCGCGCGCCACTGCGTCGCGGCGGTCTCCCCGCCCGGCTGCGCGCGCGGATAGAAGGTGCGCGACAGGCTCAAGTAGGGCGCGACGCGCCGGTTGAACTCGTAACGCGCCTGCACGCCCAGATCGGCCTGGTAGGCGCCGCGACGAACCGTCGCGTCGATGTCGGAAGCCGACCACTCGAGGCCCACCGAAGGCGTCACGACGAAGCGATTGGTGAGCAGAAAGTCGTTCTCGAAGCGCGTGCGCGCGAAGACCTTGCCGTCGTCGCGCACGAACAGCTTCAGGTCGACATCGAAGGCATAGGGCGCGAGCCCGCGCACGCCGAGCGCTAGGTAGTCGCGCCCGTCGGGCCGTTCGTCGCGGCGCAGCCCGATCTGCGCGTCCCAGAACGGGGCGATGTAGCGCCCGTAGAGCAACTGCAGTTCGGCCGCCTCGGTTCGCCCGCCGCGCCGCTCGGTATCGAGCTGGTACCACAGGCGGTTGAAGTCGCCGCCGACCCAGCCGTCGATGGCCAGCGACTGCGCCGAGCCGGATTGCCCGCGTACCTTGCCGGCGTCGGCTTCGACCCGCGTATAGGAGTAGATTGACTCGTCCTCCATCGCTTGCGCCCCCAGGGCGATGGCGGCCAGCAGTGCGCCGCCCGCGCGGCGCAACGCCGCACTCATGTTCTTCTGCATCGGCGTGATCCTCAAGCCACCTTGACCAGGCGCATCATCCCGGTGGCGGCGTGGTAGAAGAGGTGGCAGTGGAACGCCCACATGCCTTCGTCCTCGAAGGTGGCGTCGAGCTCGACGGTCTGCGCCGGTGGCACGATGATGGTGTGCTTGCGCGGCGCGTAGATGCCGTTGCCGTTGACCAACTCCATGAATACGCCGTGCAGATGCATCGGGTGTTCCATCATGGTCTCGTTGACGAACTTGATGC
>CAZUUU010000391.1:0-1988 GCA_964622685.1 uncultured Methylibium sp.
GCGGATGGACCATCTTGATGAACTGCTTGAGCATCTGCTCGGTGACGGTGAAGTCCGCGATCACGCCGTCCTTCATCGGGCGGATCGCCTCGATGTTGCCGGGCACCTTGCCGAGCATCGCCTTGGCCTCGGCGCCGACCGCCTGGATGGTCTTCTTGCCGTTGGGGCCGCCCTCGTGGCGGATCGCGACCACCGAGGGCTCGTCGAGCACGATGCCCTTGCCCCGGACGTAGATCAGCGTGTTGGCGGTGCCGAGGTCGATCGCGAGATCGGTCGAGAAGTAGCGTCGCAGGGAAGCGAACATGTTCGGTGGCGTTTCAGCAGGGCGCCGCGGGCGGGGGCGTCGCCGGGAGGTCGGGGGTGCGCAAGGTCGTCGTCGCCGGCCACGAGGTCCGCGTCGCTGCGGCGTGATCCGCGCAGTGAACGCCTCCATCCCGACCGGGTGCAAATCACCATCGATAATACCCCAGGGGTCCCGTGCAACTGCGTCGAAATGCAGCAGCCACGCCGGGCGACGCCCCTCGTTTCGATCGCTTCCCGGACCCGACCCATGGCCTTGACCCCCACCGACGTGAGCCGCATCGCGCTGCTGGCCCGGCTCGAGCTGAGCGAGGCCGAACAGGCCCAGATGCTCGGCCAGCTCAACGGCTTCTTCGACATCGTCGAGCGCATGCGTGCGGTCGACACCACCGGCGTCGCGCCGCTCTACACACCGCTGTCGGCGGTGCAGGACGTGGCGCTGCGGCTGCGCGAGGACGTCGCCAGCGAGCGCATCGACCGCGAGGCCAACCAACGCAGCGCACCCGCGGTCGAGGGCGGCCTCTACGTCGTGCCGCGGGTGATCGAATGACGGCGAGCCTGCATCAACTCGGGGTCGCCGGCCTTGCCGACGCGCTGGAGCGCCGGCAGCTGTCGAGCGAGGAACTGACGCGGCATCTGCTGGGGCGCATCGCGGCGCACGACGCGCTCGGCGCCTTCCTGTGCACCGATGCCGACCTGGCGCTGACGCAGGCCCGGCAGGCCGATGCGCGTCGCGCCGCGGGTCAGGTGCTCGGCCGGCTCGACGGCGTACCGATCGCGCACAAGGACATCTTCGTCACGACCGACTTCCCCAGCACGGCCGCCTCCAAGATGCTGGACGGCTACCGATCGCCCTTCGACGCCACCGTGGTCGCGAAGCTCAAGGACGCCGGCACGGTGGCGCTCGGCAAGCTCAACTGCGACGAGTTCGCGATGGGCGGCAGCAACGAGAACTCGTCGGTACGGCCCGCCCGCAACCCCTGGGATCCGGCGCGCATTCCCGGCGGTTCGTCGGGCGGCTCGGCCGCCGCGGTCGCCGCGCGGCTCGTGCCGGCCGCGACCGGCACCGACACCGGCGGCTCGGTGCGCCAGCCGGCTTCGCTGTCCGGCGTGACCGGCATCAAGCCGACCTACGGCCGCTGCTCGCGCTACGGGATGATCGCCTTCGCCTCCAGCCTCGACCAGGCCGGCCCGATCGCCCGCAGCGCCGAGGATTGCGCGCTGCTGCTCGGCGCGATGAGCGGCTTCGACGAGCGCGACGCGACGTCTGCGCAGCAGCCCGTGCCGGACTTCGCCGCCGCGATCCGCGCGCCCCGCGCCGGCGCGACCGCGACCCGCCCGCTGCAAGGCCTGCGCATCGGCCTGCCGCGCGAGTTCTTCGGCGCCGGCGTGGCGGGCGACGTGAGCCAGGCGGTGCAGGCCGCGCTGGCCGAGACCGAGAAGCTGGGCGCGACGCTGGTCGACGTCAGCCTGCCGCGCACCGAACTGTCGATCCCCGTGTACTACATCATCGCGCCGGCCGAGGCGAGCTCGAACCTGTCGCGCTTCGACGGCGTGAGGTACGGTCACCGCGCCGCGCAGCACGGCGACCTGCTCGACATGTACCGCAAGAGCCGCAGCGAAGGCTTCGGCCCCGAGGTCAAGCGCCGCATCATGATCGGCACCTACGTGCTGAGCCACGGCTACTA
>CAZUUU010000392.1:0-1968 GCA_964622685.1 uncultured Methylibium sp.
CAGCGCGGCCTGGCGCTCGCGACACTCGACGCGCTGCTGGCCCAGGCGCTGGACCTCGACGGCGGGCGCTACGCGACGCCCTACCGCTTCGTGCGCGCGCTCAAGCGCCGTCCGCTGGCGCTGCCGCCCGGCGCCGCACCGCAGGCGGTGCAGCTGCTGACGATCCACGGCGCCAAGGGCCTCGAGGCCGAGGCGGTGTTCCTGGTCGACGGGATGCCCGAGGCACCGAAGGCCGGCACGGCGACGCTCCTGATCGACTGGCCGGCCGACGAGCCTCAGCCGAGGCGCTGCGCCTTCATCGCGAGCGAGAGCCGCTGCCCGCCGTCGCTGCGGGACCTGATGGCCGAGGAGCAGGTCGGCCGGGCGCGTGAGGAGCTCAATGGGCTGTACGTGGCGATGACGCGCGCGAAGGCACGCTGGGTCGTCAGCGCCACCGCGCCGTTCCGCAGTGATTCGCAAGCCGGGCCCTGGCAGCGGGCGGCGGACGCCGGCGTGGTCGAAATGCCCGAAAGCCGCGCTGGTGCGCCGGTGCTTTCGCCGGCCGAGGCGAGCTTCACGCTGGCCGAACTGCCGGCGTTGCCGCCTCGCGCAGTGCCCGCGACGCCGGCGACGGCACCGGGCGACGACGAAGCCACGCGTCTGGGCCGGGCGGTGCACCGCGTGCTGGAGTGGTTGCCCGAGCCCGCGGCGGTCGATGCCGCGGCGCGGGCTGCGGCGCTCCAGTTCGCGCTGCCTGCCGAAGCCGCCGCCCGCGTCGCGGCGCTGGCGCGCACGGTGCTCGACAGCGCGGCCTGCCGCCGCTTCTATGACCGTGCCGGGCTGCAGTGGTCCGGCAACGAGGTCTCGGTCGTGTGGCAGGGCGTGTCGCTGCGCATCGATCGCCTGGTGGCCCTGCGCGGGCCGCAGGGGCCGACCTGGTGGGTGCTGGACTACAAGCTGCAGCATGCGCCGCAGGCCGTCGAGGCCTACCGCGAGCAACTGGCCGGCTACCGCGATGCGGTGCAGGCCCTGCAGCCGGGCGAGGCCGTGCGCGCGGCCTTCATCACCGGCGCCGGCGAGGTCGTCGAGCTCTAGCGCCTAGAAGCGGATGCCCTGGGGCGCCGTCTCGAGCGCGGGCGGCAGCTGGGCCGGCGGCTGCGGCGGCGGCACGGGCCGGGCGGGCGGCGTCGCCGTGGTCTGCCCGACCAGCGGCGCCGGCTCGGCGGCCTTGTAGCTGGCCGGCAGCTTCGACTGCGCCGGGTAGCCGGCCGCGTCGAGGTAGCTGCGCCATTCGGCGTCGGTGTAGCCCTTGAGCTGCTGCGTGCCGATGCGCAGCACGGGCAGCTCGCTGCTGGACTCGAGGCGCTTCAACGCCTGGATGTCGGCGTCGGTCTTGACGGTCTTCTCGGTGAAGGGGACGCCGCGCTGGCGCAGCATGTTGCGCCCGGCGGTGCAGGCGTCGCAGTTGTCGCCGCTGTAAAGGGTCACGGGATAGCGCTCGGCGACCTGGCGCAGTTCGTAGGGCAACGACGAGACGGCATCGCTGCCGGGCGTGGCGCGCATCGGCTGCACCTTGGCGGCGGTCGACGGTGTCGGACGGTCGGTGTAGGTCACGCGGCCGTCCGGGTCGACCACCTTGTACTGGGCCAGCAGCGGCGAGCCGGCGCTGCCGAGCAGGCCGAGCACCAGCAGCGCGCGGACAACGGGGTGGTGGGTCATCGCGGAGTCCCCCTGGTGTGAAACACGGATCATCAGTCTGCCATGCCCTGGTGCCGCAGCAGCGCGTCGATGCGCGGTTCGCGGCCGCGGAAGGCCTTGAAGCTCTCGATCGCCGGGCGGCTGCCGCCGGCTTCCAGGATGGCCTCGCGGTAGCGGCGGCCGACGGCGGGATTGAACACGCCTTCTTCCTCGAAGGCCGCGTAGGCGTCGGCGCTCAGCACCTCGGCCCACTTGTAGCTGTAGTAGCCGGCCGCGTAGCCGCCCGCGAAG
>CAZUUU010000393.1:0-1968 GCA_964622685.1 uncultured Methylibium sp.
CTCGTGCGGCGGCAGCGCGTCGGTGTAGTGCAGCACGCTGGTGACCGGCAGGTTCTCGCAGCCGACCGGCCCGTCGATGACGACCTGCAGGCCCTTGATCGCGGTGAAGACGTACACCGCACCCCAGTAGCCGCCGGCGCGATCGTGATCCAGCACCAGGGCCATCAGACCATCTCCTCGGCCTTGCGCTTCTTGGCCATCTTCACCATCTGGCGGCGGTGGTCGGCCTTGAAGTCGGGGCGATCCTGCGGGACGCCGTTCTGCGCTTCCCACACGCCCGCCGCGTGGCCGGCTCCGGCGTCGCCGAAGAAGTCCTTCATGCGGTCGAAGCGCGCCTTGTTGCCGATCGCGGCATTGATGACCTGCGCCAGCGATCCGGCGCCGGCCGGGCCCATCAGCGGGCGGGCCGAGATGAGGTTGGTGAAGTACAGCGCCGGGATCGCGCGCTGCTTGGCGGCCTGCACTACCGGCGTAGTGCCGATCGCGAGGTCCGGCCGGTACTCGTCGATCGCGGCGAGGTCCTGCTCCAGCGAGGCGCGGTACTGGACCTGCACGCCATGCGCCTCGAGCCACTGGCAGTCGGCTTCGCTCCAGCGCGTGCGCGGGCAGGCGCTGCCGACGTAGCGCAGGTCGGCACCGCTCTCGACCAGCAGGCGGCCGACCAGCAGTTCCGAGCCTTCGTAGCCGCTCAGCGTGATGCGACCCTGGATGGGGGTCTTGGCCAGCACGGCCCTGATGACCGGAAGGAAGCGGTTCTTCGCCGCGTCGATCTGCGCCTGGCCCACATTGAGCGTCTCGCCGATCGCCTGCAGCCAGGCTTCGGTGCCGTCGTGGCCGACCGGGGCCGAGCCGACGATGGGCCGACCGGCCGCCTCGAACTCGCGCAGGCTCGCGGTATAGAAAGGATGGATCGCGGCCACCGCGGCGCCGTCGAGCGCCGCGTAGAGCTCGCGCCACTCGCGGGTCGGCACCACCGGACCGGCGGCCAGGCCCATGGGCTTGAGCAGCGCGCCGATCACCATCGGATCGGCCGGGAACATCTCGCCAAGCAGCGTGACGGTCGGCTTCGCGTTGCGCCCGCCCTTCGGTGCGGCGACCGGGCCGGCCTCGACCTCGCCGCGTGCGTACTTGAGCATCGCGCCGGCCAGCACGTCCTTGGCCTCGGCGTGGGTCGGCACGCCGAAGCCCGGCACGTCGATGCCGATCACGCGCACGCCATTGATCTGCTTCGGCAGGATCTGCAGCGGCACGCCGCTGGCCGTCGGCACGCACAGGTTGATGATGACGATGGCGTCGTAGAGCGCCGGGTCGGCCTGCTGGTGCACTGTGTCGCGGATGTCCTCGAACAGCTTGCCGGTCACCAGCGTCTCGCTGTTGAAGGGCACGTAGCCGACGCTGCGGCGCGCGCCGTAGAAGTGCGAGGTGAAGGTCAGGCCGTAGACGCAGCAGGCCGAGCCCGACAGGATCGTCATCGTCCGGCGCATGCGCAGCCCGACGCGCAGCGCGCCGAAGGCCGGGCACATGCTCTGCGGCTGGTCGTGCGGGCCGGTCTTGGGGTGGGTCGGATAGTCGCGGGCGTAGCCGTCGAGCACCTCGCTCTTGCCGGCGGCCTTGGCCGCCTCGAGCATCTGCGCCTGACCGCCGTGACATCCCGTGCCATCGACCGGCGCCTGGTGGCTCGCGACGATGGGGATGGTGACGGCGCTCATGGCGGTGGGTCCTAGGCGGCGTCGTAGACCACTTCGAGCGTCTCTCTGACGATCTCGGTCTTGCCGCACATGTCGAACAGCGAGGCCGGCTGCATCTGGAAGTCGCGGCCGGTCACCTCGGCCGAGAACAGGCCGAGCAACTGGTCCTGGGTCTGCGGCTTGGGCCGCATCGGCGGCGCCTCGGCGACGTTGCGGGCGAGCTCCTCGAACAGCGGTGCCCACTGGGTCCCGGGCCGACCGATGATCTCGTAGCTGGCGC
>CAZUUU010000394.1:0-1917 GCA_964622685.1 uncultured Methylibium sp.
TGTTCTGGCCCTGGTCTTCCTTCAGGATGTCGGCCTGCACCGTGCCGCGCACGTTCTCCAGGACCCAGGCGCGGATCTTCTGCGCCTCGGTGTCGGTGGGCTCGCGGCCGTTCTCTGCCTTGAACTTGGCGAGGTTCTGGTCGATCGCCGTGTTCATGAACATCGCCAGGATCGACGGCGCCGGGCCGTTGATCGTCATGCTGACCGAGGTGCTGGGGTTGGTCAGGTCGAAGCCGTCGTACAGCACCTTCATGTCGTCGAGCGTCGCGATGCTGACGCCCGAGTTGCCGACCTTGCCGTAGATGTCCGGCCGGACCGCCGGGTCGTGGCCGTAGAGCGTCACCGAGTCGAAGGCGGTGGACAGGCGCTTGGCGTCCATGCCCTGGCTGACCACCTTGAAGCGGCGGTTGGTGCGGAAGGCGTCGCCCTCGCCGGCGAACATGCGCGTCGGGTCCTCGCCCTCGCGCTTGAAGGCGAACACGCCGGCCGTGTAGGGGTAGCTGCCCGGCACGTTCTCGAGCATCAGCCACTTCAGCAGCTCGCCGTGGTCCTCGTACTGCGGCAGCACGACCTTGCGGATCTTGGTGCCCGACAGGCTGGTCGTGACCAGCGCGGTGCGGATCTCCTTGTCGCGGATCTTCACCACGTACTCGTCGCCGGCATAGGCGGCCTGCATCTGGGGCCACTGGGCCAGCAGCTTCTTCGCGTCGGCATCGAGGCCGGCTTCGCGGGTCTTCGCCAGGTCGATGGCCGCCTCGGCGGCGCGCGGCTTGTCGGGCTTGCCGACCGTCAGCATCGAAGCGGCGGCGCGCAGCTGCTGGATCTCGCGCGCGAGACGCGCCTGGGCGCGGGCGCGCTTCTTGTAGCCGCGCACCGTATCGCTGATCTCGGCCAGGTAGCGCACGCGGGCCGGCGGCACGACCGGGGTCTGGTTGCTGCTGTGACGTACGGCGACCGTCGGCAGGCGGGGCTCGCCGAGCTTCAGGCCCAGCGCCTTCAGGCGGACAGCCAAAGCCTGGTACAGCGCCGTCACGCCGTCGTCGTTGAAGCGGCTGGCCATCGTGCCGAACACCGGCATGGCCTCGGGCGGCTGCTTGAAGGCCTCGCGGTTGCGCTGTACCTGCTTGCTCACGTCGCGCAGGGCGTCGGCGGCGCCCTTGCGGTCGAACTTGTTGATCGCCACGAACTCGGCGAAGTCCAGCATGTCGATCTTCTCGAGCTGGCTGGCCGCGCCGAACTCGGGCGTCATCACGTACATCGGCACGTCGACGTGCGGCACGATGGCCGCATCGCCCTGGCCGATGCCCGAGGTCTCGACGATCACGAGGTCGAAGCCGGCGGTCTTGCAGGCCGCGATCACGTCGGGCAGCGCGGCGCTGATCTCGCTGCCGGCCTCGCGCGTCGCGAGCGAGCGCATGTAGACGCGCCGCCCCTGCTGCCACGGCGAAATCGCATTCATGCGGATGCGGTCGCCGAGCAGCGCGCCGCCGCTCTTGCGGCGCGAGGGGTCGATCGAGACGACGGCGATCCGCAGCGCATCGCCCTGGTCCAGGCGCAGGCGGCGGATCAGCTCGTCGGTCAGGCTCGACTTGCCGGCGCCGCCGGTGCCGGTGATGCCGAGCACCGGCACCCTGGCCTGGCCGGCCGCGGCGTGCAGCGCCTGTTTCAGGGCGTCGGGGGCGGATCCGTTCTCCAGCGCCGTGATCAGCTGCGCGAGCGCGCGCCAGGCCGCCTCGCCGTGGCCCTGCACGGCCTTCAGGTCGGCCGGCGCATGGACCGTCAGGTCCTGGTCGCAGCGCATGACCATCTCGCCGATCATCCCGGCCAGCCCCATGCGCTGGCCGTCCTCGGGGCTGAAGATGCGCACGCCATGCTCGGCCAGGTCGCGGATCTCGGCCGGCACGATCACGCCGCCGC
>CAZUUU010000395.1:0-1915 GCA_964622685.1 uncultured Methylibium sp.
ATCAGCACCGTGGGGCGCGCTTGACGCTGCTTCAGCACCCGGCCGACCGCATGCCCGAGCCGCAGCATGAAGTCGGGCGTGATCGGCGGCTGACCGACCGTGCCGCGGATGCCGTCGGTGCCGAAGTAGGTTCTGCTCATGGCCGGCGATTGTGCCGCGCCGTCGCCTGCGCCCGTCGTCAGGTGGCCAGGCCGGCCGCCCGCCAGACCTTCAGGGCGTCGACCGTCGCGGCCACGTCGTGCACGCGGACGATGTGCGCGCCGTGCTGCACGGCCGCGAGGGCGGCGACGACGCTGGCGACGAGCCGCTCGCCGACCTCGTCGCGACCGATCAGGCGCCCCAGCGTGCCCTTGCGGGACCAGCCGGCCAGCAGCGGCAGGCCCAGGTCGAGCAGTTCGCGCTGGCGCGTCAGCAGGGCCCAGTTGTGCTCGCTGCGCTTGCCGAAGCCGATGCCGGGGTCGAGCACGAGGCGCTCGGCCGCGACGCCCCGGGCACGCACCGCGGCGACACGCTCGCCGAGGAAGCCGCCGACCTCGCCGACGACGTCCTCGTACTGCGGGTCGCCGTCCTGCATGGACCGGGGCTCCATGCCGCGCATGTGCATCAGGCAGACGCCGCAGTCCGGGTGCGCCGCGACCACGTCCAGCGCGCCCGGTTCGCGCAAGGCCTTGATGTCGTTGACGATATCCACGCCGAGGTCGAGCGCCGCACGCATCACCTCGGGCTTGTAGCTGTCGAGCGAGACCGGCACGCCGAGCCCGACCGCCTCGCGCAGCACCGGCAGCACGCGCGCCAGCTCGTCGTCGAGCGGTACCGGCTCGGCCCCGGGACGCGTGGATTCGCCGCCGATGTCGAGGAGGTCGGCGCCTTCGCGCAGCAGCCGCTCGCAGTGAGCGAGCGCACCGCGCGTCCCGGCATGACGGCCGCCGTCGGAAAAGGAGTCCGGCGTGAGGTTGACGATGCCCATGACCCGAGGGCGGGTCAGGTCGATCTCGTAGCGGGTGGTGCGCCAGTGCATCGCAGGCCTTGCCTCAAATGCGAGCGGGGCCGAAGCCCCGCCGCGATTCAGAAGACCCGGCGCTCAGACCGCCGCCGGCGCTCCATCGGGGCTGACGCCCGGCGAGCCGCCACCGGCGCCGCCATTGACGCCCGCGGCACTGGCGGACGTCCAGTCCTTGGGCGCGCGCGGCGGCTTGCCGGCCATGATGTCGTCGATCTGGTCGGCGTCGATGGTCTCCCATTCGAGCAGCGCCTTGGCCATCGCGTGCATCTTGTCCTGGTTGTCCTCGATCAGCTTACGCGCGACGCTGTACTGCTCGTCGATGATGCGGCGGATCACGGAGTCGACCTTGCGCATCGTCTCCTCGGACATGTTGGTCGTCTTCGTGACCGAGCGGCCCAGGAAGACCTCGCCTTCGTTCTCGGCATAGACCATCGGACCGAGCTCGTCGGTCATGCCGTAGCGCGTGACCATGTCGCGCGCCAGCTGGGTGGCACGCTCGAAGTCATTGGACGCCCCGGTGGTCATCTGGTGCATGAACACCTCTTCGGCGATGCGGCCGCCGAACAGCACCGAGATCGTCGACAGCATGCGTTCCTTGTCCATGCTGTAGCGGTCGCCTTCGGGCAGCTGCATCGTCACGCCCAGCGCACGGCCGCGCGGGATCACCGTCACCTTGTGCACCGGGTCGGTCTTGGGCATCAGGCGGGCGACCAGCGCATGGCCGGCCTCGTGGTAGGCGGTGTTGCGGCGCTCTTCCTCGGGCATGACCATGGACTTGCGCTCGGGGCCCATCATGATCTTGTCCTTGGCCTTCTCGAAGTCGACCATCTCGACCACGCGCCCGTTGCGGCGCGCGGCGAACAAGGCCGCCTCGTTGACCAGGTTGGCCAGGTCGGCGCCCGAGAAGCCCGG
>CAZUUU010000396.1:0-1911 GCA_964622685.1 uncultured Methylibium sp.
CGCCGCTGCGACCACCGCCGCCACCGCCGCCGTAGCCACCACCACCGCCGCCGCCACCGTAGGGGCCACGGAAGCCGCCGGGACGCTCTTCGCGCGGGCGTGCTTCATTGACCACGATGGCGCGGCCCGACAGCGACTGGCCGTTCATGCCCTGGATCGCGGCCTGCGCCTCGGCGTCCGAGCCCATCTCGACGAAGCCGAAGCCCTTCGATCGACCGGTGTCGCGGTCCATCATGACCTTGGCCGAGGTCACCGTGCCAAACTCGCCGAACGCCTGCTGGAGTTCTTCGTCACGCACACTGTAGGCAAGGTTGCCCACATACAGCTTGTTGCCCATGGAGAGCGCCTTCCTTCCTCAGAAAACGGTACCGCGGTACCCCGACCTATCTGTGGAGCCTCAACCCGCCGGAACCGATCCAGAGAAGGCGCCGCATCCAGACTTGAAATTCCATTATGGGTGAACCGCCGGCTTTCGGCGCAACCCCCCAGCGCGACTGTTGTATCGGAGCCGAGCGGCGGCGCGGGGTGCTGGCGTGACAGGCCCGCCGCGCATCGCGAGCCTGGTTCCCAGCCTGACCGAGCTGGTCTGCGCCCTGGGTCTGGCGCACCGTCTGGTGGCACGGACCGGCTACTGCATCCACCCGGCGGAGGCCGTCCGCGACGTGCCCAAGGTCGGGGGCACCAAGGACGTCAACCTGGCCAAGCTGCGGCGGCTGGCGCCGACCCACGTGCTGCTGAACGTCGACGAGAACCGCGCCGAGACGGCCGCCGCCCTGCGTGCCTTCGTGCCCGGGGTGGTCGTCACGCATCCCTGCAGCCCGCAGGACAACCTGGCGCTGGTCGACCAGCTGGCGGCGGCCTTCGCCGCCGAACCCGGCGTCGCCGAGCGCGCGGCCGCCCTGCGTGCCGAGCTGGTCGATGAACTCGCCGTGATCGCAGCGCAGCAATTCGCACCGCAGCGCGTGCTCTACCTGATCTGGCGCGAGCCCTGGATGACGGTGGCGCGCGACACCTACATCGCCCGCATGCTGGCCACCGTCGGCTGGCAGACGCTGCCGGACGTCGAGGGCGGCGCGATGGGCGCCGCCCGCTACCCGCGGATCGATCCAGCAGCGCCGTGGCTGGCCGACGTGGACCGGGTGCTGCTGAGCAGCGAGCCCTACCGCTTCGAGGACGGCCACGTCGCCGAGGCCCGGGCGCTGTGCCCGCAGGCGCGGGTGCAGATGGTCGACGGCGAGCTGCTCAGCTGGTACGGCCCGCGCGCGGCGGCCGGGCTGCGCTACCTGCGGGCGCTGGCGGCAGGCTGAAGCGGCCGCGCGCCGCGCCACAATGCGCCGATGGACCTCAAGCCGCTGATCGCCCTGCTGGCGATCGTCAACCCGATCGGCGCCATCCCCTTCTTCATCAGCTTCACCCAGGGCTTCAGCCGCGAGCAGCGCCAGCGCACGATCCGCGTCAGCGCCTTCAGTGCCTTCGTCGTGATCGCGGTCAGCGCACTGGCGGGGCTGCAGATCATCGAGTTCTTCGGCATCAGCATCGCGTCCTTCCAGGTCGGCGGCGGGACGCTGCTGCTGATCAGCTCGCTGCAGATGCTCAACGCCAAGCCGGCCGACACGACCAAGGAAGACGTCGACGAGGGCAGCGAGAAGGCCGATGCCGGCGCCAGCATCGCCGTCGTGCCGCTGACCATCCCGCTGCTGACCGGTCCGGCGACCATCTCGACGATGGTGATCTACGCCGAGCGCAGCCGCAGCGTCTGGCAACTCGGCACGCTGGTGCTGTACGGGGTGGTGATCGGCGTGTCGGTCTACCTCGCCTTCGCCGCGTCCGGCCGCATCGCGCGGGTGCTGGGCAAGACCGGCATCAACGTGATGACGCGGCTGATGGGCCTGATCCTCGCGGCGATGGCGG
>CAZUUU010000397.1:0-1898 GCA_964622685.1 uncultured Methylibium sp.
TCTTGCCGGTCTGGCGGTCGCCGATGATCAGCTCGCGCTGGCCGCGGCCGACCGGCACCATCGAGTCGATCGACTTCAGGCCGGTCTGCACCGGCTGGTCCACCGACTTGCGGGCGATCACGCCCGGCGCGACCTTCTCGATGACGTCGGTCATCTTGGCGTTGATCGGGCCCTTGCCGTCGATCGGCTGGCCGAGCGCGTTGACGACGCGGCCGATCAGCTCGGGGCCGACCGGCACTTCGAGGATGCGGCCGGTGCACTTGACCGTGTCGCCTTCGGAGATGTGCTCGTACTCGCCCAGGATCACGGCGCCGACCGAGTCGCGCTCGAGATTCAGCGCCAGACCGTAGGTCGGCTGGCCGTCCTTGGTGGCCGGGAACTCCAGCATCTCGCCGGCCATCGCGTCGGACAGGCCGTGCACGCGCACGATGCCGTCGGTCACCGAGACGACGGTGCCCTGGTTGCGGATGTCGGTCGACGCGCCCAGGCCCTCGATGCGGCTCTTGATCAGTTCGGAAATTTCAGCGGGATTGAGTTGCATGGTGTGCTCCGTGTCCGTGGCCTGGGGCTGCGGGTGGGGATGGGTTCCGGAATTCCGTTCAGGCGACCAGCGCCGACTTCATCGCTTCGAGGCGGGCCTTGACCGAGGTGTCCAGCACCTCGTCGCCGACCACGACGCGGATGCCGCCGATCAGCCCGGGCTCGACGGTGACCTTGGCATCGAGCTTGCGGCCGAAGCGCTTCTCGAGCGCCGCCTTCACGTCGGCCAGCTGGGCCGCGTCGATCGGGAAGGCGCTGTAGATCGCCGCGTCCGACACGCCGGACTTCGCGTTGACCAGCGCGTGGAACTGCTGCGCGATCTCGGGCAGCGCGACCAGGCGGCCGTTGTCGATCACGGCCTTGAGCAGGTTCTGCACGCTGGGCGTGAGCGCGATCTTCGCGACGCCGGCGAGGACGTCGTAGACCTGGCCGGCGTCCGCCTTCGGATCGCCGGCGAACTGCAGCAGCCGCGGGTCGGCAGCAACGCCGGCCAGGGCCGCGAGCTGCTCGGCCGCGGCGGCCTGATCCGACGATGCAGCGCCGGCCTTGAACAGCGCCTCGGCGTAGGGGCGCGCGATGGTGGCGAGTTCG
The DNA here is from genome assembly GCA_964622685.1 of uncultured Methylibium sp. GTDB lineage: Bacteria > Pseudomonadota > Gammaproteobacteria > Burkholderiales > Burkholderiaceae_C > Methylibium. The sequence continues at coordinate 1,132 of CAZUUU010000397.1, forward strand.
GCCATGGCGTCAGAGTTCCGACTTCAGTCGGCCAAGCAGGTCGGCATGCACCGACGCGTCGACTTCCTTGCGCAGGATCTGCTCGGCGCCCTTGACGGCCAGCGCGGCGACCTGCTCGCGCAGCACCTCGCGCGCCTTGATCGACTCCTGCTGGGCCTCGGCCTTGGCGGCGGCGACGATCTTCGCGGCCTCCTCGGCGGCGCGACCCTTGGCGTCCTCGATCATCGACTGCGCCAGGCGCTCGGCATCGGCCAGGCGCTTGGCGGCGTCCTCGCGGGCCGACGAGAGCTGGGCCTCGACGCGCTGGTTGGCCGCGGCGAGATCGGCCTTGGCCTTGTCGGCGGCCGACAGGCCGTCGGCGATCTTCTTCGCGCGCTCGTCGAGCGCGGCGGTGATCGGCGGCCAGACGAACTTCATCGTGAACCCGACCAGGATCATGAAGACGATGATCTGGACGATGAGGGTGGCGGTGATGCTCACGGGTGTGCCTCGGTCTCGGTGATGGTGGTTGCCGGCGGCGTGCAGGACGCGCCGGCTCGCAGCAGGATCGGGCCCGGAATTACTTCGGCAGGTTGGCGATCTGCGCCAGGAACGGGTTCGCGGTGGCGAACCACAGCGCGATACCGGTGCCGATGATGAAGGCGGCGTCGATCAGGCCGGCCAGCAGGAACATCTTGGTCTGCAGTTCGCCCATCAGTTCGGGCTGGCGAGCGGCGGACTCAAGGTACTTGCTGCCCATGATGCCGATACCGATACAAGCGCCGACA
>CAZUUU010000398.1:0-1894 GCA_964622685.1 uncultured Methylibium sp.
GGAACACCATGCGCCCGATGCGGCCGAAGCCGTTGATGCCGATCTTGATGGTCATCTTTCCTTCTCCAGTGGTTCTCAGCAATTCAAAGCAGATTCAAAGCAGGTCGAGGACGCCGCAGGGGACGGCGATGGTCATCGAGTCGCCGATGACCTGGCGCTTCGCGTTGGGCGGCAACTTGAGCGAAGCAGTCTTCAGCCACTCGAGGAACTCGCGCCGGTTGGGGTCGCTGGTCCCGATCTCGCCGACGGCGTTGGGCATATAGGGCTGGTAGAGCTTGAAGCGGACCTCGAAGGGGCAGGCCATCGTGTTCAAGTCGAAGCGCACGCGGTGCTTGTCCAAGCCTTCGACTGCGCCGAGGAACTGCTTCAAGGTCACGTCCTTGAGCACGAAGTTCTCTTCGTTGGTCAGCACGAAAGCGAACTGCTGGAATCCAGTGACCGGCGCTCGGCTGGGCGCGAGGCAGGGGAGTCGATAGTCGCGGATGTATGTCTTCACGGCGTTCGCCAGCACGGCACTCCCGCCGTCGAAAACAATCTCCGTCAGCGGCTCGGCATCGGGTGCAGTGAAGGTCATGCGCGCCAGCACGGTCCCCTGAAGTCCCTCTTGGAGAGCGCGGCGAGGATAGTCGGGCCGTGGGCCCTTGGTCTTCAGGCACGCGGCCACCGCTTCGTCGTCTGGATCCGAGTCGGGGCGAGGCGCACTCCAGACGACCTTGCGGCCGTCGCCAGGAACGAACTGGAACTCCTGCGTGGCGGATGCCGGTGCAGCCTGCGCCGTCAGGCACGGCAACCGATACGTCTTGACATGATCTCGCACGACGTCGGCAAAGGCGGGGCGACCGGAGTTGTAGAGCACATCCACCGCTGGCGCCGTACCGGAACTCGAGAACGTGAGCCTGACCCGGACCACCGCGGATTCCTTGCGATCGACCGCGTCGCTCGGATAGGCAAGCGACCCGCGGTCAACAGCCGCTTGTTGCAGGCACGCGAACACCGAGGCCTTTGGCTCGACCGTGAGGCCCTCTCCCGACGCGCGCGGTTCCTGCGCCTCGCAGCGAACGCTCGCCATCATCAATAGCAAGACGCAAGCCCATGCGTATCGCGGTCGTGCGCCAACGGTCATCATCAATCGCAATCCACCCGCTCGGGCTCGGGCCTGCAGCCCAAGCCAGTGCACTGAGCCACCAAGCAGCACGTCTCAATCACGCGCGAGCACCTGGCGCACCGTGTCCGCGACGTTCTCCGCCGTGAACCCGAAATGCTGGAACAGCGCGCCGGCCGGCGCCGACTCGCCGTAGGTGTCGAGGCCGACCACCGCCGCGCAGCCGTACTTCCACCAGCCGTCGGTGACGCCCGCCTCGACCGCGACGCGCGGGATGCCTTCCGGCAGCACACTGCGCTTGTAGGCGGCGTCCTGGCGATCGAAGGTGGTCGTGCTGGGCATCGACACGACGCGCACCGCGATGCCGTCCGCGGCCAGCAGCGCTTGCGCATGCAGCGCCAGCTGCACCTCGGACCCGGTCGCGACGATCACGGCCTGGGCCTTCTTCTTCAGCCCCACCTCGGCCGGCTCGGCCAGCACGTAGGCGCCGCGGGCGATCTCGTCGAGGCCGGCCTTGGGCGCATACGGCAGGTTCTGGCGGCTCAGCAGCAGCGCGGTCGGCCGGTCGGTGTTGAGCAGGGCCTTGGTCCAGGCGATCGTGGTCTCGGCGGTGTCGCCGGGGCGCCAGACGTCCAGGCCGGGGATCAGGCGCAGGCTGGCGGCGTGCTCGACGCTCTGGTGCGTGGGACCGTCCTCGCCCAGGCCGATGCTGTCGTGCGTGAAGACGTGGATCACGCGCTGCTTCATCAGCGCCGCCATGCGGATGGCGTTGCGGCTGTAGTCGCTGAAGGT
>CAZUUU010000399.1:0-1885 GCA_964622685.1 uncultured Methylibium sp.
TTGGCCCACTGTTGACACAGTGAATTCAACATAAGGGGTGCAGGTTGTCCATCACGGTGGTCTTGCCGCGCCCATTGACGCCCGAGATGGCCACCAGCGCGGCGCTGGGGGCCAGGTGCTCGAAGTCCAGTTCCAGGGTGTCCCGGCCCATGCCGTCGCGGATGCCGCGAAAGCCCTTGAGCGTCAGCGAATGGGCTCTCATGCATGTGCTCCCGATGAAACCTCGAGGCAGTCTCCTGCCAGCTCCAACGCCTGCAAGTCGCTCGCCACTTCGCCTGCGGGACGCGGCGCATCGACTTCTGCCGCCGCCTCCAGTTCGGCCACGGCAGCGTCCACGATCCGCTGCGGCTCGCACGCCGTGAGCTCGTCGAGACACGCCCACAGCGGTTCGGGTCGCGCGCCGACCACGCCGGCCCAGGCCGCCACCTTGTCCCGCATCGCACCGGCCTGGCCGATGCCGCCGGAACGCACGCGCACCACCGGCACGATGCGCCCTTCGAACTGCACGCCCGCGGCGCCGGCCAGCAGTTCGCGCATCGCGGCACGGTCGACGTCGTTGCGCTCTTCTTCGGGCACGCTCCAGCGCAGGCGCACCCAGGCCCCCTCGACGGGCTGTGCCACCAGCGCGGCACGCAGTGCGCCGAGGTCCGGCTTGCCGTCGAAGCAGATGTCGACCGTGCGCCGCGCCGGCGTCGCTTCCAGGCGGCATGCAGCGGCGTCGGGGCCGACCTGCCAAAGCAGGAAGCCCTTGTCGCCAGCCTCGCCGTAGTGGAACCGGCCGATCGACCCTGCGTAGGCGATGCAGCGGCGGCCAGTGCCATCGTCGCGTTCCCAGCACTGGTGGCGGTGAATGTGCCCCAGCAGCACCGCCTGCGCGCCCGCATCGAACAGGCTGCCGGTCGTGAACTCATGGTCGAAGCCGGCCATCGGCACGCCGTGCTCGGTGATGCAGCCGAACACCGTGCCGTGAGACACGAGCAAGGTCGGCAGACCAAGCTGGCGTGCCATCGCGTGGCTCGGTGCGAGCCCACGCAGCAGTGTCGCGACATGTTCGCCGGTTGCGGCGGCGGCGTCAGCGGCCCCGAGAGCCGCTGCGACTGCCGCGCGGTTGACCGAAGGCAGGCATGTGAAGATCGCCGCCAGCCCATTCGGCAGCGCGTCGAAGCCCCATCCCGGCGACACGACCCAGTCGCCCGCGGTGGTCAGACCCACCTGCCCGATCCGATCAGCCACGTACACGGCATGGCGCCCGCCCAGTTCGCGGAACACGGACAAGGTGCCCGGCGGCTCGTGCGACCAGGTTCCTTGGAGCATCAGCACGGGGCAGTGATCCGCCAGCCGTCGAACACGCGACACCAGCGCCACCGCTGACGGTGAGTGCAGATCGAGCGCGTGATCGGTGCTGTCGCCGGAGATCACCGCCACGTTGACGCCGACCTCCACCGCGCGCTCGATCGCCGCGCCAAAGCACCGGTCGGCCTCGGCCAGGGTTCGCGGCCCGTAGTGCAGGTCGGAGAAGTGCGCCACCCGCAGCGCCGAGCGCGTGGTCATGACGCCTCCCGCAGCGCCGCGGCGACCTTGTCGGCGTAGCCCGGCGCGTCGTTGTGGTGGCGGTCCAGTTCGTCCCAGGCCCGGCGCCGGCCCTGCGGGTTGAGTTTCCAGCCCGGCCCCCAGCGCCGCGCCGCGTAGGCCTCGAAGTCGGCGGCGGAGACACCGAGCCTGCCGGCCAGGGCCAAGACCTTGTCCAGCGTCGGCTCGCCGCGCGACGGAGCCACTTCGGCGTCTGCGACCTCGGTGGGCGCCATGGCGGGCGTGGTGGACTCGCCTTCCAGCACGCCGCAGGCTGCATGGGCCTGCACGACCACGGCCTCGTCGTCCTCGCGGT
>CAZUUU010000400.1:0-1881 GCA_964622685.1 uncultured Methylibium sp.
GGGCACGGCCGTCAACTGGCCGACCGGCGCCGGCGGCAAGGGCAACGAGGGCGTGTCGGCCTTCGTGCAACGCCTGCCCAACTCGATCGGCTACGTCGAGTACGCCTACGCCAAGCAGAACAAGATGTCGCACGTCCAGATGAAGAACAAGGACGGCAACTACGTCAACCCGGACGAAGAGGCCTTCAAGGCTTCTGCCGCGGGTGCAGACTGGGCCAAGAGCTTCTATCAGATCCTGACCGAGCAGCCTGGCAAGAGCACGTGGCCGATCAGCGGCGCCACGTTCATCCTGATGTACAAGTCGCAGGAGAAGCCGGCAAACGCGACCAATGCCCTGAAGTTCTTCGACTGGGCCTACAACAGCGGCGACAAGATGGCGTCGGACCTCGAGTACGTGCCGCTGCCTGATGCGGTGAAGAGCCTGGTCCGCAAGCAGTGGGCGGACAACATCAAGGACGCCTCGGGCAAGGCGATCGCCTACAAGTGATCCCGGCGCCGCTCCCGATGGGGGCGGCGGCATCGCCGGCGGGCCGGGAGGCCCGCTGGTGCCGCTTGGACGAGTGAGGACCATCGTGGCCGCTACACTGCCCGCTACCCCCTACCCCGAAGACAAGAAGATGGAGCGAACCCAGCCGCAAGGCGGGCCGCCGCCGGCGCGTCGGGCGTCGCCGTGGATCGACACCCTGTTCTCCGTCCTGACCCACGGCGCGGCCATCTTCACGCTGGCGATGCTGGCCGGGATCATCGTGTCGCTGTTCATCGGTGCGGCCCCGGCGATCCAGGAGTACGGCCTGTCCTTCCTGTGGCGCAGCGAGTGGGACCCCGTCCAGAACCAGTACGGCGGGCTGGTGATGATCTACGGCACGTTGATGACCTCGTTCATCGCGCTGCTGATCGGTGTGCCGGTGAGCTTCGGCATCGCCCTGTTCCTGACCGAACTGTCGCCGGGCTGGCTGAAGCGACCGCTCGGTGTCGCGATCGAACTGCTGGCCGCCGTGCCGTCCATCGTCTACGGCATGTGGGGCCTGCTGGTGTTCGCGCCCATCCTGTCGACCTACGTGCAGCAACCACTGCAGGCCGTGTTCACCGGCGTGCCGGTGCTCGGGGCTCTGTTCAGCGGGCCGCCCGTCGGCATCGGCATCCTGTCGGCCGGGATCATCCTGGCGATCATGATCATTCCCTTCATCGCCTCGGTGATGCGTGACGTCTTCGAGGTCACGCCGCCGATGCTGAAGGAGTCCGCCTACGGCCTGGGCTCGACCACCTGGGAGGTGGTCTGGAAGGTCGTGCTGCCCTACACCAAGACGGGCGTCATCGGCGGCATCATGCTGGGCCTGGGCCGGGCGCTCGGCGAGACCATGGCCGTGACCTTCGTCATCGGCAACTTCAACCAGCTCGACACGCTGTCGCTGTTCGAGGCGGCCAACAGCATCTCGTCGGCGTTGGCCAACGAGTTCGCCGAAGCCGGCGAGGGCCTGCACCAGGCCTCGCTGATCTACCTGGGCCTGGTGCTGTTCTTCATCACCTTCGTCGTGCTCGCCTGTTCGAAGCTGCTGCTGAACCAGCTCAAGAAGGGTGAGGGGAGCCGCTCATGAGCAGCATCACCAGTCCGGCCAGCGCCTCCCTGCAGGCACGGCGCCTGAGCCTGCACGCGCGACGCAAGCGCATCAACGCGATCGCCCTGGTGCTGGCGCTCGCCGCCATGTCCTTCGGCGTGTTCTGGCTGATCTGGATCCTGATCGAGACCGTGCGGCTCGGCCTCGGCGGCATCACGCTGTCGCTATTCACGGAGATGACCCCGCCGCCGCAGGCCGAGACCGGCGGCCTGGCGAACGCCATCTTCGGGTCGGTCGTGATGGTGTCCCTGGCGACGGCGATCGG
>CAZUUU010000401.1:0-1880 GCA_964622685.1 uncultured Methylibium sp.
CCGGGGTCGAGCGTCCAGGTGTCGCGGGTCGAGACCTCGATGTCGGCGATGTTGTCTCGCACGGCGAGCACCGTGAATTTCACGTCGTAGAGGTAGCGCGTGCTGCGCAGCGCCCGCTCGGTTTCGTCGAACGCGCGCACGCTGACGCGATCGCCACCCTTGAAGAGCAAGGCGTCCCGCACCACGGAGGTTCGGGTCCGGATGTGCAGCGCGTTGGCTACGCGGAACGGCAGCTTGTCCTCGGCGGGGTCGTCCGTATCGAAGATGTCGTGCGTGACGACGCGAATCTCGCCGATCACCGTGCCGGCGTCTTCCAGTTCCGCCAGCGTGGGCAGTGCGACGGCAACCGTTTGTGGATCGGCCGATGCGGGGAGGGCCGGCAGCGGCGACAGCGCCGCCGCGCAGGCGCAAGCCGCGCACACCAGTGGGTGCCGGGCGGTCCAAGGCCGGGTTTCAGGCATGCGGCTCCGCGGCCGAGGGGTGTGGTCTCGGCGCGAGACCACTGCCGAGCTCGTACTGGATCTCGACCACCGGAGCGATGGCCGACGATGAACGCCAGTTGCCGAGCGAACGACCCGCCGCGCGCGGGATGCCCAAAGCCTTCTTCAACGCTGCGCCGAACCCGCCATCGGGGACACTGGCGGATGGCTCGGCGACCAGCAGGGGCGGCGTCGGGACCGTGGCGATCTGCAGGGGGCGATCCGTTGGGCGTGCGCTCGACCCGGGAGCGCGAGCCTGCGGCAAGGCCAGGTCTTGCACGGCGCTGCGATCGATGAGCAATGCGCGATGCGCAGTACGCATCGCAGCGAGTCGGTTGCCCGAAACGCTGGGGGGGCGCAGCCACCGTACGAATCGCGACGCGACCGATTGCGTAGGCTGCGCGTGCGGCTCCGTGGAGTGCACGACGTCGAAACCTTGCCGCCACCTGACAAGCAAGCCCGCGATGAGCTCCGATGCCCTCACGTCGTCACCTTGCAGGACAACCACCAAGTCGCCGTGCGCGAGCCGCAGCCCGGCGGCAATGGCGGCATCGCGCCCGAAGCGTCGTTTGAGACGCACGATACGTATGCCGTCCTCCCGGCCCCACGCGGCCATGGCAGTGGCGTCGGCCATCGAGCAACCGTCATCCACCAGGATCAGTTCCCAAAGCCGAACCAGGGCGCTGACGTCATCGAGCAGCGGAAGTACGTGGTGCCTCAATGCTTCCGCAGAGCCCTGCCAGGGCAGGACGCAGGAGATGGTGGGTTCGAAGTCGCGCATCGAGCCACCGGCCGACTGGTCTCGAATCCCGCGTCGAGACTCTGGCATCTGGTCCATTGCGAGTACTGGCATTCAAGGTGTCAGCGAAGCTTCGGCTGGGGCGCCTTAACTGCGACTTAAGCAACTTCCCGGCGATGGGACCGCGGGCGGCCAGGCGCTCGCTTTGCGGTCGTGCGGGTTAAGTGATGGTTAAGTCGCACGCTCACACAGTGCCGCTCACTCATGGCGGCAGATCGACGGCCCGAATCGGGCAATTCAATCCCTGCGTCTCGCTTACAACGAGGCGCTTGGCGCCCATGGGTATGGGCCGCTCCAGCGTTCATCACCTTGGTGCTGGTCGGTCTGCTGGTGTCATGGCATGGCGGCGGCATCGCAGGTACTGCGAGCTGGCCTGAACAGCAGGCTGTCTTCATCGCGTGGAACGCGAACTTCGCGGCGCTGCCGCCATCGTTGTGGTCCGCCATCACCTTGTTGGGCGACTCGACGGTTCTCATGCCCATGCTGGCCCTGTTCGTGCTCGGCAGGCCCCGCATCTGGGCTGCTGTTCTGGCCTCGGTGCCGGCGGGCGCGCTGCTGTCGACTTCGGTCAAGCACTGGGCCGGCGTGCCACGACCCGCGGC
>CAZUUU010000402.1:0-1875 GCA_964622685.1 uncultured Methylibium sp.
GCGGCTGCGTCGAGATCCGCCTTGTTGATGACGACCAGATCGGCCAGCTCCATCACACCCTTCTTGATGGCTTGCAGGTCGTCGCCGGCGTTGGGCAGTTGCAGCAGCACGAAGAGGTCGGTCATGCCGGCCACCGCGGTCTCGCTCTGGCCGACGCCGACGGTCTCGACGATCACCACATCGTGGCCCGCGGCCTCCAGCACCAGCAGGCACTCGCGCGTCTTCTCGGCCACACCGCCCAGCGTGCCCGACGAGGGGCTGGGGCGGATGAAGGCGCGCTCGTCGACCGACAGCCGCTCCATGCGCGTCTTGTCGCCGAGGATGGAGCCGCCGGAGACGGTGGACGAGGGGTCGACGGCCAGCACCGCGATGCGATGCCCGCGCTCGATCAGGTACAGGCCCAGCGCCTCGATGAAGGTCGACTTGCCGACGCCCGGCACGCCGGAGATGCCGACGCGCAGCGACTTGCCGCTGGCCGGCAACAACGCGTTCAGCAACTCGTCGGCACGCGCGCGATGGTCTTCGCGGGTCGACTCCAGCAGCGTGATCGTCTTGGCGATCGCGCGGCGCTGGGCCGGGCCCGGCGGGCCCAGCACCGCCTCGAGCAAGGCTTGATCGAAGCTCGCAAGGCTCACGACGCACCCCGTGCGGGCCGAGCTTGCCCTTCGAGGGCCGCAGGGCGATCGGGTGCGATCCGTTCGGGCTGAGCCTGTCGAAGCCCAGCGTGACCGCGAGCAAGTCTGCTGATCGCAGTCCAGTCGCCCGCAATCAAGGCCTCCTTCTTGGCTCGCGACCAACCCTTGAGTTGCCGCTCGGCCGCCAAGGCCTCATCGCGTGTGGCCGTCTCCTGCGACCAGACGAGCCGCACAGGTCGCCGGGCCTGCGTGTAGCCGGGAAGCTCGCCGTGATGGTGCTGGGCCATGCGGAGATCGAGGTCGTCGGTGTGGCCGGTGTAGTAGCTGTCGTCCGAGCAGCGGAGCATGTAGACGAAGAAAGGCTTCACGTCGCAAGTCCGAGCGAGGGCTTCGACAAGCTCAGCCCGAACGGGATCCTCTTCACGCCGCCCCGACGGCCTTGCGGATCTGCTCGAGCACGTCCTTCGCGCTCGCCGGGATCGGCGTGCCCGGGCCGTAGATGCCCTTGACGCCCGCCTCGTAGAGGAAGTCGTAGTCCTGCGGCGGGATCACGCCACCGACGAAGACGATGATGTCGTCGGCGCCCTGCTTGCGCAGCTCGGCGATGATGGCCGGCACCAGGGTCTTGTGGCCGGCCGCCAGCGTCGACACGCCGACCGCGTGCACGTCGTTCTCGATCGCCTGGCGCGCGCATTCCTCGGGGGTCTGGAAGAGCGGGCCCATGTCGACGTCGAAGCCGAGGTCGGCGAAGGCCGTGGCCACGACCTTGGCGCCGCGGTCGTGGCCGTCCTGGCCGAGCTTGGAGATCATCACCCGCGGCCGGCGGCCGTGGTCGTCGGCAAAGGCCGCGATCTCGGTCTTGAGCTTGTCCCAGCCCTCGGCACTGTCGTAGGCGGCTGCGTACACACCGGTCACCTTCTGGATGTCGGCGCGGTGGCGCCCGAAGACCTGCTCCAGCGCGTCCGAGACCTCGCCCACCGTGGCGCGCAGCCGGATCGCCTGGATGCTCAGGTCCAGCAGGTTACCTTGCCCGGACTTCGCGCTGTCGGTCAACGCGGCGAGCGCCGCCTGCACCTTGCCGGCGTCGCGCATCGCGCGGATGCGCTTCAGGCGCTCGATCTGCTGGTCGCGCACCAGGTGGTTGTCGATGTCGCGGAAGTCGAGCGGGTCTTCCTTGTCGAGCCGGTACTTGTTGACGCCGACGATCACGTCCTTGCCCGAGTCGATGCGCGCCTGCTTC
>CAZUUU010000403.1:0-1873 GCA_964622685.1 uncultured Methylibium sp.
GCTGGGGCGGGGCGAACGCGCCGCGGCGCGGCTGCGGGCCCGCGCCCGGCTGGCGCACCAGCGCATCGACGGCGTCGACTGGTACTGGCCGGCCGGCGAACGCCTGCGCCGCGCCGAGCCCGAGGAACGCGTGCGCCTGCTCGCGCCGTTCGACCCGCTGGTCTGGGACCGCCGCCGCTTCGAGCTGTTCTGGGGCTGGGCCTACCGCTTCGAGGCCTACACGCCGGCGCCGAAACGCCAGCTCGGCTACTACGCGCTGCCGCTGCTGTGGGGCGAGCAGGTCATCGGCTGGGCCAACGTCGCCAACGGGCCGCGTGGGCCGCAGGCGCGCTTCGGCTACGTGGCCGGGCGCGCGCCGCGCGAGGCCGTGTTCAAGCGCGAGCTGGAGGCCGAGCTCGAGCGGCTGCGCGCCTTCCTGGACCCCGATCGCGTTGGCGGGACCTAGGCCGCCGGCTGCAGCGCCAGCCCGGCATGCTCGCGCAGCGGGTGGAAGACGACCTTCGGGTGCCGCTCCTGCGTGAGCCGCAGGTCGTAGGGCGAGGTCATCAGGTAGGCCAGGGTGTCGGCCGCGTCGAGGGCGAGCTTCGATGCCGCCTCGTCGGTGAACTTGCGCATCGCCGCGTCGTCGTCGCAGGTGACCCAGCGCGCGCCGTGGAAGCGGCTGCCGGTCAGTCGCACGTCGACGCTGTATTCGGCCTTGAGGCGGTGCTGCACCACCTCGAACTGCAGCTGCCCGACGGCGCCCAGCAGCATCGCGCCGCCCACCGTCGGACGGAACACCTGGATCGCGCCCTCCTCGCCCAGCTGCATCAGGCCCTGCTGGAGCTGCTTGCTCTTCATCGGATTGGCCAGCTCCACCGTCTGGAACAGCTCCGGCGCGAAGAACGGCAGTCCGGTGTAGGTGCCGAAGCTGCTGGGCGCGTCGGCGTCGGTGATGGTGTCGCCGAGCTGCACGCCGCCGTGCGTGGTGAAGCCGATGATGTCGCCGGCATAGGCCTCCTCGACCGCCTCGCGGCGCTGCGACAGGAAGGTGACCACCGAGGTCGGCCGCAGCTCCTTGGCGGTGCGCTGCACGCGCAGCTTCATGCCCGACTCGTAGCGGCCCGAGTTGACGCGCACGAAGGCGATGCGATCGCGGTGCGAGGGGTCCATGTTGGCCTGCACCTTGAACACCACGCCCGAGAAGCCGGCCGAGGCCGGCGGGATCTCGACGTCGCTGCCGTCGGCCTTGGTGACGTGGCGCGAGGCCGGCGGCGGCGCCAGGTCGACCAGCGCGTCCAGCACCTCCTGCACGCCGAAGTTGTTGACGCCCGAGCCGAAGAACACCGGCGTCTGCTTCGCGCCGACGAAGGCCGCCGCGTCGAAGGCCGGCGCGGCCTCGGTCAGCAGCTCGATGTGGCCCTCGGCCTGCTCGTAGTCGTGGCCGAAGCGCGCGCGCAGCGTGTCGACCTGCGACAGCGGCACGACCTCGTCGGCGTCTTCGACCCGCTTGTCGGCCCCGGCCTTGAACAGGCGCATCTGCTGCTTGCGCAGATCGACGATGCCCGTGAAAGCCTTGCCCTGCCCCACCGGCCAGGTCATCGGCACGCAGGGCATGCCCAGCTCCTGCTCGATCTCGTCCAGCAGCGCCAGCGGCTCCTTGCCCTCGCGGTCCATCTTGTTGACGAAGGTGATGATGGGCGTGTCGCGCTGGCGGCAGACCTCGATCAGCCGCCGCGTCTGGGGCTCCACGCCGTTGGCCGCGTCGATGACCATCAGCGCCGAGTCCACCGCGGTCAGCACGCGGTAGGTGTCTTCCGAGAAGTCCTCGTGGCCCGGCGTGTCCAGCAGGTTGATGACGCAATCGCGGTAGAGCATCTGCATGACGGAGCTG
>CAZUUU010000404.1:0-1865 GCA_964622685.1 uncultured Methylibium sp.
CAAGGTCACCGGCTTCGTCGGCGGCGCGAAGAACCGCCCGGCCCCGATCTCCGAGGCCGAGGTGATGAAGATCGTGCACCAGATGCAGGAAGGCATCGAGAAGCCCAAGCCCAAGGTCGAATGGGAAGTGGGCGAGCTCGTGCGCGTCAAGGAAGGCCCGTTCACGGACTTCAACGGCGCGATCGAGGACGTCAACTACGACAAGTCCAAGGTGCGCGTGTCGGTGACGATCTTCGGGCGCTCGACGCCGGTGGAACTCGACTTCCACGAGGTCGAGAAGACCTGACGAGCCCCGGGAGCGGGCTCGCGGCCGCCAGGCCGTGAACGCTCCCCGTTGCTGCCGGTGACGTGACACCGGCTTGAGGAGCCCGGGTAACCAGTCCCTGGCGTTTGCACTCGATCCCCGACGCAGGGCGACGGGGATTTCCGGAGAGAAGAGATGGCCAAGAAGATTGTCGGCTTCATCAAGCTGCAGATCCCGGCCGGCAAGGCGAACCCCTCGCCGCCGATCGGTCCCGCGCTGGGTCAGCGCGGCCTCAACATCATGGAGTTCTGCAAGGCGTTCAACGCCCAGACCCAGTCGATGGAGCCCGGCCTCGTGCTGCCGGTCGTGATCACCGCGTTCGCGGACAAGTCGTTCACCTTCATCCTCAAGACGCCGCCGGCGACCGTGCTGCTGAAGAAGGCCGCCAAGCTCGACAAGGGTTCGGCCAAGCCGCACACCGACAAGGTGGCCAAGCTGACGCGCGCCCAGGTCGAGGAGATCGCCAAGACCAAGCTCAAGGACCTGACGGCCGCCGATCTCGACGCCGCGGTCCGCACGATCGCCGGTTCCGCCCGCTCGATGGGCATCACGGTGGAGGGTCTCTGATCATGGCCAAGCTCACCAAGCGCCAGAAGGCCCTCGAGGGCAAGGTCGACAGCACCAAGCTGTACCCGATCGACGACGCCTTCAAGATCGTGCGTGACTGCGCGACCGCGAAGTTCGACGAGTCGATCGACGTCGCCGTTCAGCTCGGCATCGATGCCAAGAAGTCCGACCAGGTCGTGCGCGGCGCGGTCGTGCTGCCCAACGGCACCGGCAAGACCAAGCGCGTCGCGGTGTTCGCGCAGGGCGCCAAGGCCGAGGAGGCCAAGGCCGCGGGCGCCGACATCGTCGGCATGGACGACCTGGCGGCCAGCATCAAGGCCGGCAACATGGACTTCGACGTCGTGATCGCCTCGCCGGACACGATGCGCATCGTCGGTACGCTGGGTCAGGTGCTGGGCCCGCGCGGCCTGATGCCGAACCCGAAGGTCGGCACGGTCACCCCCGACGTCGCCACCGCGGTGAAGAACGCCAAGGCCGGCCAGGTGCAGTTCCGCGTCGACAAGGCCGGCATCGTGCACGCCACGATCGGCCGCCGTTCGTTCGACGCCGACAAGCTGAGCGGCAACCTGCGCGCGCTGATCGAGGCCCTGAACAAGGCCAAGCCGGCGTCGAGCAAGGGCATCTACCTGCGCAAGGTGGCGGTGTCGTCGACCATGGGCGTGGGCGCCCGCGTCGACGTCGCGACGATCAACGCAGCGCCGGCGCAGGCGTAAACAGAGTTTGGTGGGCTGCGCGGATCGTCAGAGACGCGCAGGCCATCGAAGACCGCTGGTGCGGAGTCAACTCCTCCGCTTAATGGCCAGCGCAGATGGCGGTCCCGCCGCAGATGGAATCTCGGTTCCGGAGTCGGTAGGTCGCTGAAACCCGGTGTGCGGGGAGGTCGCAAGACCGAACCGCACGTGTTTGTGAGGAGCAGACCTTGAGTCTCAATCGCAACGAGAAAGCAGCCGTTGTCACGGACGTCGCCGCGCAAGTGGCCCGTTCGCAGACGCTC
>CAZUUU010000405.1:0-1864 GCA_964622685.1 uncultured Methylibium sp.
CGCTTCGGCCTGAGCCAGCTGCACCAGCTGCGCGGCCGCGTCGGCCGCGGCGCGGTGGCGAGCGTCTGCGTGCTGCTCTACACGCCGCCGCTGTCGGACACCGGCAAGGCCCGCCTCAAGGCCATGGCCGAGACGAACGACGGCTTCGAGATCGCCCGCCGCGACCTCGAGATCCGCGGCCCGGGCGAGTTCATGGGGGCGCGCCAGAGCGGCGCGGCGCTGCTGCGCTTTGCCGACCTGACCGCGGACGCCGACCTGCTGGACCAGGCGCGGCAGCTGGCGCCGCGCTTGCTGGCCTCGCACCCGCAGGCCGCGGCGGCACAGGTCGAGCGCTGGCTCGGCAGCCGCGCCGAATACCTGAAGGCCTGAGCCTTCAGGCCGCCTCGGCCGGCCGCTGTGGCGCCAGCGGCGAAGGCCAGTGCCAGGGCCGCGCCGGCCCGCCGACCCCAACGCCGCAGTGCATGCCACACCACCAAAGGCCGCCCTCCCTGGCGCATCCGTGCTTCACAGTAGCACGCAGCGAACCCCCGTGTACATGGCAGGCGGCCCAAATGCCGCCAGAATCCTGACCGGACGTGGAACTGGAACGATGACCCTCACCGAACTGCGCTACATCGTGGCGGTCGCCCGCGAACGGCACTTCGGCCGTGCGGCCGAGGCCTGCTTCGTCTCGCAGCCGACGCTGTCCGTCGCGATCAAGAAGCTCGAGGACGAGCTCGACTGCAAGATCTTCGAGCGCGGCAGCTCCGAGGTCTCGGTCACGCCGCTCGGCGACGAGATCGTGCGCCAGGCCCAGGCCGTGATCGAGCAGGCCCAGTCGATCAAGGAGATCGCCAAGCGCGGCAAGGACCCGCTGGCCGGGCCGCTGCGGCTGGGCATCATCTACACGATCGGCCCCTACCTGCTGCCCGACCTGGTGAAGCACACGATCGAGATGTTCCCGCAGATGCCGCTGATGCTGCAGGAGCACTTCACCGTCAAGCTGCTCGAGATGCTGCGCACCGGCGAGCTCGACTGCGCGATCATGGCCGAGCCCTTTCCCGACACCGGGCTGGCCATCGCGCCGCTGTACGACGAACCCTTCGTCGTCGCCTGCCCGGCGACCCACGCCCTCGCCAGGCGCAAGAGCGTGAGCTCCGAGGAGCTGAAGAAGGAGACCATGCTGCTGCTGGGCACCGGGCACTGCTTCCGCGACCACGTGCTCGAGGTCTGCCCGGAGTTCGCGCGCTTCTCCAGCGACGCCGAGGGCATCCGCAAGAGCTTCGAGGGCAGCTCGCTCGAGACCATCAAGCACATGGTCGCCTCCGGCATGGGGCTGACGGTCGTGCCGCAGCTCAGCGTGCCGAAGGAGCCGCAGACGCACGTCAGGTACGTGAAGTTCAGCGATCCGGTGCCGACGCGCCGCGTGGTGCTGGCCTGGCGCCGCACCTTCACCCGCTACGAGGCGATTGCCGCACTGCGCAACGCCATCTACGCCTGCGAGCTGGCGGGCGTCACCCGCCTGTCATGAGGCGGCCGGCCGGCTTTGGCGGCGGCTATCGGCGCGCTTAAGCCTTTCCTATGGACGCGCGCCGGCCGACTCTCTAACCTTCGGCCTCCCCCTCCAACGCCGTCAGGAGACAGAGCCATGAGCACCGAAGCCAAATGCCCGTTCAACCACGCCGCCGGCGGCGGCACCACCAACAAGGATTGGTGGCCGACCCAGCTGCGCCTGGACCTGCTGAACCAGCATTCGAGCAAGTCCAATCCCCTGGGTGAGAAGTTCGACTATGCCGCCGAGTTCAAGAAGCTCGACTACCTGGCGCTGAAGAAGGACCTGGTGGCGCTGATGACCGACTCGCAGGACTGGTGGCCGGCCGACTTC
>CAZUUU010000406.1:0-1852 GCA_964622685.1 uncultured Methylibium sp.
GCTCCCCCTCCAGGGGGCGCCGCTGGCGGACCGGCGGAGCCGGATCCGCGGCGGCTGCTGGCGGGTGCCGCGGCGATGCCGGCGCTGAAGCGTTGAAGACCCTCTATCTCCGCATCTACCTCACGGTCGTGGCCGTGCTGCTGCTGTTCGCGCTGGCCTCGGGCTGGCTGGTGCAGCGCAACTTCGAGATCGAGCGCGCGCGCTTCGAGGCCGGCGCGAACGAGCGCCTGCTGGCCTGGGCCGAACTGTTGCAGAACGCCTTGCCGGCCGCCGAGGCGCCGCCCGACGACCAGGCCGCGGCGCTGCTGGACTGGTCGTCGCGGCTGCGCATGCCGCTGGCGCTGGACGACGGCAGCGGGCAGCGCATCGTCACCTCGCCGGCCTTCGCGCGCTTCACCGGCATGGCGCCGCCACCCGACGGGCCGGGCGGTGACCGGCCGCCGCCCGATGCGGACGGCCCGCCGCGCCCGCCGCCGGTGATGGAGCCGGTGGTACCGCAGCGCGTCGCGCTGAGCGACGGCCGCACGCTGTGGATCGTGCGCCCGAGCCAGATCCGCGCCGCCGAGCGCGGCGGTCCGGCGCGGCACCTGGTGCCCGAGCCGCCGTTCTTCGCGCGGGGCGTCGGCCTCGTCATCACGCTCGGCGTGCTGTTCCTCGCCGTCGCGGGTGGCGCCTACCCGGTGGTGCGGCGCCTGACGCGCCGGCTCGAGGCGCTGAAGCACGGCGTCGAGACCTTCGGCGCCGGTGCGCTGGACCATCGCGTCGACGCGAGCGGCCGCGACGAGGTCGCGGCGGTGGCGAGCAGCTTCAACGCCGCGGCAGCGCGCATCGAGTCGCTGGTGCAGGCCAACCAGTCGCTGCTGGCCAATGCCAGCCACGAGTTCCGCTCGCCGCTGGCGCGGCTGAAGATGGCGCTGGCGATGCTGGACGCGACGCCGCCGGAGAAGCGAGCCGCCTTGCATGCCGAGATCGAGACCAACATCCGCGAGCTCGACGCGCTGGTCGAGGAGGTGCTGCTGGCGAGCCGGCTCGACGCCCGCCAGGGCCGCGCCGACCGCCCGCCGGTGCGCGATCCGGTCGACCTGATCGCGCTGGCGGCCGAGGAGGCCGCGCGCGTCGAGGCGAGCCTGGACCTGCCCGAGTCGAGCGACGAGGCGCCGCCCGCCACGCTGCCGGGCGACGAGCGCCTGCTGCGCCGCGCGATCCGCAACCTGCTCGAGAACGCGCGCCGCTACGGCGGCAGCGCGGCGCCCGAGCTGCAGCTGCGGCGCGTCGGCCGCGCGCTGCAGGTGCGCGTCTGCGACCGCGGCCCCGGCGTGCCCGACTCGCAGCGCGAGCGCATCTTCGAGCCCTTCTACCGCCTGCCCGGCCATGCCGAGCAGGCCGGCGGCGTCGGCCTGGGCCTGAGCCTCGTGCGGCAGATCGCGCGCCATCACGGCGGCGAGGTGCGCTGCGAGGTCCGCGAGGGCGGCGGCAGCTGCTTCGTGCTGTCCCTGCCGCTTCCTTAGTTAGCGCGGCAATGGAGTCCGTCACGCGACGGGGCTAGCATCGCGGCCGGGCGCTCCCTGCCGCCCCTGCCTGCCTCGTGAACGCCACCCCCGCCTCCGCTCCCGACATCGACCGCCACGCCGAGCTGCACCAGGGCTTTCGCTGGTGCGTGCCGCCGCACTTCAACATCGCCGAGGTCTGCTGCACCCGCTGGGCCGCCGACCCGGCGACCCGCGACCGCATCGCGCTGATCCATGCGCGCGAGGACGGCAGCGTCGCGCGCCTGAGCTACGCCGAGCTGCAGGCCGAGGCCCCCGGTAGGTGATTTTGTTGAAATTATCGTCGTCGCCGTAGCGGAAGTTGA
>CAZUUU010000407.1:0-1835 GCA_964622685.1 uncultured Methylibium sp.
GGATGCCGTAGCGCAGCAGGCCGCCGATGCGGTCGTTCTTCTCGAACAGCGTCACGTCGTGGCCGGCGCGCGCCAGCTGCTGTGCCGCCGCCATGCCGGCCGGGCCGGAACCGACCACGGCCACCTTCCGGCCGGTCTTGTGCTTGGCCGGCTGCGGCTGCACCCAACCCTCGGCCCAGGCGCGATCGATGATCGCGTGCTCGATCGACTTGATGCCGACCGGATCGTCATTGACGTTGAGCGTGCAGGCGGCCTCGCAGGGCGCCGGGCAGATGCGACCGGTGAACTCGGGGAAGTTGTTGGTCGAGTGCAGCACCGCGATCGCGTTCTGCCAATCGCCGCGGTACACGAGGTCGTTGAAGTCCGGGATGATGTTGTTGACCGGGCAGCCCGAGTTGCAGAACGGCGTGCCGCAGTCCATGCAGCGCGCGCCCTGGATCCTGGCCTCGTCGTCCTTGAGGCCGATGACGAATTCCTTGTAGTGCCTGACGCGTTCGGCGACCGGCGCGTAGCCCTCCTCGAGCCGCTCGAATTCCAGGAAGCCGGTGACCTTGCCCATGTTGATGTTTCCCGTGGTCGATTACTTCGCCGGCACGGCCTTGCCGGCGGCCTTCTTCTCGCTGCCCCTGGCCTTGGCGATCGTCTCGGTGGCTTCCTTCTTCGCGCCCAGCTCGCCGAGGGCGCGCTTGTACTCGCTCGGGAAGACCTTGACGAAGCGGCCGCGCGCCTGGGCCCAGTGGTCGAGGATCTCGCGCGCGCGCAGCGATCCGGTCCACTTGTGGTGGTCCTCGATCAGCTTGCGAAGCAGCAGTTCGTCGGCCACGCCCTTGTGGAAGATCGCGGCGTCCTGCGTCGCGCGCTGCTCGTCGGCCGGCAGGACCTTGTCGAGCGCCACCATCGCGGTGTTGCAACGGGTCGCGAACGTGCCGTCCTCGTCGTAGACGTAGGCGATGCCTCCCGACATGCCGGCCGCGAAGTTGCGCCCCGTCCTGCCGAGCACGACGACGGTGCCGCCGGTCATGTATTCGCAGCCGTGGTCGCCGGTGCCCTCGACCACTGCGGTCGCGCCCGACAGCCGCACCGCGAAGCGCTCGCCGGCGACGCCACGGAAGAAGGCCTCGCCGCTCGTGGCCCCGTACAGCACGGTGTTGCCGACGATGATGTTCTGCGTCGCGTCGCCGCGGAACTCGATGCTCGGCCGCACCACCACGCGCCCGCCCGACAGGCCCTTACCGGTGTAGTCGTTGGCGTCGCCGATCAGGTAGAGCGTGATGCCCTGCGCCAGGAAGGCGCCGAAGCTCTGGCCGCCGGTGCCTTCGAGCTGCATGAAGATCGTGTGGTCGGGCAGGCCCTCGGGGCGATGGCGGATCAGCTCGCCGGACAGCATCGCGCCCACCGTGCGGTTAACGTTGCGCGCCTCGTCGATGAACTGCACCTTCTCGCCGCGCTCGATGGCCGGCTTGCACTTCTCGATCAGCTTGACGTCCAGTGCCTTCGCCAGACCGTGGTCCTGCTCGTCGACCTGGCGGCGCGGCACGTCGGCCGCGACCTTGGGCAGGTGGAAGACGCGACTGAAATCCAGGCCCCGGGCCTTCCAGTGTGCGATGCCCTTCTTGGTGTCCAGCAGGTCGGCACGGCCGATCAGGTCGTCGAACTTGCGGATGCCCAGCTGCGCCATGATCTGCCGCGCTTCCTCGGCCACGAAGAAGAAGAAGTTGACGACATGCTCGGGCTTGCCGGCGAACTTGCGCCGCAACACCGGGTCCTGGGTGGCCACGCCCACCGGGCAGGTGTTGAGGTGGCACTTGCGCATCATGATGCAGCCCGCGGCGATC
>CAZUUU010000408.1:0-1814 GCA_964622685.1 uncultured Methylibium sp.
GGTCGGCGCCTCCTGCACCGCCGAGCTGATCCAGGACGATCCGGGCGGCCTGGCCAAGGCGCTCGCGCTGCCGATCCCGGTCGTGGCGCTGGATCTGCCGTCCTACCAGCGCAAGGAGAACTGGGGCGCGGCCGAGACCTTCTACCAGATGGTGCGCGCGCTCGCCGGCCCGATGGCGCCGCCCCGGGGCGAGCCCCGCCCCGGGCGGCCGCCGGGCCAGCGCCCGCGTTGCAACATCCTCGGCCCCACGGCGCTGGGCTTCCGGCACCGCGACGACCTGCACGAGATCCGCGGCCTGCTCGACCGGCTGGGCGTCGACGTCCACGTCGTCGCACCGCTCGGCGCCACGCCCGAGGACCTCGCCCGCCTCGGCGAGGCCGACTTCAACGTCGTGCTCTACCCCGAGACCGCCTCGCAGGCCGCGCAATGGCTCACGCGGACCTTCAAGCAGCCGGCCACGAGGACCATCCCGATAGGCGCCGGCGCAACGCGCGACTTCATCGCCGAGGTCGCGCAGCTGGCCGGCATCGACCCGTCCGCCGCACTCGCCGATGCCGCGTCGCGCTCGCCCTGGTACGCGCGCTCCGTCGACTCGACCTACCTGACCGGCAAGCGCGTCTTCGTCTTCGGCGACGCGACCCATGCCGTCGCGGCAGCGCGCGTGGCCTCGCAGGAACTCGGCTTCGCGGTCGTCGGCATCGGCAGCTACAGCCGCGAGTTCGCGCGCGACGTGCGCGACGCCGCGAAGCTCCACGACTGCGAGGCCCTGATCAGCGACGACTACCTCGAGATCGAGGCCCGCATCGCCGAGCTGCGGCCCGAGCTGGTGCTCGGCACGCAGATGGAGCGCCACATCGCCAAGCGCCTGGGCATCCCCTGCGCGGTGATCTCGGCGCCGGTCCACGTGCAGGACTTCCCCGCGCGCTACTCGCCGCAGATGGGCTTCGAAGGCGCGAACGTGCTGTTCGACACCTGGGTGCATCCGCTGATGATGGGGCTCGAGGAGCACCTGATCGGCATGTTCCGCGGCGACGCCGAGTTCCATGAGGATGCTGCGCCCTCGCACCTGGGCAGCACGCGGCAGCCGCAAGCCGCCGAGTCCGCGCCGCAGATCGAGGTCCCGGCCGACCTGGCGCTCGCCGTCGCGACCGGTCCGGCCGTGTGGGCGGCGGAAGCCGAGAAGGAGCTGCAGAAGATCCCCTTCTTCGTCCGGGGCAAGGCCCGCCGCAACACCGAGCGCTATGCGCACGAACGCGGCGTCGATCTGATCACCGTCGAGACGCTGTATGACGCCAAAGCGCACTTCAGTCGTTGAGCTCGTGCCGCGCCCCCTGATGCGCGTCGTGCTGGTCACGATGGACAGCCACCTGGCCAGCGCCGCCGAGCGGGCCAACCGGACGCTGGCGCGCACGATGCCGGGCCTGTCGCTGAGCGTGCATGCCGCCGCCGAGTGGAGCAGCGACCCGGCGGCCCTGGACCGCTGCCTCGCCGACATCGGGCGCGGCGACATCGTCATCGCGACCATGCTGTTCATGGAGGATCACTTCCTGCCGGTGTTGCCGGCCCTCCAGGCGCGCCGCGAGCACTGCGACGCGATGGTCTGCGCGATGTCGGCCAGCGAGGTGATGAAGCTCACCCGCATGGGCAAGTTCGACATGGGCGCGCCGGCGAGCGGCGCGCTGGCCTTCCTGAAGCGGCTGCGCGGCAAGCCCGAGGCCAAGGGCAACGAAGCCGGCGTGAAGGCGACGGCCGGGGCCCAGCAGATGAAGATGCTGCGCCGGCTGCCGCAGATCCTGCGCTTCATTCCGGGCACC
>CAZUUU010000409.1:0-1798 GCA_964622685.1 uncultured Methylibium sp.
AGTACTCGCGCTGGCTCTTCTCCATCTGGCGCTTGACGCGGCCGCGGATGCGCTTCTCGACCTGCAGGATGTCGACCTCGTGCTCGAGCTGCTCGAGCAGCTTCTCGAGCCGCTCGTTGACCGAATCGAGGTCGAGGATGGCCTGCTTGTTCTCGAGCTTCAGCGGCAGGTGGGCCGCGATGGTGTCGGCCAGCCGGCCGGCGTCGTCGATGCCGGCGATCGAGGTCAAGATCTCCGGCGGGATCTTCTTGTTGAGCTTGACGTACTGGTCGAACTGCTGCGTCACGGCGCGGCGCAGGGCCTCGACCTCGGGCGAGACGCCGGCCTCGGGCGGCATCGGCACGACCTCGGCCGTGAAGAACTCGCCGCTGTCGTCGATGTGCTTCGTCGTGGCGCGCTGCATGCCCTCGACCAGGACCTTCACCGTGCCGTCGGGGAGCTTGAGCATCTGCAGGATGCTGGAGACGCAACCGATGTCGAACATGTCGTCGGACTTCGGCTCGTCCTTGCCGGCGGCCTTCTGGGCGACCAGCATGATCTGGCGGCCCGCCTCCATCGCGGCCTCGAGGGCCTTGATCGACTTCGGACGCCCCACGAACAGCGGGATGACCATGTGGGGGAAGACGACGACGTCGCGCAACGGCAGCAGCGGCAACGTGATCGGCTCGGCGGGAAGAACGGGATGTCCGGACATGGTGGGCTCTCTTTCTCGGGCTCAGATGGAGCTCGAGCGGGGGATTGCAAGACTGGGGCCGGGCTCACGGCCCCCAGGGGATGCGGCTCGCTGACCCGACCGCATCGACAAGATCCCGGATCTCAGGCGCTGGCTTTGTGCTCTCGGTAGACCAGCAGCGGCTTCGAATGCTCTTCGATCGTGTGCTCGTCCAGCACGACCTTCTGCACCCCTTCCATCGTCGGCAGCTCGAACATCGTGTCCATCAAGGATTGCTCCATGATGGAACGCAGCCCGCGGGCGCCGGCCTTGCGCGCCAGGGCCTTCTTCGCGATCGCCATCAGCGCGGAGGGCCGGATCTCGAGGTCGACACCGTCCATCGAGAACAGCTTCTGGTACTGCTTGACCAGTGCGTTCTTGGGCTCGGTGAGGATCTGGACCAGCGCGTCTTCGGTCAGCTCGCCCAGGGTGGCGACCACCGGCAGGCGGCCGACCAGCTCGGGGATCAGGCCGAACTTGATCAGGTCCTCGGGCTCGACATCGCGGAACACTTCGCTGACCTTGCGCTCGGACTTGGTCTTCACGGTCGCGCCGAAGCCGATGCCCGACTTCTCGGAGCGGTTCTGGATCACCTTCTCCAGGCCGTCGAAGGCGCCACCGCAGATGAACAGGATGTTCGTCGTGTCGATCTGCAGGAAGTCCTGGTTCGGGTGCTTGCGTCCGCCCTGCGGCGGCACGCTCGCCATCGTGCCTTCGACCAGCTTCAGCAGCGCCTGCTGCACGCCTTCGCCCGACACGTCCCGCGTGATGCTCGGGTTGTCGGCCTTGCGGCTGATCTTGTCGATCTCGTCGATGTAGACGATGCCGCGCTGCGCACGCTCGACGTTGTAGTCGGACGCCTGCAGCAGCTTGAGGATGATGTTCTCGACGTCTTCGCCGACGTAACCGGCTTCGGTCAGCGTCGTGGCGTCGGCCATCACGAAGGGGACGTTGAGCAGGCGCGCGAGGGTCTGGGCGAGCAGCGTCTTGCCCGAACCGGTCGGGCCCACCAGCAGGATGTTGCTCTTGGCGAGCTCGACGTCGTCCTTCTTGGACAGCGTCTTCAGCCGCTTGTAGTGGTTGTAG
>CAZUUU010000410.1:0-1792 GCA_964622685.1 uncultured Methylibium sp.
GCGCTCGAGCTGCGCAAGGCGCTCGAGCCGCTGGTTCAACCGCGGTCGCCCCTGCCGGCGCCAGTCAAGGGCGTGAGGCCAACCTGGGTGCGGCCCGAGCTGCTGGTCGAGGTCGGGACGGGCTGCGCCGATCTAATGGACGAGAAGATGCGCGAGCTTCCTTGCCGTCGCGTGCAGGTCGACGAAATCTGGTCCTACGTCGGGAAGAAGCAGCGGCAGGTGAAGCCGGAAGACGACAAGGCGCGCGTCGGCGATCAGTGGACCTTCGTGGCGATCGACGCCGAGACGAAGCTGGTCCCGGCCTACCGCGTCGGCAAGCGCACGTGGTCGTGACCTGCCCCGATTCTTCGGACCACGGTTAAGTTGAGAGAACCGGCGTCTCCTGGTGTTTCGATTGTCCCTTCAAGGACGATGTTGCAACGGGCCGGGGCGCGAAGCCCCCGTGTCGCGCAGCGTCCCGGCCCGTTGCGGAAGCGGACGCTGCGTTGGTCTGCTGAAGCTTTGCGGCGAATGCCGCCGGCGTCAAATAGCCGAGGCTCGAATGCGGGCGAACCTCGTTGAAGTGTCTGCGCCAAGCCTCGATGACGACCTTTGCCTGGGCGCGGGAGAGGAACCATTCCATGCTCAGGCACTCGTCCCTGAATTTGCCGTTGAAGCTTTCGCCGACGCCGTTCTGCCAAGGCTTTCCCGGATCGATCAGGGCCGTCTCGATCTTCTGATCAGCGATCCACTCCAGCAGAGCCCTTGCAACGAACTCCGGCCCGTTGTCGGAGCGCAGGTAGCGCGGCGCACCGCGCTCGCTGACCAGCCGCGACAGCACCTCGATGACGCGGCCCGAGCGCAGCCGGCCGTCGACCTCGATCGCCAGGCCCTCCTTGGTCCACTCGTCGGTAACGGTCAGGCACTTGAGCTGCTGCCCATTGGCGCACCAGTCGAATACGAAGTCGTAGGACCACACCTGGTTGGCGCCAGTCGGCGCCTGCGGCCGGGGCCGCCCCGTCGCGATCCGCTTGCGCGGCCGCCGCCGCGGCACCTGCAGCTTGGCGCGACGCCACAGGCGATAGCAGCGGCCCCAGCTCATGGCATGGCCCTCGCGATCGAGGAAGATGCGGATGCGACGGTAGCCGAAGCGCGGGTACTGCGCGCCCAGCGCCGCCATGCGCGCCACCACCGGCGCATCCCGCTTGGCCTTCGCCGAGCGGTAGCTCATCGACGAACGGGCGACCCTCAGAAGCGTGCACGACCGGCGTTGCGACAGCCCGCGGCGCATCGCGTACGCCACTTGCTCGCGACGAGCCGGCACGCCTACCATTTTTTTGCGGCGATCTCCTTCATCACCTCGATCTCGAGGTCGCGTTCCGCCACCAGCTTCTTCAGCCGTGCGTTCTCCTGTTCGAGCTGCTTCAGCCGACGCACGTCGTCCGGCTGGAACGAGCCGAACCGCTTCTTCCACGTGTAGATCGCCTGCTCGCTCACCCCATGGCGTTTGGCCACCGTCGCCACCGGGTCACGATCCGTCTCCCGCAAGATCCCGACAATCTGCTCTTCCGTGAACTTCGACTTCTTCATCCTGCCTCCTCACGGAGGCCAGTCTCTCAACTAATCGATGGCCCGAAAACCCGGGAGCAGGTCAGTCGGATGCGACCATCTTCATGATGTGATTAAGCACTCAACAATGACCCCCGATCGGCAGGGGGTCATTGGCCGCAAAGGCTTGATTCTGCTGAATTCAGAATTGGCCGGAGGGGTCAAACCGACGCCGATCGGGGTCATGTTCGAAGCCGTTCCACAT
>CAZUUU010000411.1:0-1782 GCA_964622685.1 uncultured Methylibium sp.
GGAAGTGGGTCGTGCTGGGCACCGTCGCGGCGGTGGTTCTGGCTTTCGTGGCCGGTGTCGTGGTCTTCACGAGCCGCTCGAACCAGGAAGTGAAGCAGGCGGCGCAGGCGAACAGCGATGCGTTGGTCAGGCCGCATTCGCCCGTCTTCGGCAATCCAGCGGCCAAGGTGACGATCGTCGAGTTCTTCGACCCGTCCTGCGAGACCTGCCGGGCCTTCTATCCGATCGTCAAGCAGATGGTCAACGCGAGCTTCGGCCAGGTCAGGCTGGTGGTGCGCTATGCACCGCTGCACCACGGGTCCGACACGGCAGTCAAGATCCTCGAGGCGGCGCGGCAGCAGGGCAAGTACTGGGAGGCGCTCGAGCGCGCCCTGGCTGCACAGCCGCAGTGGGCCGCGCATGATCGACCGCAGCCGCAGATGATCTGGGACCTCATCGGTGACATCGGTCTCGACATGGCGAAGGCCAGGGCGAATGCCGACGGCCCGGCCGTGGCCCAGGTGTTGCGGCAGGACGTTGCCGACATGCAGGCCCTGAAGGTCGACCGGACCCCCGGCTTCTTCGTCAACGGCACACCGCTGCGTGAGTTCGGCGAGGCGCAGTTGAAGGCGCTCGTCGAGCAGGAGCTCAAGAAGGCTAGTACGCCCTGAACAATGGCGTGATTCGCAGAGTCATGCTCAGCTGTTCGAACTCGGCCGTAGCGACGTGGCTGTTCGGGCCTTGATGCTTCTTGGGGGCACGTTCCCGAGCGGGCGTCAGTGGCGGTGCTGCGAACTGCGCCACCCGATACTGGCGTCCATCGCCTCGGCCTTGCGAACCGTCGTGTCCTGCGCCATGTCGCCGAAGTCCGCGGCATCGATGCGCAGGTAGTCCGCCCCGCGAACGCCGGGTTGCGGCCACTCGGCGGGGGCCCGCGAGGCGGACTGCTTGAGGACGAGTCGCACACGGCTGCCGTCCGCCTCCCGGCGCTCGGCGAGCGCCGGCAGTTGCAGATCCGGCATCCATTGCACGCGTAGCGTGGCTGCGCCCACCTTGCCCACCAGAACCGGCGCGGCGCACAAGTCGCTCCCGCGAGCGGCCATCGGCTTGAGAAGCGCCAGTTCACGAGCATCGATGAAGGTGGCGATCGGCTGCCAATCGGTGGCCACGCCGAGCGTGGCCAGTTCCCCGGTGCTGTACTCCACGACACGCTGCTCGTCGTGGAAGGTCCGCTCGAAGCGAACGCGGTCCTGCGCGTCGCGATGCCAGGCTTCCTCGATGTCGCCCTTGATCACGGCGACACGTTGCGCATCGCGGAAGAAGTACCAGGTATGCGTTCGTGTCGCCTTCGCGGAGCCCTTCGCAGGCAGCACCTGCACCTCGTAGCGCGCGGCGATCACCGGCTGCGGGTCACGCCACAGGATCGTTCGCGGCGTGGCCGCGGCAACACCCGTCGGAGCGCGCTGTACTTCGTGGGCGGCAACAGCGAATGGCTGAAACGCACCAAGCAGCGCCATAAACGCCGCCGCAGCACAGCCCATCATCGTCGTGCTGTTCATCTTTTCAAGCGGGAAGACTGGTCGCTGAGATTGCGGCCGGTCGGGCGGTACGAGCCCGGTCGGCCGCGGTTCGCGCATCGATCAATCTCGGTCCCGACCACGGTGATGCCCACCGTTGCGTAGCGCTTCCATCATCACGTGGAAGATCCAGTTCTGTTCCATCGATCCGCCCACGAGGTGCGCCTTGGGGCCGCGGGCATAGATCGGCACGTCCTCGCCAGCATGCGTCTCGGAGCCCGTCGGC
>CAZUUU010000412.1:0-1780 GCA_964622685.1 uncultured Methylibium sp.
GGGCGTGGACGGGCCGCCAGTCGAAGCCGAAGCCGAGGAACACCTGGTCGGGTTGCTGGCACCAGCGCGCCAGCTCGGCGGTGGTGATGGTCTGCACGCCGCGCCCGCCGAGCGAGGCGCGCAGCACCAGTGTGCGCAGGGCTTGAGCACCACGGAAGACGCCCCAGACGAAGCAGCAGAGCGCCAGCGGCAGCGCCAGGCGGCGTGGCAGATGCCCAAGGACACCGACCGTCGCGAAGAAGGCCGTTACCAGCAGCCAGGTAGTCGCGGCGTAGGCCTCGTAGGCGGGGCGCCAGGGCATCTCGTACCGGCGCACCAGCATGCTCAGGCCTGCGGCGATTCCGGGATCGCAAAGGTGTCGAGGTCGAGGCCGGCGACGAAGCGCGGATCGAGGATCAAGCCCACGGTGGTGACGCCGCCGAAGTCCCTCGATGTGGTCGGGGGCCGATTTGCATCGGCTTGGACCAGCATGCGCAGGTCGCCCAGCGCCCGCATCACCAGTGCAGGCTGTAACCCGCGGCGTTCCAACTCGGCGAGTGGCACGAAGATGCCGGTCGCTACCGTGCACGCGGCCGCGGTGCGCGCGTCGCCGTTCAGCGTGGCCACGATGGAGCCCAGCGCGTCGCGCACGGCGGGGTTCAGCCGCATAGGGGCCTTCAGCGTGATCAGCGTGGTCGCGGCTTTTTCAGCTGCGGGCGAGACCGTCGCCGAGGCGTCCGACTGCGACGATACGCTCGCCGAAGGGTCCGGCTCGGCGGCATCGAGCAGCGACATCTGGCCACGCGGCAATGGTGGCGGTGCTGGCCCTGCCGTGGCGGCCATCGGTCTCGTGGGCGCGAGATTCGTCGCCAGTGTGCCTGCGAGCGGGTGCGGGCTGGCCTCCGGGCCGGACCAGAGGATTGCCGGCGAGGTCAGCTTGATGGCGTCCAGCGGGCCCTTGGCGCCGGGCGGCTGGATCAACCACGTGTTGTGAGAACTGTCGCGGGGCTCCGCCACGCCCGCAGCGAGCAGCAGATCGAGCACGGTATCGGCTGACTTCGGTATGCCTGGCAACTGATCCGCCTCGAGCAGGGCCTGCGCGTCGGCAGCGCATTGCGGCCACAGCAGGAACAGACCGTCGCTGCCGTGCCAGACGCGCGACTTCTCGCGGTTGGGCACCCAGGCTGATTCGGCCGAGGCCAGGCGGCGCAGGGCATCTACCAGGTAGCGTTCGAGGTGAGAGCCGAACTGCGGCGAACCATAGCGGTCCGCACTTGCCTTGAGGTTGCGGTCGATGACCAGGGCGAGCGAGCGGCGGACCAGGCTGTCGAGGACGTTCGGCTCGCGATACACCGGGAGACCGCCGACGCTGGCAAGAAGGTGCGGAACGATGACGGTGTTGGCGGCGCTGAGGTTCTGCAGCACGGCGGACTGCACGACGTGAGGCAGCGCGAACAGCCCGAGGCTGCGGGCCTCCGGTGCTTGAGCGCGCCAACGCACGAAGTAGCGCTCGACACGGCGCTCTGTGAGCCACGTTGCCAAGGGCGTGAGGTAGGCGGGCCATTCGTTGCCGTCGGCATCGACGACGATCAACGACGCCAATGCTCGGTGAAGTTCACAGCACAAGCCGCCGATGAACGTGGCGTGCCGCCAGCGGGGTTCGAGCTGACGGCGCATGCTGATGGTCGATTGACCGGAGAAGATGTGCGCGTCCGTGCCCTGCAGGGCATAGAAGGCCACCTCAAGCCCCAGTTGCAGCAGGCCACCCGGTTGACGGAAGTAGTTGTCGGGTGTGGCGGGG
>CAZUUU010000413.1:0-1765 GCA_964622685.1 uncultured Methylibium sp.
GCTGTGATGACGCGCCGCACGCTCTCCTCGGCGTTGTCCTGCACGTGGCCCATGTAGGCCTGCACCGTCGCCAGACCGACCTGCGCCACCAGCGCCTGCAGTTCCTGCACGCCCTTCTCGTTGGCGGCGATCTGGGCGCGCAGGTCGGCCAGGTTCTGCTGCGGGTTGCGGGCCGGGTGGGCGTTGTGCGCCAGCGCGGCCAGCAGTTCGGCCTCGCGCAGCCGCCCGCCTTCGACCAGCTTGAAGTTGTCGAGCAGCACGCCCTCGTCGGCGATGCTGGCCGAGAACGGCGGCATGGAGCCGGGCGTGATGCCACCGACATCCGCATGGTGGCCTCGCGACGCGACGTAGAACACCGGCCGCTCGCCCGCACCGTCGAGGAAGACCGGCGTGACCACCGTGATGTCGGGCAGGTGGGTGCCGCCGTGGTAGGGGTCGTTGAGCACGAAGACGTCGCTGCGCGCGAGCTCGGGGTTGCGCGCCACCACGGTCTTGATCGACTCGCTCATCGAGCCCAGGTGCACCGGCATGTGCGGCGCGTTGGCGATCAGCTCGCCGGCGCCGTCGAACAGCGCACACGAAAAGTCCAGCCGCTCCTTGATGTTCACCGAGTGCGCGGTGTTCTGCAGCCGCAGCCCCATCTGCTCGGCGATATTCATGAAGAGGTTGTTGAAGACCTCGAGCCGCACCGGATCGACCGCCGTGCCAGCCGCATGGCGCAGCGCGCGCGGCTGCACGCGCTGCAGCTCGAGCGCGCCGCCCGGCATCAGCGCGGCTTCCCAGCCGGTCTCGACGACGGTGGTGGCGTTGCGCTCGGCAATCACCGCCGGCCCGGCGATGCGGGCACCAGCCTGCAGGCGCTCGCGCTGGAACAGCCCGGCCGGCTGCCAGCCGGCCTCGTCGTCGTGCATGCGCACGCTCGCGATCGGCTCGGGGCGGTGCGCGCTCGCGGCCCGGGCGTCGATCGCCGGCAGCGCCTCGCCGGCACCGACGGCCTCGACCGACACCGCCTCGATGACCAGCGCCCGGCCGCTCATCAGGAAGGCATAGCGCTGGCGGTAGGCGGCGTCGAAGGTGGCCCGCACCGTGGCCTCGTCGCCGAAGTCGAGCACGAGCGCGGTGTCGGTGCCGTCGTAGCGCAGGTGCAAGCGCCGATGGACGGCGACGGTCGCGGCGGGCGTGCCCTGGCGGGCCAGTTCGTCGCGCGCCTGGGCTGCCAGCGCATCGAGCTGCGTCGCCGCCGCGTCCAGGCCGTCGGCATCGAGCCGGCGCTCCAGCGCCGCCTCGCGCATCGCACCCTGGTCGGCCAGCCCCATGCCGTAGGCGGACAGCACGCCGGCCAGCGGATGAATGAAGACGCGCGTCATGCCCAGCGCGTCGGCCACCAGGCAGGCGTGCTGCCCGCCGGCGCCACCGAAGCACTGCAAGGTGTAGCCGGTGACGTCGTGGCCGCGCGCCACCGAGATCCGCTTGATCGCGTTGGCCATGTTGGCCACCGCGATCTGCAGCGCGCCGGCAGCCACCGCCTCCGCCGTCGTCGGCCGGCCGGTCGCAGACGTCATCTCGCCGGCCAGCGACTCGAAGCGGCGAACCACGCCCTCGCGGTCCAGCGGCTCGTCGCCGCGCGGGCCGAACACGGCCGGAAAGTGCGCCGGCTGGATCTTGCCCAGCATCACGTTGGCATCGGTGGTCGTGAGCGGTCCGCCGCGGCGGTAGCAGGCCGGGCCGGGGTTCGCGCCGGCCGACTCGGGCCCGACGCGCAGGC
>CAZUUU010000414.1:0-1746 GCA_964622685.1 uncultured Methylibium sp.
CGAAGCAGTCGCGGTACTCGCCGCGGAAGCGGTTCGGCAGCACCGAGTTGTCCGAGAGGCGGATCAGCACCGGGTGGGGATTGGATTGCGACTGGCCGCCGGTGGGCGCATCCAGACCGCCGAGCAGCGTGCCGCGCGTGAAGCTCACGGGGAGGAAGGTCGACACCGTGCGTGCGTCCACAGTCGCGGGAGGCTGCGCGCTGGTGGCAGCGCGCTCTGCCACCGCGATGCGCATCAGGACCGGCGCGGCCGGTGCCTGAAGCGGCAGCGCCGAGGAGAGGGGCGCCGGCGGCACGCCGGGCGGCATCGCCGGTACCGCCCCTGCAGCCGGCCCGCGTGGCGCAGGGGGCGGCGGAGGCAGGGCCGAAGGCGGCGGCAGCGACGGTGCTGGCGCAGCCGAAGCGGGCGATGGAACGGGCGCTTGCACCGCCTGCGTGGTCGCGGTCAGCCGCTGCTCGAGTTCGGCGAAGCGCTGCATCGTGTGCGCCTCGAAGGCCTCGCGGTCCTTGTTCAGCCGGCCCTGCTCCTCGCGCTCGCTCTCGTACTGCGCGAGCTTGCTGCCGGCCGTGCCGACCCACTGATCCACCGGGTTGACCTGCTGGCCGGGCGGCATCACGCCGATGTTTGTGACCGGGCCGGGCGTGCCGCCGCTGGCCTTGCCTGCCTGGCCCGAGGGCGCGCTTTCGGCGAAGGCGAAGACCAGCCACAGCAGGCCCACGCCGCCCAGCAGGATCGCGCCGAGCATGGCGTACTGGCGTTGCCGGGGCGTCAGGCGCTCGACGAGCGAGCGCATAGGAGCGGGCAGGTTCATCGTTCGCCTCCGCGGCGGATCACGTAGACGCTGGTGCTCTCGCCGGGCCGCAGCTGGTGATGCTCGACCGCGATGCCCAGCACCTGGCCGCCGGCCTTGCTGTCGGGGCGGTCGAACTCTTGTTCGGCGAGCACCATCACGGCCGCGCTGATGTTCTGCAGCAGGTACTTCTCGCCTGTAAGGCCGCGGCCTTCGTAGCGGCGCATCAGCGCGAAGCGCGCCTCCGCCCAGAGTTGCACCGGCTGGTTGAGTTCGTCCACGCGCACGTCCGGTGGCACGCGGTCCGACGCCATCGCCACCAGCAGCGCCTTCATGGCGCGCACGTGGTGGGCAGAAGGGCCTGACGGGCCGGATGAGGCGCGGCCATCGACCGGCGCCGGCGGGAAGCTGCGGTCGCGGATCAGGATGGTGTCGGCCGGCGTGTCGGCCCGGCGCAGGATCAGCGTGTAGGTGGCGTGGGCCGACGAGATGAACAGGTTCACCGGCTTGCCCGCGGCGGCGCTGCCATCGCCGGCGGTGGCGACCGGCCGCACGTAGATCTCGCCCTTGTCGCGGTCACACTCGACGACGACCTCGCCGGCGGGGTTCACAACCGGTGAAAGTGGCGCCACCGGTGAGCTAGGCGAGCCGGTCGCGCCAGCGGCCATGCCGCCGCAAGAGCTGGAGTGGATGTTGCCGAAGACATCGGTGATCGCCGCACGCTCGATGCGGATGCGCGTCGGCTCCTTGATCGACAGGATGGCTTCCACCGCCACGCCATCGCGTGCGTCGACGATCTGCAGCGCGTGGCACAACGGAGTCCAGGCGAGCGCGATCAGCGCAGCGGCGCCTGTGAGGCTACGAGGCCGCATGGGGCAGCTCCTTGAAGGTCTTGAGATGAACGCGGCCGCCGGCGTAGCTGAACTCCACCAGGTAGGCCTTCAGGTCGTTCGCGG
>CAZUUU010000415.1:0-1745 GCA_964622685.1 uncultured Methylibium sp.
GACAGGCCCACCGTCGGGTTCACGCCGCAACTGCAGACGGGGCTGGACGGATTGGTGATGTCTTCCTGCCCGTCGAGGTTGGCCAGCGTGGTGCCGCCCAGCGTGATCGGCAGGATGCAACTCCAGCAGATGTCGGTGATGGGGTTCGGGAACCGGCCCGTGCAGGTCAGGCTGTCGCCGGCCAGCACGGGGCCGGTCGCGAGCGTGGCGGCCAGTACCGCGGCCCAGGCGCGCAGGGTTCGGCCGAGGGTCATGGCAGCCCCAGTTCGTCGATGCGCAGGCGAAGTCCGTCCTGCGAGACCAGTGCCGGAACCTGGCGGATGCCGAAGCGGCGGGTCAGGGTGCCGGACTGGTCGTAGTACACGGGCACGCGCCACGTCTTCATCAGGTCGAGGTACGAGCCTCCCGTCAGGATCGGCTTGATGCGGCCCGCGTAGCGTCCGCTTAACTCGCGTGCGTGCTTCACCTGCCGCGGATCTCGGGCGTCGAAGAACAGCAGATGCCGTGACAGCGACACCACCTCGAGCGGGTTCTTGCGTGTGCCCGCCGCGAACATCAGGCGGCCCTGCGGGTCGGTGATGTTGCGGTCGAGCGTGAAGCTC
Organism: uncultured Methylibium sp.; assembly: GCA_964622685.1. Taxonomy (GTDB): domain Bacteria; phylum Pseudomonadota; class Gammaproteobacteria; order Burkholderiales; family Burkholderiaceae_C; genus Methylibium. Next base: position 603 of record CAZUUU010000415.1, read on the forward strand.
GGATCGACGTAGAAGGTGCGCGGGCGCTCGGTGGTCCGCAAACCTTCGACCGGCGGCGGCTGGCGCACGGTGTCGATGCCGCGGGTCCGTGCTGCTTCCGCGAGCCGCTGCAGCTCACCGCTGCGCTCCTTCTCGCGCAGCCGCTGCTCGATGAAGGCCAGCAAGTGCGGCTCGGCGATCTCATAGGTCGGCCCGATGGTGCCGAGGTCGACCGCGCCGGCCCTGTTACCGGCGATCAACAAGGCCGCGACCAACAACGGCGCGGCGGCCCGGCTCATCGGGCACCCCGCGCGCAGTCGATCTGGGAGGCGAGGCTGGCGAGTGCCGCAGCGTCGCGCAGATGGCTCGCCCGGATCATCCCCATCAGCACCGGGTTGCCGTCTCCCACCGCCATCGCCACGCGCAGCTCCGCGGTCGTCAACGAACGGCCGCAGCGCTGCAACCAGGCCTGCCGGTACGCACGGGCACCGTCGTGGGCGGCCGGCGCAATGCGCGCCAGCAGCGCCAGGTAATCCTCGATCGGCATCTCGCCGGTCCCGGGAAGACCTGGCTGTGCGGGCGAGGTTTGCGCGCGTGCAAGATCGAGTCCAGCCGCTGCGAGAGCGAACAGGGCCAACAGCGTGGTGGCAAGGTATCGAGCGTGTTGCATAGCCGTGCCTCGTCAGAACAGCGGGATCACGGTGCCGAGCACCTGGTCCGCGCGCACGAGGCCGCTGGCCCGGTACCGCGAATCGAAGGAGTCGGGGCTGGTGCCCTGCACGTAGTAGTGGCCGGCGGGGATCACGGTGGCCGCGAGCGGCTCGAGCGCTTGCCGGTCGTGGGTGTGGGTCTTGGCCTGGCCGACGAATTCGCCGTTGATCGCGACCACGCGCCCTTCCACGGTGATGCGGTCGCCGGGCAGGCCGCGCACGATCTTGAAGAAGGGCTGGCCACGCAGCCCCGGATAACGCGCCTGGGCCTCGCCGTCGAAGGCGAACACCACGTAGTCGCCGCGCTTGAGTGCGTTCGGCCCGTACTGCAGCAGCGCGACCCGGCAGGGCAGGCTCGGCGTCCAGTTGAAGAGCACCGGCAGGCGCGGCGTGGGGTCAATGAACAGGCGCGTGTAGGCGAAGCCCCAGATCGCGAAGACCGGCAGGTACAGGT
>CAZUUU010000416.1:0-1744 GCA_964622685.1 uncultured Methylibium sp.
CGCCCCAGCGCAAACGGGATCACCTGTTTCGCGTCCGGCAGCCCGTCCAGTTCGCCCGAGCCTCGCAGCGCCAGCACCAAGGCCGGCGGCAGGAAGGCGACGGCGATCAGGATGACGCCGGCGAGCGTGCAGCCTGCGGCAGCGACCAGCGGACGGCGCGCAGCCAGCACGAACTGGTGGTAGTCCGCGCCCAGGCACACGAGCAGCCCGACCGCCATCACGATGGACACCAGCTTTGACGTGCTGAACCCGCCGAGATCGCTCACGAACCGTGGCGCCGCCTGCGCATACAGCGCCAGGCCGCCCGCATCAGCCAGCGCGTAAAGCAGCACCAGCGCGCTCGCCATCAGGCAGGCGGCGAACAGGCGCGATGCGACACGCAGGTCGAGCCTGGATGCGCCGAGGATCAGCGCCAGCACCAGCGCCTGGGACAAGTACCCAGGCAGGCCGATCACTCGCGCAATGGCGACGCCGCCCGCGATCTGGGCCGCCAGGACACCGCTCATCCAAACCAGGGACAGAAACGCGACGGCGCGCTGGATCGGCTGGCCGAAGGCCTGCCCGAACAGTTCCCAGACCGGTACACCGAGCTTCCACAGCCTGCCCGCGAAGGTGGCAAGCGCAAGCATGCCCAGCGCGGTCGCCACACCGTACAGACCGCCCGCCATGCCGTGCGACAGCGCCATCTCGCCCGACCCGAACAGGAAGCCGATGCCGTAGCTCGCCGACACCAGCAGGGCTGCCACGTGCAGCGTGCCGAGCACCCGCGTCGTCATGATCTGGCCCCCTGCTCCCAGGCCCGCACGACCGCGGCGGGACCGGTGAAATACGCGTCACAGACCGTCCCGTGCTCCCGGTACGCAGGCAGGCGCCGGAAGAGCGCATGCGCTCGCGGCAGGTGGTAGTAGGGAACGGCCGGCAGCAGGTGATGGGTCAGGTGGTAGCCGTTGTTGCGCGGGTGGATCAGCCAGCGCGCGGGGCCGCGCACCGCCATGTCGCGCGTGAAGCTCAGGATGCCGCCCGGCCGCAGGCCGAAGTGGTCGCACATCTCGCGCAGTGTCGTGATCAGGTGAAAGACCGTGGCCCGCGCCAGCAGCCACAGCCCGACAAACGTCAGCGTGAACTGCGCGCCCGTGAACTCGACCAGCAGCGTCAGCGCCCCGAACCACCAGGCCACGATCCCGGCCCGGGCCGACCATGGCACGCCCACGGCCCCGAGGTGCCCGAGGAAGTTGCCCCACCAGGCTCGCAGCGAGAAGACCTGGCGCAGATAGCTCGACAGCCAATGGCGCGGCAGCGCTTCCGGCGGATCGATCAGGTCGGGATCACCCCCTGCGGCGCCGAGCCGCATGTGGTGCTTGAAGTGGTCCGCTCGATAGCTCTCGAGCGACGCGAACACCAAAGGCGCGACGAGCAGCCCCGCGACGGCATCGTTCACGCGCAGCGTTCGGCAGAGGTTGCGATGACCGGCATCGTGCAGGATGTTGCCCAGGGCGCGCTGCCGGTTCGCAACGACGAGCAGCGCCAGCGGCAACGTCTCGAGCCCGATCCACGCCACCGCCGCCGTCGCGGCCAGGATGGCAGCCCAATCGAAGGCAACGTCGCCGAGTGGCCGCGCCCAGTTCAGCCGCAGCAGCTCGCGGTGCGCGCCGCCGTCGCGCTGCAACTGCGCGCGCAACGCCGACTGGTCCCCGAGGACTTCCGAATGCGTCAACATGTCCGGAAACTCCTTCCCCGGGCGGCA
>CAZUUU010000417.1:0-1732 GCA_964622685.1 uncultured Methylibium sp.
GCCAGCGCCGTGCCCTTGATCACCTGCACCAGGAAGCCGACCGTCGGCGGCACCGCGACGCGCAGCGCCTGCGGGCCGATCACGTGGCGCAGCTGCTCCCAGAAGCTCATGGCCAGGCTCTGCGCCGCCTCCCACTGGCCGCGCGGCACGGCGGCGACGCAGCCGCGCCAGATCTCGGTGAGGAAGGCGCTGCTGTAGAGCGTCAGCGCCGCCGCGGCCGCGACCCAGGCCGACACGTCCAGCCCCAGCAGTGCCAGTCCGAAGTAGGCGAGGAAGAGCTGCATCAGCAGCGGCGTGCCCTGGAACAGCTGCACGTAGCCGGCCACCAGCGGCTCGACGCCGCGCCGGCGCGACAGCCGCGCCACCAGCAGCAGCGCGCCGACCAGGCCGCCGCCGACGAAGGCGATCAGCGACAGCGCGACCGTCCAGCGCGCCGCCAGCAGCAGGTTGCGGGCGATGTCCCAGACGCTGAAGTCGACCATCGCTTGTCCGTTCGGCGGGCGCTCAGCGTCCGAACAGGTAGCGCGGGCCGGCCCACTGCATCAGCCGGCGCAGGGCGATGGCGAGCAGCAGGTACATCGCCGTCGCGACGATGAAGGACTCGAAGCCGCGGAAGTTGCGGCTCTGGATCAGGTTGGCGGCGTAGCTCAGCTCGGGCGTCGAGATCTGGCCGCACACCGCCGAGCCCAGCATCACGATGATGATCTGACTGGTCAGCGCCGGCCACACGCGCCGCAGCGCCGGCGGCAGCACGACGCGGCTGAAGGTCTGCCAGCGGTCCATCGCGAGGCTGGCGGCCGCCTCGATCTGGCCGCGCGGCGTGGACTCCAGGCCGGCGCGCACGATCTCGGTGGCGTAGGCGCCCAGGTTCACCACCATCGCGATCACGCTGGCCAGCTCGGGCGTCAGCTTCACGCCCAGGCTGGGCAGGCCGAAGAAGATGAAGAACAGCTGGACGATGAAGGGCGTGTTGCGGATCGCCTCGACGTAGGCGCCGACGAGGGGCTTGAGCCAGGCCGGTCCTTCGGCGCGCGCCCAGGCGCAGGCGATGCCGAGCGCGACACCCACCAGCGCCGAGATCGCCGTGAGCCCGACGGTCCAGGCCGCGCCGCGCAGCAGCAGCGGCCATTCGGCCAGCACCGCGCCGAAGTCGAGGGCGACGCTCATCGCGCGCGGCGGCGGGTCGGGTTCGCGTCGATCAGTTCGGCAGCTCGCCGGCCGGACGGCCCAGCCACTTCTGCGCCAGGCGGTCCAGCTCGCCGGACTTCTTGGCCTCGGCGATCACCTCGTTGACTCGCGCGCGCAGCGCGTCCTCGCCCTTGGCCACACCGATGAAGTTGGGCGAGTCCTTCAGCACGAACTTGTACTCGGCGTCGAGCCTGGGGTTGCGCGCCATCATGTTGCCGGCCACCGAGGCGCCGGTCGCGATGGCCTGGACCTGGCCGCTGACGAAGGCGGCGACGGTGGCGTTGTTGTCCTCGAAGCGCTTGATGTCGGTGCTGGTCGGCGCGATCTTGCTGAGCTCCATGTCCTCGATCGCGCCGCGCGTCACGCCCACGGTCTTGCCGGCCAGGTCGGCGGCGCTCTTGACCGCCAGCGGCTTGGGCGCGAACACGGCCTGGAAGAACGGCGAGTAGGCGGCGGTGAAGTCGATGACCTTCTCGCGCTCGGGGTTCTTGCCCAGCGTCGAGATCACCAGGTCGGCCTTCTTGGTCTGCAGGTAGGGGATGCG
>CAZUUU010000418.1:0-1697 GCA_964622685.1 uncultured Methylibium sp.
GCTCGAACATTTCGGCCGTTGGTGGGCGAAGCCACTCTCGACGCCCGATCGTCCAAGACCGCTGCCTCGTTGGACGCTCGGGGCTTCGAGGTGGTCCTGTCGATGCAAGACCGCGTTGTTCGAGCCCCTCGCGGGCGAGCCGCGGTGTGCAGAAGTCCGGAGCGCAGCGACCGCTTCGCGACGACCCGATGTGTGTTCGGGCTCTTTGTTTGCCTACTTTCTTTGAGCCAGCAAAGAAAGTAGGTCGCCCGCCGGGCGAGACCGGCGCGCCCTCCCGCGCCCAGGGGAAGTGACACGATGAGCGCCGTCCTCACCAGCCCCAGCCGGCCGAGCGCGCAGCTCATGACCCCCAAGACCTGGTCGGGGGTGATGGCCGCGACGCTGGCCGTCGCCGTCCTGGCCCCCGTCCTGAACCTGATGGTCCCGGAAGGTAGCGCCTTCCACCTGAGCGACTACGCCGTCGGCCTGATCGCCAAGATCATGTGCTACGCCATCTGCGCGCTGGCGATGGACCTGATCTGGGGTTACGCCGGCATCCTGTCGCTGGGCCACGGCCTGTTCTTCGCGCTCGGCGGCTACGCGATGGGCATGTACCTGATGCGCCAGATCGGCAGCGACGGCCAGTACAAGTCCGAGATGCCGGACTTCATGGTGTTCCTGAACTGGAAGGAGTTCCCCTGGCACTGGGCGCTGAGCGACAGCTTCGTCGCACAGATGGCGCTGGTGGTGCTGGCGCCGGGCCTGCTGGCCTTCGTGTTCGGCTACTTCGCCTTCCGCTCGCGCATCAAGGGCGTCTACTTCTCCATCATCACGCAGGCGCTGACCTTCGCCGCGATGCTGCTGTTCTTCCGCAACGAGACCGGCTTCGGCGGCAACAACGGCTTCACCGACTTCAAGCGCATCGTGGGCGTGCCCATCGCCACGCCCTCGATGCGCATGACGCTCTTCGTCATCACCGGCCTGACGCTGATCGGCGCCTTCGTCGGCGCGCGCTGGCTGATGGGCACCAAGTTCGGCCGCGTGCTGCAGGCCATCCGCGACGCCGAGGGCCGCACGATGTTCATCGGCTACGACCCGGTGGCCTACAAGCTGGCGATCTGGACGCTGTCGGCGGTGCTGTGCGGCATCGCCGGGGCGCTGTACGTGCCGCAGGTCGGCATCATCAACCCGAGCGAGATGTCGCCGGCCGCCGGCATCGAGATCGCGATCTGGGCCGCGGTCGGCGGGCGCGGCACGCTGATCGGGCCCATCGTCGGCGCCTTCTTCGTCAACGGCGCCAAGAGCTGGTTCACGCAGGCGTTCCCGGAGTTCTGGCTCTACTTCCTGGGCGTGCTGTTCATCGCGGTGACGCTGTTCCTGCCGAACGGGATCATCGGCCTGTGGCGGCAGCTGCGCGCGCGACTCGGCGGGAAGGGCCGCGCATGACGCCCGAACTGCTGGAAGCCGGTGCGCGGGCGCGCGAACGCCTGGCGCAACTGCCGGTGCCGGGCCTGTCGGGCGGCCGCGCGGCCAGCTACGGGCGCGTGGTCCAGCCTGGCGTGCTGGACACGACCCACGGCCCCATCCTCTACCTCGACGACATCACCGTCAGCTTCGACGGCTTCAAGGCACTGAACGCGCTGTCGCTGGCCATCGAGGCCGGCGAACTGCGCTGCATCATCGGCCCCAACGGCGCCGGCAAGACGACGATGATGGAC
>CAZUUU010000419.1:0-1697 GCA_964622685.1 uncultured Methylibium sp.
GAAGGTGGCCTGCTGCTCGGGCGTGCCGGCGGTCAGCAGCGCCTCGATCGCGCCGTCGGTCAGCAGCGGGCACAGCGCGAAGCTGAGGTTGGCGCTGTTGATCATCTCGATGCAGGCCGCGCCGATGGTCTTGGGCAGGCCCTGCCCGTCGTACTCGACCGGGTGCTGCAGGCCCTGCCAGCCACCCTCGGCGAACTGGCGAAAGGCGTCCTTGAAGCCGGCCGTGGTCGTGACCTGGCCGTCCTTGAAAAAGGACGGCTGCTGGTCGCCCGCCCAGTTGAGCGGCGAGACCACGCCCTCGTTGAACTTGGCGCACTCCTCCAGCACGGCCTGGGCCGTCTCGAGGCCGGCGTCCTCGAAGCCCGGCAGCTCCGCGATCCGGTCGAGCGCGGCCAGTTGCTGCATGCAGAACAGCATGTCCTTGACGGGGGCCTGGTAGCTCATGGCGTGTCTCCTGCTTGTCTTGTCGGTTCAGCTCGAAAGAAAGCGCCTGGACGCGATGACGTCGAGGCGCTGGTACGTCCGCAATGCCGCGGGCCTCAGAGCTGCTTGACCAGCTCCGGCACCGCCTCGAACAGATCGGCCTCGAGCCCGTAGTCGGCGACGCTGAAGATCGGCGCCTCGGCGTCCTTGTTGATCGCGACGATGACCTTGCTGTCCTTCATCCCGGCCAGGTGCTGGATCGCGCCGCTGATGCCGGCAGCGATGTAGAGCTGCGGCGCGACGATCTTGCCGGTCTGGCCGACCTGCCAGTCATTGGGCGCGTAGCCCGCGTCGACGGCAGCGCGGCTGGCGCCGAGCGCGGCGCCCAGCTTGTCGGCCAGCGGGGTCAGGACCTCGCTGAACTTGTCGCTCGAGCCCAGCGCACGGCCGCCGGAAACGATGATCTTCGCCGCGGTGAGTTCGGGTCGGTCGTTCTTGGCGATCTCGTTGCCGAGGAACCTGGAGGCGCCGGCGTCGGCGACCGGCGCGACGCTCTCGACCGCCGCCGAGCCGCCGCTCGCGGCCGCCGGATCGAAGCCGGTGGTGCGCACGGTGATGACCTTGGTGGCGTCCAGGCTCTGCACGGTCGCGATGGCGTTGCCGGCGTAGATCGGGCGCTCGAAGGTGTCGGGGCCGAGCACCTTGCTGGCGTCGGAGATCTGTGCCACGTCGAGCAGCGCAGCCAGCCGCGGTGCGACGTTCTTGCCGGACGCCGTGGCCGGGAACAGCAGATGGCTGTAGCCCGACGCGAGCGCAAGGACCTGCGACGCGACGTTCTCTGCGAGGCCGTGCTCGAAGCCCGGCGCGTCGGCATGCAGCACCTTGGCGACGCCCGCGATCTGCGCCGCGGCCTGGGCGGCCGCGGCCGCGTCGTGGCCGGCCACCAGCACGTGCACGTCGCCGCCACAGGCCAGCGCGGCGGTCACGGTGTTGAGCGTGGCGCCCTTGATCGACTTGTTGTCGTGTTCGGCAATGACGAGTGCGGTCATGTCAGATCACCTTTGCTTCGTTCTTGAGCTTGGCGACGAGTGTCGCCACGTCGGGCACCTTCACGCCGGCGCCGCGCTTGGGCGGCTCGCTGACCTTCAGGGTCTTGATGCGCGGCGCAACGTCGACCCCGAGCTCCGAGGGCTTCAGCACTTCGAGCGGCTTCTTCTTCGCCTTCATGATGTTCGGCAGCGTCACGTAGCGCGGCTCGTTGAGGCGCAGGTCGG
>CAZUUU010000420.1:0-1686 GCA_964622685.1 uncultured Methylibium sp.
GAAGCGCGCCTCGAGCTGCGGCGTGAGGTTGATCTCGGGCACCAGCACCAGCGCCTGGCGGCCGGCGGCGACCACGCGCTCGGCCTCGCGCAGATAGACCTCGGTCTTGCCGCTGCCGGTGCTGCCGTGCAGCAGGGTCACGCCCGGCTCGGCCTGGGCCGCGATCGCCGCCAGGGCCTGCAGCGCCGCGGCCTGCTCGGCGCTGGGCTCCGGCAGCGAGGGCGGTTCGCCGCCCGGCGTGACCAGCCGCGCGCGCAGCCGCGCCAGGCGCCGCGCCAGCTGCACGCCGCTCAGGCCGCGCAGTTCGGGCGGCAGCACGGCGAGCGCCAGCTCGCCGACGCTGCGCTGGTAATAGCCGGCGGCAAAGGCGACCAGCTCGCACCAAGCCGCCGGCAGCGGCGGCAGCGCGTCGAAGACGTCGATCAGCTCGCGCAGCGACCCGGCCTGCGGCGCCGCGGGGTCGTCCGCGGCCGCCCGCGGCCAGACCACGCCCAGCACCTCGCGCCGGCCCAGGGGCGCGCGCACCAGCGTTCCGGGCGCGAGCGGGCGCTTACAAAGGTAGTCCAGCGCGCCCTGCAGGCCGCTGTGCTGGGGGGTCGCGACGGCGACCGCGACGCGCTGCAGCGGGCCGTCGCCAGCCGCCGGCGGCGCGGCGGGAAGGATTGAAGTCGATTTGCCCAAGAAAGCTCAAGGCGACATCAAGGACCGGTCCCAAGTCCTTGATTCGAGGCTGTTTTTGAGGCTATCCACGACCAGTGTGGACAACATTGTGGGAAACCTGCGCAAACGGCCGCCAAGTCCTTGATGCCGAAGGCCCTTCGTCACGCTGAGGCATTTGAGGGCAATCCGACAAGCTCATAAGAATCAACGACTTAGGGAGATGCCTCGACTTCGTGCTGCTGCGTCGCAGCAGCCAGCGGCGCGCCGACCGTGGACCTTGCATTTGGGGATAAGTCAAGTCCCGTGGGCCTGCTTCACGGGAAAACCCGGCTTGTCGTGCAAGCTCGCCGAAAGCCTGGCGGGATCACCCCTGCGCAACCCTCTGCCGGCGCGACAACTCGTGCACCGCATCCACCAGCACCGTCACGTTCTCGGGCGGCGTGTGCTGGCTGATGCCGTGGCCGAGGTTGAAGACATGGCCGGCGCCGGCGCGCTGCGCGCCAAAGCTTTCGAGGGCGCGCGCGACCTCGGCACGCACCTGCTCGGGCTCGGCGAACAGCACGTTCGGATCGAGGTTGCCCTGGATCGCGACCTTGTTGCCGACGCGCGCCCGCGCGCTGCCCAGGTTGACGGTCCAGTCGATGCCGACCACATCGCAGCCGGTCGCGGCGATCGCCTCCAGCCACAGCCCGCCGCCCTTGGTGAAGACGATGTGAGGGATGCGAAAGCCCTCGTGTTCCTTCTTCAGCTGCCGCAGCACGCGCTCGGTGTAGGCCAGGCTGAAGCGCTGGAAGGCGCCGTCGGCCAGCACGCCGCCCCAGCTGTCGAAGACCATCACCGCCTGCGCACCGGCCTCGATCTGCGCGTTGAGGTAGGCCGCCACCGCGTCGGCATTGACCTCGAGGATGCGGTGCATCAGGTCGGGCCGGCGATACATCATGGTCTTGACCAGCCGGTAGTCGTCGCTGCCGCCGCCTTCGACCATGTAGCAGGCCAGCGTCCACGGGCTGCCCGAGAAGCCGATCA
>CAZUUU010000421.1:0-1676 GCA_964622685.1 uncultured Methylibium sp.
CGGTCGTGTCGACGCTTGTCAGGTTCGGGCGGGCGCCGCTCCGGTAGCCGGGGCCGTTGATGTAGCCCAGCGTCGTGTACGGCAGGCCGTTCGCATCGGAGGCGTTGGCCAGCGGAGCACCATCGCGCTCAGGAACCTCCCGCACCAGGCCGAGGATGTTGTTGCCACGGCTCGGGTAGCCGGCGATCGTGAAGGTGTGGCTGTGGTCGGCGCTCACGATGATGAGCGTGTCGTCGAGCTGGCCCGCCGCCTTCAGAATCTCGAGCGTGCGACGGATCGTCTTCGAGAACTCGACGGTTTCGAGCAGCGCCCGCTTGGCGTTGCCGCCGTGATGCGCATGGTCGATGCGGCCCGCTTCGACATGCAGGAAGAACCCGTGATGATCCTTCGTGAGCATGCGCAGCGCCTTGTCGGTCATCTCGGTCAACGACGGTTCGCCGGCCGGGTCGCGCGCGCGGTCGGCTTCGAACTGCACATGCGACGGCTCGAACAGGCCCAGCAAATAGCTGCCGTAGGCGGGCTCGAAGGCGTCGAACTGCGCCTTGTTCCATGCATAGGCTGCTGCGCCCATCGTGCCGCGCGTGCCGACCCACTCGGCGGCGAGGTTGCGGCCATCGGCGCGACGCCCCTTCTGCGTCGGATACTCGGGGTCAGTCACCGTGTTCGGGAGAAAGTAGGTGCGGCCGCCGCCGAGGGCGACCTTGAGGCTGGAGCGGACGGTAGGCGACAGCTCGATCAGCTGGCGCGCGATGTCCTTGACCGCGGTGGACGAGCCACGGCACGGTGCGCCGGTGTTGACGTCGGTCAGCGGCAGGTTCGCGTCGGCCTCCCAGTCCCGCACGGCGGTGTGCGCGTACAGCGCCGCGGGCGTGGCATGCGTGATGCGTGCCGTCGAGACGATGCCGGTCGACTTGCCCATCGCGGCCGCGTACTCCAGCACCGTCTTGACGCTGTTGGCATCGATCACCGCGGCGTTGCACTCGCCGCGCGCCGTCGTGTGGTTGACCGACAGCATGCCCTCACGGGTCTTGTAACCGGTCGACATCGCGGTCATCGTCGGCGCAGAGTCGGACGTCTGCTGGTCCCACGAATAGGTCTTCGACAGCGCGAGGTACGGGAAGTCGCGGAAGTTCTCGAACGACAGGCGGTTCTCCTCGCCCGGTTTGCCGGCGAGCTGGCCCTCCAGGATGCGCGCCGCCGTGACGGTACTGACGCCCATGCCGTCGCCGACGAACAGGATCACGTTCTTGGCCGGCCGGTTGAATTCGCGCACCGACTTGCTGTCGTGGATGAACTGCTGGCCGGCCTTGAACCAGTCGTTAACCGACTCGGGGCCTTGCACGACCGGAGGCTGCTGGGCGGTGGCGACGCCAGCAATCAATGCCGCCGCGGTCGCGGCGGATCGACGAAGTATCTGAAGGTGCATGTCCACTCCTGGCTGTAAGTTTGACGTCTGGAAACCGCGCAACGGCAGAGGTGCCGCGAGAGCGACTCCCATCCAGGATGGTTGCAACGCGGTATGTCCGCGTCATGACAGTCACAGGCCAAACCCTTTTGCCGGTCAGCTCACCCGGCCATGACGGCGCGGGCGTTCGTCTGCGGGCGCCGAGGCGCAGTCGCTCCTCCCCGAAAGCCCCGCGCAGTCATCGACCCGGAGGTTAAGAAGGCGTACCTGA
>CAZUUU010000422.1:0-1664 GCA_964622685.1 uncultured Methylibium sp.
GCGCGCACCTTCGGCATGGAGGGCCTGTTCCGCCAGATCGGCATCTACAACCCCGCGGGCCAGAACTACACACCGGTCGACAAGGACCAGGTGATGTACTACCGCGAGGACAAGGCCGGCCAGATCCTGCAGGAGGGCATCAACGAGGCCGGCGGGATGAGTTCGTGGGTCGCCGCGGCGACGTCGTACTCGACGAACAACCGCGTGATGATCCCGTTCTACATCTACTACTCGATGTTCGGCCTGCAGCGCGTCGGCGACCTGTGCTGGGCCGCCGGCGACATGCAGGCGCGCGGCTTCCTGCTCGGCGGCACCTCGGGCCGCACGACGCTCAACGGCGAGGGTCTGCAGCACGAGGATGGCCACAGCCACATCCTCGCCAGCACGATCCCCAACTGCATCAGCTACGACCCGACCTTCGCCCACGAGGTCGCGGTGATCCTGCACGACGGCCTCAAGCGCATGGTCGAGCGCCAGGAGAACGTCTACTACTACATCACCCTGCTCAACGAGAACTACCCGCACCCCGGCCTGAAGCCGGGCACCGAGCAGCAGATCATCAAGGGCATGTACCTGCTGGACGAGGGCGCGCCCGGCAAGAAGAAGGACGCGCCGCGCGTCAACCTGCTGGGCAGCGGCACGATCCTGCGCGAGTCGATCGCGGCCAAGGCGCTGCTCGAGGCCGACTGGGGCGTGTCGGCCAACGTCTGGAGCTGCCCGAGCTTCAACGAGCTGGCGCGCGACGGCCAGGACGCCGAGCGCTGGAACCTGCTGCATCCGACCGAGTCGCCGCGCAAGTCCTTCGTGGCGCAGCAACTCGAATCGCATGCCGGGCCGGTCGTCGCGTCGACCGACTACATGAAGGCCTATGCCGAGCAGATCCGCGCCTTCATCCCGGCCGATGGCGGAAAGCTCCGCGCCTACAAGGTGCTGGGCACGGACGGCTTCGGGCGCAGCGATTTCCGCACCAAGCTGCGCGAGCACTTCGAGGTGAATCGCCACTACATCGTGGTGGCAGCGCTGAAGGCGCTGGCCGACGAAGGCAAGCTGCCGGCGACCAAGGCCGCCGAGGCGATCAGGAAGTACGGCATCGACGCCGACAAGCTCAACCCGCTGTACGCCTGAAGCGCGCCCGGGCGCGGCGCAGGACAGAACGAGAACGGAGACGGAACATGGCGCTCGTGGAAGTGAAGGTGCCCGACATCGGCGACTTCGACCAGGTCGAGGTGATCGAGGTGCTGGTGAAGGCGGGGGATGCCATCAAGGCCGAGCAGAGCCTGATCACGGTCGAGAGTGACAAGGCCTCGATGGAGATCCCGGCCAGTCACGCCGGCACCGTCAAGGAACTGCGTGTCGCGCTCGGCGACAAGGTCCGCGAGGGCTCGGTGGTGCTGCTGCTGGAGACGGCCGGCGCCGCGATCCCGGCGGCCGCGGCCGCGGTCCCCGCGCCGCCCGCGGCGTCGGCACCGTCAGCACCGGCCGCCTCACCCCCTGCCGCGGCTGCGCCGGCTTCCGCCGGCGGCACGGTCGAGGTCGTCGTCCCGGACATCGGCGACTTCGACGAGGTTGCCGTGATCGAACTGCTGGCGCGCGCCGGCGAGGACGTGAAGGCCGAGCAGAGCCTGATCACCGTCGAGAGCGACAAGGCCTCGATGGAGATCCCG
>CAZUUU010000423.1:0-1643 GCA_964622685.1 uncultured Methylibium sp.
GTTGCGCGGCAGCGCGTCGCCGGCGAAGCGCGGCTTGTAGTGGTCCTCGATCGCGATCGCGACCCCGTCGCGCAGGCCCTCGTGGCGCGCGTAGTAGCCGCCCATCACGCCCTGCAGTTCGGGGAACTCGCCGACCATGTCGGTCAGCAGGTCGGTCTTGGCCAGCCGCGCGGCCTGCTGGACCTTGCTGTCCAGCACGTCGAACTGGTCCTTGGCCTCGACCGTGTAGGGCCGCGTCGCCGTCCGCAGCTGCTCGACGATGGCGTGCGCGATCTGGCGCACCCGCTCCGACCGATCGGCCTGCGTGCCGAGCTTGCCGTGGTAGACCACCTTCGCGAGCCCCGCGACGCGCGACTCGAGCGTCTTCTTGCGATCCTGGTCGAAGAAGAACTTCGCGTCCGCCAACCGCGGCCGGACCACGCGCTCATTGCCTTCGACGACGCGGCTCGTGTCGGCCGGGCTGATGTTGCTGACGATCAGGAACTGGTTCGTCAACCTGCCCGCTGCGTCGAGCAAGGGGAAGTACTTCTGGTTGGCCTTCATCGTCAGGATCAGGCATTCCTGCGGCACCTCGAGGAAGGCCTCCTCGAAGCGACCGACCAGCACCTTGGGCCGCTCGACCAGCGCCGTCACCTCGTCCAGCAGCGCGGCATCCTCGATCGGCGTCAGCCCCTGCTGCGCGGCGGCGTGCTGCAGCTGGCGCGCGATCTCGCCGTGGCGCTGCTCGAAGCTGGCGATCACCGCGCCCTGCTCCAGCAGCTGCTGCGCGTAGTGGTCGGCGTGCTGCAGCACCACCGGATCCATCTGCGCCTCGAAGCGATGACCGCGCGTCTCGCGGCCGGCCTCCAGGCCCAGCGCGCGCACCGGCACGACCTCGGCGCCGTGCAGCGCGACCAGGCCATGAACCGGGCGCACGAAGGACACGCCGGTCCAGCCGTCCTCGAGTTGGTACTGCATCACCTTGGGGATCGGCAGCCGGGCGATGGCCTCGTCCAGCGCCTTCTGCAGGCCGACGGCCAGCATCGCGCCGGGGACGATGCTGTCGAAGAACAGCGCCTCGGCCTTGCCGTCCATGCGGCGCTCCAGCTGCGACACGGCCGAGGCGTCGGCGCCCAGGCCGGCGAGCTTCTTCAGCAGCGCCGGCGTCGCCTGCCCATCGGCGCCGAGCCCGACGCTGGCCGGCATCAGCTTGACCGACTGGGCCTTGTCCGGCGCGGACGGCAGGACCGCACTCACGTGCACGGCCAGCCGCCGCGGGGAGGCGAAGGGCGTGACGGCCGATTGGTCGGACGCCAGCCCCTGGGCCCGCAGCGAGGCCGCCAGTGCCTCGGCGAAGGCCTCGCCCAGCTTCTTCAGCGCCTTGGGCGGCAGCTCCTCGACGAACAGCTCGACCAGCAGGTTCTTCTTGTCGCTCATGCGGCCTTCTTGCTCTGCTTGTCGATCTGCGCCAGCACCTCGTCGGCCCAGGTCTTGGGCGCCATCGGGAAGCCCAGCCTGGCCCGGCTGTCGAAGTAGCTCTGCGCCACGCTGCGCGCCAGGTTGCGGATGCGGCCGATGTAGGCGGCGCGCTCGGTCACGCTGATCGCGCCGCGCGCGTCGAGCAGGTTGAAGGTGTGCGCGGCCTTCAGCACCTGTTCGTAGGC
>CAZUUU010000424.1:0-1630 GCA_964622685.1 uncultured Methylibium sp.
CGCGCGTGCGCAAGGGCGCCGCGGCGACGGTGACGGTCGGCGCCTATCCGAACGAACGCTTCGCCGGCCGCGTGACCTATGTGGCGAGCATGCTCGACAAGGACAGCCGCACGACGCCGGCGCGCATCGAGGTGCCGAACAAGGACGGCCGGCTCAAGCCCGAGATGTTCGCCAGCGCCACCATCGAGACCGGCGAGGCGCGCGCGCCCGCGCTTTCGGTGCCCAGCGGCGCCGTGATGCTGCTGCAGGGCCAGCCCACGGTGTTTCTGGCCGAGAACGGCGGCTACCAGCCGCGGCCGGTGGAGACCGGCGAGAAGAGCGGCGGCCGCACCGTCGTCACCTCCGGCCTGAAGGCGGGTGACCAGGTGGTGGCCGAAGGCGCCTACGCGCTCAAGGCCCGGCTGCTGAAGTCGCAAATCGGCGAAGGCCATTGAGAGGAACACCCCATCATGCTCAATGCCATTGTCGATGCCTCGCTGCGCTACAAGGTGCTGGTCCTGGTCGCTTTCGCGATCGTGATCGGCCTGGGTGTGCAGGCCTTCCGCCAGGTGCCCGTGGACGCCTTCCCCGACGTGACGCCGATCCAGGTCAACGTCTACACCGAGTCGCCGGGCCTCGCCGCCGAGGACGTCGAGAAGCTGCTCACCGCGCCGATCGAAGGCGCGCTGGCGGGCCTGGCCGGCGTGCAGGAGGTGCGCTCGGTTTCGCTGTTCGGCCTGTCCTATGTCGGCGTGTATTTCAATGACGACGTCGACATCTACTTCGCGCGCCGGCTCGTCGGCGAGAAGTTGCAGGACGTGAAGGGCCGGCTGCCGCAGGGTTACGGCGAGCCGGTGCTCGGCCCCAACAGCTCCGGTCTCGGCCAGGTGTTCTGGTACACGGTGGAGTCGGCCGACAAGAAGCTCGGCACGATGGACCTGCGCACGCTGCACGACTGGACCGTGCGCCTGATCCTGCGCACCGCGCCGGGGGTCGACGACGTCATTTCCTGGGGCGGCGACGAGAAGCAGTTCCAGGTGCAGATCGATCCCAACGCGCTGGTCAAGTACGGCCTGTCGTTCAAGCAGGTGATGGAGACGCTGGCGGCCAACAACAAGCAGGTCGGCGGCCAGTCGATCAACCTCGGCCGCGAGCAGTACCTGGTGCGCGGCCTCGGGCTGGTGGGCAGCGTCGCCGACATCGAAGGCATCGTGGTGGCCGAGCGCGGCGGCGCGCCGATCCGCATCCGCGACCTGGCGCGGGTGGTCGAGGCGCCGGCGCCGCGCTTCGGCGCGGTCACGCGCGACGGCAAGGAAGCCGTGCTCGGCATGGCGCTGTCGCGGGTGGGCGAAAACGCGCAGAACGTGGTCGATGCCGTCAAGGCCAAGATCGCGGTCGCGCAGGCGGCGCTGCCCAAGGGCGTGACGCTCAAGCCGATCTACGACCGCACCGAGATCGTCCAGAAGGCGCTCGCGACCGCGGAGCGATCGCTCGTCGAAGGCGCGCTGCTGGTGGCGGTGATCCTGTTCCTCTTCCTCGGCGAGTTCCGCTCGGCGATCGTCGTCATCGTGACGCTGCCGCTGTCGATGCTGATCGCCTTCATCCTGATGCAGCGCTTCGGCCTGTCGGCCAACCTGATGTCGCTGGCGGG
>CAZUUU010000425.1:0-1625 GCA_964622685.1 uncultured Methylibium sp.
GGCCACGCGGTGGAAGAGCACCCGGTTGTCGGTGATCATCTTCTCGGCCTTGTCGGCCTGGCCGCTGCCACGCTGCGGGTAGCCGCAGCACAGGTAGCCCGGCGGCAGCACCGTCTGCACACCGGCGTGCCAGAGCATGGCCTGTGTCGCCAGGCCCACCTGGCTGAACAGGCGCTCGCTGCCGCAGCCGGGGAAATAGAACACCGCCTCGGTCTCGGCGCTGGTCTTGGCCGGGTCGCGGATGATGGGGACGTAGTCCTTGTCCTCGATGTCCAGCAGCGCGCGCGCGGTCTTCTTCGGCAGGCCACCCGGCATCTTCTTGTTGATGAAGTGGATGACCTGCTCCTTCAGCGGCGCCGCGCCCAGCGTGGCCGGCGGCGAGGCGGTCTGCTTCTTCACCGCGGGCTTGAGCAGCCCGTTCATGAAACGCTGGGCCTTGAAGCCGACGCCCACCATGGCGGTGCGCATGAGCTTGATGGCCTCGGGGCTGGTGGCGTTGAGGAACATCATCGCCGCCGCGTTGCCGGGCCGGAAGCTCTTCTGGCCCATCTTGCGCAGCAGGTTGCGCATCGCCATCGACACGTCGCCGAAGTCGATCTTCACCGGGCAGGGCGACAGGCACTTGTGGCAGACCGTGCAGTGGTCGGCCACGTCCTCGAACTCCTCCCAGTGCGCCAGGCTGATGCCGCGGCGCGTCTGCTCCTCGTACAGGAAGGCCTCGATCAGCAGCGAGGTCGCGAGGATCTTGTTGCGCGGGCTGTACAGCAGGTTGGCGCGCGGCACGTGGGTCGCGCAGACCGGCTTGCACTTGCCGCAGCGCAGGCAGTCCTTGATGCTGTCGCTGATCGCGCCGATGTCGCTCTGCTGCATGATCAGCGACTCGTGGCCCATCAGCCCGAAGCTCGGCGTGTAGGCGTGGCTCAGGTCGGCCGGCAGCACGTCCTCGCCCAGCGCCTTCAGCGCCCCGCCGCGCAGCAGCTTGCCCTTGTTGAAGCGGCCTTCGGGGTCGATGCGCTGCTTGTAGGCGGTGAAGTCGGCGATCTCGGCGTCGCTCAGGAACTCGAGCTTGGTGATGCCGATGCCGTGCTCGCCGGAGATCACGCCGTCGAGCCGGCGCGCCAGCGCCATGATGCGGCCCACCGCCTCGTGCGCCGTCTGCAGCATCTCGTAGCTGTCGCTGTTGACCGGGATGTTGGTGTGCACGTTGCCGTCGCCGGCGTGCATGTGCAGGGCCACCCAGACGCGGCCGTGCAGCACCTCCTTGTGGATGCGGCGGCATTCGTCGATCACCGGGGCGAAGGCCGCGCCGGCGAACAGGTCCTGGAGCGGCTTCAGCACCTGCGTCTTCCACGACGCACGCAGGCTGTCGTCCTGCAGCTGCGAGAAGAAGCTGCGGCCCTCGCCCTGCGCGAGGTCCAGGCCCTGCAGCCATCCGTCCCACAGCGCCCTCACCTCGCGCAGCAGCGCCAGGGCCTGATGCACGCGGTCCTCCAGCAGCTCGGCGCTCGGGATCTCGCCGGCGTCGTCGGTCTTGCCGAGCGGCAGCTGGCCCTCGGCGAAGAAGGCCTCCAGCGCATCGATCAACTGCAGCTTGTTGCGCAGCGAGAGCTCGATGTTGATGCGCT
>CAZUUU010000426.1:0-1616 GCA_964622685.1 uncultured Methylibium sp.
GCAGCAGCCGGTCGCCGTCGGCCAGGCCCTCGGTCACCTCGACCAGCGCTTCGCCGCCGTCGGGGCTGCTGCCCCGCGCGCCGAGGCTGACGAGGCGCTGCACCACCTTGCCGTCGATCACCGCCAGCGCATAGGGTCGCGCCTGGTCGACGCGCAGCGCCGCCGCCGGCACGGCCAGCGCGGTCTTGCGCTCCAGCGCGATGCGTCCCTGCGCGAACAGTCCCTGGCGCAGGCCCGGCAGCGGGTCGACGCCGAGGTAGACCATCACGGCGCGCGTGCCCGCCTGCGTGGCCGGGTTGATGCGCGCCACGCGGGCCGTGACCGGCGCGGCGATGCCGTCGACCTGCAGTTGTGCCTCGGCGCCGATGCGCACGGCACCCACGTCCTCGGGCGCGAGCGCGGCCTCGATCTCCAGCCTGGAAAGATCGACGATCTCGACGATCCGCGCGTCGATCGCGACCCGTTCGCCCGGCTGGACCAGCCGCTGCGACACCCAGCCTGCGATCGGCGCGCGCAGCACGGTGTCGTTCTGCGACTTGCGCGCCAGTTCGGCGGCGGCGTTGGCGGCCTGCAGCGCGGCGCGGGCCGCGGCCGCGTTGGAGACGGACGTGTCGAGCGCGTTCTTCGAGATGAAGCCCTGGTTCACCAGCGCGCGGTTGTTCTCGAGCGCGCGCTCGGCGATGTCGAGCTGTGCGCCGGCCTGAGCCGACTGCTCCTGCGCCTGGCGCAGCTTCCAGGCGTACTCGGTCGCGTCGATGCGGCCCAGCTCCTGGCCGGCCGTGACGCGATCGCCCTCGCGCACGCTGAGCTGCTGCACCTCGCCCGCCACTTTGGCCTTCACCACCGCTGAATTCACCGCCTTCAGCGCGCCGGTGATCTCGAGAGTGCGCAGCAGCTCGCGCGGCTGAACCTGGAGCTCGACCCCTCGGAGGCGACTCAACTCCCGAAGATCGAGGCCGCCATCGCTCGGGCCCGAGAGCTGGATCCCCACCTCTTTTATGACATCGGCGTCGAGATGATGGCCGGCGTGGTGGCGGGCTTCCGTTCACCGGCCCTCGGCGGCAACCCCAAGTTGGCGACCGAACACTTCAGCAAGGCCAAAGAACAGAGCGGCTTGTTGTTCCCCGACGTGTTGTTGGCCCAGTTGGTCTACGCCCAGACCGAACAACAGGCCGAGTTCGAGACCACCTTGCGGCGGGTGTTGGCGAGCCCGGGGCGGCCGGACCGGGCCCTGCTGGACGTGTTGGCCAAACGTAAGGCCTGCCGGCTGCTGGCCAACATCGACGATCTCTTTTTGACCGCCCCTCAGGCCGCGCCCGAAGAGTGCCAAGCGATCACCCACAAGTACCCGCTCGAGAGCACGCCGTGAGCGACTGGCTCGATCGGCTGGATCGGGGCCTCGCCAAGGGCGAGACCGTGTTGGTGGTGTTGGCGCTCGCGGTGATGATCGGCCTGGCGGCGGTGCAGTTTGTGCTCCGCAAGTTCTTCGACACCGGCTTCGAGTGGGCCGACATCATGGTGCGGCAGATGGTGCTCTGGTTGGGCTTCATCGGCGGCTCCTTGGCCACCCACGAAGGCCGCCACATCGCCATCGACGCCGTCGGCAAGCTGCTCCC
>CAZUUU010000427.1:0-1610 GCA_964622685.1 uncultured Methylibium sp.
AGGTCAACAAGAAGATGTACCGCGCCGGCATGGCCGCCATCTTCTCGCAGCTGGCGCGTGACGGCCGTCTGGCGGTGGTCGACTCGATCAAGGTCGATTCGCCCAAGACCAAGCAGCTCGCCGCGAAGTTCAAGGCGATGGGCCTGGACTCGGTGCTGGTGATCTCCGACGAGGTCGACGAGAACCTGTTCCTGGCGTCGCGCAACCTGGCGAACGTGCTGGTGGTGGAGCCGCGCTACGCCGACCCGCTGTCGCTGGTCTTCTACAAGAAGGTGCTGGTGACCAAGGGCGCGATCGACAAGCTCAAGGAGATGTTGGCATGAGCACCACCGCCATCAATCGCAAGTTCGATGAAGGCCGCCTGATGCAGGTGCTGGTCGCGCCGATCGTGTCCGAGAAGGCCACGGCCGTTGCCGAGAAGAACAACCAGGTGCTGTTCAAGGTGCTGCAGGACGCGACCAAGCCCGAGATCAAGGCGGCCGTGGAGCTGCTGTTCAAGGTCGAGGTCGACAAGGTCTCGGTCGTCAACATCAAGGGCAAGACCAAGCGCTTCGGCAAGGGCGTGGGCCGGCGCGACAACCTGCGCAAGGCCTATGTCTGCCTGAAGGCAGGCCAGGAGCTCAACTTCTCCGGGGAGGCCGCGTAATGGCCATCGTCAAAGTCAAGCCGACCTCGCCCGGCCGCCGCGCCGTGGTGAAGGTGGTGCACAAGCACCTGCACAAGGGCAAGCCGGAAGCGTCGCTGCTCGAGCCGCAGAAGCAGAAGTCAGGCCGCAACAACAACGGCCACATCACGATGCGTCACAAGGGTGGTGGCCACAAGCACCACTACCGCGTCGTCGACTTCGTGCGCAACAAGGACGGCATCCCGGCGAAGGTCGAGCGCATCGAGTACGACCCGAACCGCACGGCCCACATCGCGCTGCTGTGCTACGCCGACGGCGAGCGCCGCTACGTCATCGCCCCGCGCGGTGTCGAAGCCGGTGCCACGCTGATCAGCGGCGCCGAGGCCCCGATCAAGGCCGGCAACACGCTGCCGATCCGCAACATCCCGGTGGGTTCGATCATCCACTGCGTCGAGATGCTGCCGGGCAAGGGCGCGCAGATCGCGCGTTCGGCCGGCACCAGCGTCACGCTGATGGCGCGCGAAGGCATCTACGCCCAGGTGCGGCTGCGCTCGGGTGAAGTGCGCAAAATCCACATCGACTGCCGCGCCACGATCGGCGAGGTCAGCAACGAGGAACACAGCCTGCGCCAGTACGGCAAGGCCGGTGCCATCCGCTGGAAGGGCATCCGCCCGACCGTCCGCGGCGTTGCGATGAACCCGATCGACCACCCGCACGGCGGCGGCGAAGGACGCACCGGCGAGGCGCAGCCTCAGGTGTCGCCGTGGAACACGCTCACGAAGGGCTACCGCACGCGGAACAACAAGCGCACGCAGACGATGATCGTCTCGCGTCGCAAGAAGTGAGGTCGTAAGCCATGACCCGTTCGCTCAAAAAGGGTCCCTTCGTGGACCACCACCTGCTGGCCAAGGTCGAGAAGGCCGCCGCCACCAAGGACAAGAAGCCGATCAAGACCTGGTCGCGCCGCAGCACCATCCTGCCCGAG
>CAZUUU010000428.1:0-1607 GCA_964622685.1 uncultured Methylibium sp.
CAGCCTGTCGATGCTGCGCACGCTGGCCGATGCCTACAAGGTGCAGGCGCTACGCGGCGTGCGGCTGACGGCCTGGAAGGCGCTGCACACGGCGACGCTCGGTGCGGCCGAGGCGCTGGGCCTCGCGCACGAGATCGGCCGCCTGGAGCCCGGCACGATGGCCGACCTGTGCGTGTGGGACTGGGCCGCCGGGCCGGTCGCGGCGCACCGCGACCGCATCGCGCGCGAGCGCGGCGACGCCACGCTGCACGAGCGCGTCTTCGCCTGGCTGACGCTGGGCGACGAGCGCAACCTGGTCGAGACCTACGTGGCGGGCGTCGCGCGCTATGGATGCAATTCGGTGCGCTGATTTGTATACAGGCGGTGCATCGGCACCGCGGCGACGCACGGCGGGGTGGGCGGGCGTGGGCGACCGATGGGTACGGATGTTGCGATGGTGTGACAGCGCCAGCGCATGGCGCAGGCCGCGATGCGCGGACTGCGGCCAGGGCTGCGCGGACGCGAGCCGTCGAGGGCGGCGCGTGAACGAACCAACCGCAACACCCGAGGACCCCCATGAATCCCACCGCAAGGACTGCCGTCGCACTCTCGCTCTCCCTGCTCGCCGCCGGCAGCCAAGCCGCCGACTGGAGCGACACCTACATCGGCTTTCGCACCGGCAACAAGTTCGCCGAGCCCTTCGGCAGCAACGACATCAAGAAGAACATCTTCAACCTGAGCCACGTCAGCGGCTACAAGTACGGGACCAACTTCTTCAACGTCGACTACCTGATGTCCGACAACAAGGACCCGGCCTTCGCCGGGGCCGACTCGGGCGCGCGCGAGGTCTACATCGTCTACCGCCACACGCTGGACGCGGAGAAGGTCCTGGGCACGCCGTTCAAGTTCGGGCCCTTGCGCGGCTGGGGCCTGACCGGCGGCTTCGACGTGAACACCAAGGACGACGCCGGCTACAACTCGAAGAAGCAGATGCTCGTGCTGGGTCCGACGGTCTTCGTCGACGTGCCGGGCTTCCTGAACGTCAGCGTGCTGTGGCTGCGCGAGAGCAACGCGCCGTACAACACCTTCAGCGGCACCGGCGTGTCCCGCTACACCTACAAGACCCACCCGATGCTGACGGCGGCCTGGGGCATCCCGCTCGGCAGCACCGGCCTGTCCTTCGAGGGCTTCATGAACTGGATCGCCGCCAAGGGCACGAACGAGTTCGGCGGGCCGACCAAGGCCGAGACCAACATCGACATGCAGCTGATGTACGACGTCGGCGCGCTGTACGGCAACAAGGGCCAGTTCAAGGTCGGCCTCGAATACCAGTACTGGCGCAACAAGTTCGGCAACCCGACCACGGCCGTCGGCGCCGGTGCAGGCCCGGGCGCGACCGCCAAGACGCCGATGATCCGGGCCGAGTACCACTTCTGACCGTGATCGCGCGGCGGATCGGCGGCGCCGCCGCCGGTCCATGATGCCGACCGACGCCCCTGCGACGCCCATGCTCCGTCTCGAACTGACCGCCATCAGCAAGCAGTACCCCGCGGTCAAGGCCAACGACCGCGTGTCGCTGCGCGTTGCGCCCGGCCAGATCCACGCCGTGCTCGGCGAGAACGGTGCCG
>CAZUUU010000429.1:0-1606 GCA_964622685.1 uncultured Methylibium sp.
GGACCTGGGGCATGGTGGTGGGCCACGTGGCGCCCGAGGCCGCCGCCGGCGGCACGATCGCCCTGGTGCAGGAGGGCGACTCGATCACGATCGACGCCCGCAGCCTGACGCTGCAGCTCAACGTGGGCGACGACGAACTTGCGAAGCGCCGCGCGGCCTGGAAGGCCCCGGCCCCGCGCTACACGCGCGGCGTGCTGGCCAAGTTCGCGAAGAACGCCTCGAGCGCCAGCAGCGGCGCCGTGCTCGACCGCTTCGAGCCCTAGGACCGGCGGCGCCGGCCCGATCCGCTAGCGGCGGGTGTCGGGCCCGCCGTCGATGCGACTGTTGACGACGGAGTCGCGCGCCTTCCTGCGCTCGGCCTCGCGGCCCTTCTCGATCTTGTCGCCCTCGCCGGCGCGCTTGGCGACGTAGGCCGCTGCCCGGGCGCTCTTCTTCTGATGCTGGCGCGGGTCGATGCCGAGGGCGACGAGATTCTTGTCACGACGGGCGAGCTTGCGCTCCTCCATCTTCTCGATCTCCTTGCGCTTGGTGTAGCCGGTGCCATCGGCCCAGGCCCACCAGACGGCGGCACAGGCGAAGGGGAAGCAGAACTTCCACAGGTCGCCACTGATCTGCCAGTTCCAGTCGGCCATCGGCCCGAAGCCGCCCAGATGCAGAAGGATCACCAGGACCCCGACGATGATGAAAATCATGCTTCGACCTCCCGCGGCAACGGAAGCCTCCGCCGACCGCGTCAACCGGCTCCCTTACACTCCGTTCAGGTGAATGTAGCCGAGAGTTCTCCGGCGTTTGCGTGACCCCAAGCCCGTCTGAAAGGAAACCATGAAGTCCGTCCTCATCCTGACCCTGGCCATCGGCAGCCTCGTGGCCGCGCCGGCCTTCGCCAACGCCGATCTGGCGCAGAAGAAGAACTGCATGGCCTGCCACGCGGTCGACAAGAAGCTGGTCGGACCGGCCTTCAAGGACGTGGCCGCCAAGTACGCCGCCGACAAGGAAGCCGCCGGCAAGCTGGCCACCAAGATCATCAAGGGCGGCACCGGCGTGTGGGGCCAGATCCCGATGCCGGCCAACCCGCAGGTCAGCGAAGCCGAGGCCAAGCAGCTGGCGACCTGGGTCCTGGGCACCAAGTAAGGCACCCGCCCACCAACGACAAAGCCCGCGCGAGCGGGCTTTGTGCTTTGAGGGTCGCGGACGCGCTCAGAGCGCCTGCGACAGCTGCTCCAGGATGGCCGGGTTCTCCAGCGTCGAGGTGTCCTGGGTGATGGCCTCGCCCTTGGCGATCGAGCGCAGCAGCCGCCGCATGATCTTGCCGCTGCGGGTCTTGGGCAGGTTGTCGCCGAAGCGGATGTCCTTGGGCTTGGCGATCGGCCCGATCTCCTTGCCGACCCAGTCGCGCAGTTCCTTGGCGATCTTCTTGGCCTCCTCGCCGGTCGGGCGCGGGCGCTTCAGGACGACGAAGGCGCAGATCGCCTCGCCGGTGGTGTCGTCGGGACGGCCGACCACGGCCGCCTCGGCCACCAGCTCGGTGTGCGCCACCAGCGCGGACTCGATCTCCATCGTGCCCATGCGGTGGCCCGACACGTTCAGTACGTCGTCGATGCGGCCG
>CAZUUU010000430.1:0-1597 GCA_964622685.1 uncultured Methylibium sp.
CACCCACTCGACCACCTCCATGGTCTCGGCGTCGGTGACGCGCATGCCCTGGATGAAGGTGCCCTTCTTGCCCAGCTTGGCGAGCGCGTCCTCGATCTGCGGCCCGCCGCCGTGCACCACCACCGGGTTCAGGCCGACCAGCTTGAGCAGCACCACGTCCTCGGCGAAGTCCTGCTGCAGCGCCGGGTCGGTCATCGCGTTGCCGCCGTACTTGATGACCAGGGTCTTGCCGTGGAACTTGCGGATGTAGGGCAGCGCCTGGGCCAGGATCTCGGCCTTGTCGCGCGGCGCGATGGTGGCCAGGGCGTCGGGTGGGACGGCGGCGGAGGTGGTCATGCGCAGGCTCCGGAAGTCGGGGGTCGTCGGGGCCGAATTCTAGGGTTCGCCCTAGGTCTTGGATCGCCTCATTCGCGAGCGGCCCGGAACTTCCTCCCGCGACACGAGCTCGGACGGCGGACTACACTGCCGATCATGCGCCGCGCCACCTGACTTCTCTGGCTGATGCTGGCCCTGCTGCCCCTGCGCAGCTGGGCGGTGGCGTCCATGGGACTGCCTGCGAGCGACGCTGCGCCGGCGGCGGTGATGGCGTCCGAGATGGCCGCCGAGATCGGATCCTCCGGCCAGCCACCCTGCCACGACGTCGCCGGCGATGTCGGCGCCGGGGCCGCGTGTCAGGCCTGCGACTGGTGCCACGGCGCCATCGTTCTGCCTGCCGAGTGGGCCTTCGCCGCCGACGACCTGCCCGCCGCGCCACCCTGCGTCGGCCCGGCGCGAGACACCGGTCGCCACATGCCCGGCGGCCTGGACCGGCCGCCCCGAAGCCACCTCGCCTAGCGACGTCGCGCGCGCTGTCGCGCCGCCGTCGCCACGACCCGTCCCCGGCTGCCGTGCAGCCGGGTCGACCACGAGTTCCTGCGAGGACACCATGCTCCCTATCCCCGTCCGTCGGATGCTGCCGGCGGTGGCGCTGATCGTCGCTGCGACGGCGCAAGCCGGTCAACTGGCCCCCACTGCGGGACGCGCCAGCCCGCTCGACGCGCGAGCCGACGTACCTGCAGTCACCTACGAATCGGCGTTCGCGCGCTACCGCCCGCATGCCGACGAGAAGCTGCGTCCGTGGAAGGACTCGAACGACAACGTCGGCCGCATCGGCGGCTGGCGCTCGTATGCACGCGAAGCTGCCCAGGAGGAGCCCGCAGCCGCGCCCGGTCCCAAGGCCTCCGGCAGCGAGGGCCGCGCGGTGCCGGCGCCGAAGTCCCCTGATCGACACCATCGGCACTGAGGACGACCATGCACACAGGTTCCACGGCAGACACCTGGCGCTCGGGTCTCGGTTGCCTGCGACTGCCCGCGGCCGCGATGTCGGCGCTGATGCTGGCCGGCTGCGCCAGCTTCAGCCCGGACGGCGGCTTCGGTCCAGTGCAGCAGACCGCCAGCGAGCGGCTCGGCAAGGAGGTCCGCTGGGCCCGCACGGCCGATGACCAGGACCGCATCGACGCCCGCGTGGGCGAGCTGCTGGCCAAGCCGCTGACGGTCGACGATGCGGTGCAGGTCGCGCTGCTCAACAACAAGGGGCTGCAGGCCAGGTTCTTCGAGC
>CAZUUU010000431.1:0-1591 GCA_964622685.1 uncultured Methylibium sp.
GACCTGGACGAAGCCACCCGCAAGCAGCTGGACCGCGGCGCGCGCCTGACCGAGCTGCTCAAGCAGCAGCAGTACCAGCCGCTGCCGATCAGCCTGATGGCCGCGACGCTGTTCGCGGTCAACAAGGGCTACCTGGACAACGTCGACGTGAAGAAGGTGCTCGGCTTCGAGCACGGCCTGCACCAGCACCTCAAGACCAGCCATGCCGCGCTGCTGAAGAAGCTCGAGGACAACAAGGCGATGGACAAGGATGCCGAGGCCGAGCTGGCTGGCGCGATCGACGCGTTCAAGAAGAGCTTTGCCTGAGCCCCATTGACCTGACCCCTTAGAGAAGGAGCGCGTCATGGCAGCCGGCAAGGAAATTCGCGGCAAGATCAAGAGCGTCGAGAACACCAAGAAGATCACCAAGGCCATGGAGATGGTCGCGGCCTCGAAGATGCGCAAGGCGCAGGAGCGCATGCGATCCGCGCGTCCCTACGCCGACAAGATCCGCAACATCACCGCCAACCTGGCGACCGCCAACCCCGAGTACACGCACCCCTTCATGGCGGTGAGCGCGAGCGCGGCCAAGGCGGCGGGCTTCGTGGTGGTGACGACCGACAAGGGGCTGTGCGGCGGCCTCAACACCAACGTGCTGCGCGCCGTGACGGGCAAGCTGCGCGAGCTCGAGTCGCAGGGCGTGAAGGCCGAGGCCGTGGCCATCGGCAACAAGGGCCTGGGCTTCCTGAACCGCATCGGCGCCAAGGTGGTGTCGCACGCGACGCAGCTTGGCGACACGCCGCACCTCGAGAAGCTGATCGGTCCGGTGAAGGTGCTGCTCGACGCCTACGCCGAAGGCAAGCTCAACGCCGTCTACCTCTGCTACACGAAGTTCCTGAACACGATGAAGCAGGAGCCGGTGGTCGAGCAGCTGCTGCCGCTGTCGGCCGACAAGATGAAGGCCGACGCCGGCGAACACGGCTGGGACTACCTCTACGAGCCCGATGCCAAGACGGTCATCGACGACCTGCTGCTGCGCTATGTCGAGGCCCTGATCTACCAGGCGGTGGCCGAGAACATGGCCTCCGAGCAGTCGGCGCGCATGGTCGCGATGAAGGCCGCGACCGACAACGCCGGCACCCTGATCGGCGAGCTGAAGCTGGTCTACAACAAGACCCGCCAGGCGGCGATCACCAAAGAGCTCTCCGAGATCGTCAGCGGCGCGGCCGCGGTGGGCTGACGGCCCGACGCACCCGCAGACGCAAGCGCAAAGACTATTGATCTATCAAGGAACAGAAAATGGCGAACACTCAAGCAGCCGTCGGCAAGATCGTCCAGTGCATCGGCGCCGTGGTCGACGTGGAGTTTCCGCGCGACCAGATGCCGCGCGTCTACGACGCCCTCAAGCTCGAAGGCACGGCGCTGACGCTGGAAGTGCAGCAGCAGCTCGGCGACGGCGTGGTGCGCACCATCGCCCTGGGTTCCAGCGACGGTCTGCGCCGCGGCCTGATGGTCAGCAACACCGGCGCCGCGATCACCGTGCCGGTCGGCAAGGCCACGCTCGGCCGCATCATGGACGTGCTGGGCAACCCGATCGACGAGCGCGGCCCGG
>CAZUUU010000432.1:0-1577 GCA_964622685.1 uncultured Methylibium sp.
GGCGACGACCTGCAGGCCATCAAGAAAGGCGTGATGGAGCTGGCCGACCTGGTGGCGATCAACAAGGCCGATCTCGACGTGGCCGCGGCCACGCGCGCGCAGGCGCAGATCACCAGTGCGCTGCGGCTCTTCGGTCTGCACGGCCACCCGGACCATGCGCATCACGACGACAAGGTCTGGCATCCGCGGGTGCTGCAGCTGAGCGCGCTGAAGGCCACCGGCCTGCCCGAGTTCTGGGCCGCGGTCGAGACCTTCCGCGACCTGCAGACCGCCAACGGGCGCCTCGCCGCGCGCCGCCATCGGCAGGACCAGGCCTGGATGTGGGAGCGCATCGAGGCCGGCCTGCACGCGCGCTTTCGCCAGCACCCCAAGGTGCGCGAGGCGCTGCCGGCGACCGGCGACGCGGTGCGCGCCGGCACGCTGGCCGCATCGGTCGCCGCGCGCCGCCTGCTGGACCTGATGGATTGACCCGGATCGAGAAGAACGAGGACGAGAGGACGCTCATGCACGACATCATCGAAGAGCTCGAACGCCGCCGCGCCGCGGCGCGCCAGGGCGGCGGCGAGAAGCGCATCGCCGCGCAGCACGGCAAGGGCAAGCTCAGCGCGCGCGAGCGCATCGAGCTGCTGCTCGACGAAGGCACGTTCGAGGAATGGGACATGTTCGTCGAGCACCGCTGCACCGACTTCGGCATGCAGGACAACAAGGTGCCGGGCGACGGCGTCGTCATCGGCTACGGGATGATCAGCGGTCGCCTGGTGTTCGTCTACAGCCAGGACTTCACCGTCTTCGGCGGCGCGCTGTCGGAGGCGCATGCCGAGAAGATCTGCAAGGTGATGGACCAGGCGATGAAGGTCGGCGCGCCGGTGATCGGCCTCAACGACTCGGGCGGCGCGCGCATCCAGGAGGGCGTGGCCTCGCTAGGCGGCTATGCCGAGGTGTTCCAGCGCAACGTGATGGCCTCGGGCGTGATCCCGCAGATCAGCATGATCATGGGCCCCTGTGCGGGCGGCGCCGTGTACTCGCCGGCGATGACCGACTTCATCTTCATGGTGAAGGACAGCAGCTACATGTTCGTCACCGGCCCCGAGGTGGTGAAGACCGTGACCCACGAGGAAGTCACCGCCGAGGAGCTGGGCGGCGCGGCCACCCACACCGGCAAGAGCGGCGTCGCCGACCGCGCCTTCGAGGACGACGTCGAGGCGCTGCTGATGCTTCGCCGCTTCTTCAACTACCTGCCGCTGTCCAACCGCGAGAAGGCGCCCGTGCGCATGGACCCGCGCGGCGGCGACCCGGCCGAGCGGCTGGATCACTCGCTCGACACCCTGGTGCCCGACAACCCGAACCAGGCCTACGACATGAAGGAGCTGATCCTCAAGGTCGTCGACGACAGCGACTTCTTCGAACTGCAGCCCGACTTTGCTCCGAACATCGTCATCGGCTTCGGCCGGCTCGAGGGCCAGACGGTCGGCGTGGTCGCCAACAACCCGCAGGTGCTGGCCGGCTGCCTGGACATCAAGTCCAGCATCAAGGCGGCGCGCTTCGTGCGCTTCTGCGACGCCTTCAACATCCCGGTG
>CAZUUU010000433.1:0-1575 GCA_964622685.1 uncultured Methylibium sp.
GCGCGGCGCCGAACAGCGCCTCGGCCGAGACCTTGTGCACGGTGGGAAAGACCACCGCGGCCGTCGTGCCGTGGGCCAGCAGCGCCTCGACGAAGCGCTCGGCACCGGCCTGCGCGACGGCCGGGTCGGCAAAGCGCTGCTCGGCCGGGAAGGTGTAGGTGTTCAGCCAGTCGAGCAGCGCCAGGCCGTAGCTGGCGATCACGTCGAGCTGCGGGCAGTGCACGTGGGTGTCGATGAAGCCGGGCATCAGCAGCCGGCCGCGGTGGTCGATGCGCGACCAGGACGCATCGGGCGCCTCGCGCTGCACGCCGGCGATGCGGCCGTCCTCGACCAGCAGCCAGTGATCGGGCCGAAAGCGCACGCCGGGCGCGTCGGCCGGCGGCGCGAAGCCCGGGTCGGCAGTGAAGTCCAGCAGGTCACCGAACAGCGCGGTGCGCGTCATGCCGTCTCCGGGCGCGGGCGCCGTGGCGCCATCACGGTGCCCGCGGAGGGCCGGCGCACGGATCGGTGCAGCGGCAGGCGGGTCGGCACGGCAGGGTTCATGGGACGGAAGGCCTCAGGGTCTGGGCTGGCATCGTATTCGCATGCCTGCCGGCTTGGAGTAGCTTTCGGGTCATCGACGCCAGCCCCATGCAAGATTCGTCCATCCGCTTCGTCCACCGCGGCGCCATCGTCGAGATCGACGCCGCCATGCCCCAGCGCAGCGTGCTGGCCTGGCTGCGCGAGGACGCACGCTGCACCGGCAGCAAGGAGGGCTGCAACGAAGGCGACTGCGGCGCCTGCACCGTGGTGATCGCCGAGCGGGCCGGGCACGCGCGCGCCATCGGCACGGCGTCCGCGCGGGCCAGCATCGTCGGCGAGCTGAGCCTGCGCACCGTCAACGCCTGCATCCAGTTCATGCCCACCCTGCACGGCAAGGCGCTGCTGACGGTCGAGGACCTGCAGGCGATCGCCGGCGGCGCGGGCTGCCTCCATCCGGTCCAGCAGGCCCTGGTCGACTGCCACGGCTCGCAGTGCGGCTTCTGCACGCCCGGCTTCGCGATGTCGCTGGCGGCCTGCTACGAGCGCCACGGCGAGGCGGGCACGCGGCCGACGCGCGGCGAGCTGGCCGACGTGCTGTCCGGCAACCTGTGCCGCTGCACCGGCTACCGCCCCATCCTCGACGCCGGCGAGCGCATGTTCGAGCTGCCGCCGCGGCGGCTCGACACCGGCCGCATCGCCGAACTGCTGGAGCGCATCGAGGACGACACGGCGCCCGATGCCAGCACGCACGCCGGGCCCTTCCACGCGCCCCGCACGCTGGAGGCGCTGGCGGCGCTGCGCGAGGCCCGGCCGCAGGCCACGCTGCTGGCCGGCTGCACCGACATCGGCCTGTGGGCCAACAAGCAGCTGCGCGACCTGGGCGAGATCGTCTACCTGGGCGGCGTCGACGAGCTCAAGCGCATCGAATGGCAGGGCGAGCTGCTGCGCATCGGCGCCGGCGCGCCGCTCGAGGACGCCTGGCTCGCGCTCGCCGAGATCTCGCCCGAGTTCCTCGACATGGGGCGCCGCTTCGCCTCGCCGCCGGTGCGGCAT
>CAZUUU010000434.1:0-1571 GCA_964622685.1 uncultured Methylibium sp.
GGCATCCTGGATCTTGCGATGCAGCCAGATGATGCCGGTCAGCCCGCAGAAGACCTCGCGCTGACCGCGCTCCCGCAACACGTTCGGCAGGACCGGAACGTCGGCGCAGCCGACCGCGGACGGGGCCTCGGCGATCGGGATGACGGCGTTCATGCCGACGCCATCCTCTCGGTGGCCGGCGCCGCCTGCAGGCGCGCGGCCCGCAGCTTCAGCAGGAACTGCGCGGCGTTGATCACATAGGTCGCGTAGGCCGCGAGTGCCAGGACCATCTGGCCGCGCACGTCGAGCGCGCCGGTCGCCAGCGCCACGAGATAGGCGGTGTGCAGCGCCAGCACCAGCATGCTGAACACGTCCTCCCAGTAGAAGGCGGGCGCGAACAGGTAGCGGCCGAAGACCGCCTTCTCCCAGAGGCAGCCGGTGAGCATGATCGTGTAGAGGGCCAGCGTCTTGACGACGACCGACACGGTCGCGGCCTGCTGGCCTTCGCCGGTGGCGAGAAAGCGCAGCACGAGCCCCAGGCTCAGCAGGAAGATCAGGAACTGGACCGGCGCCAGCACACCCTGGACCAGGGTCCAGGGCGAGGCGTCGCGGCGCGCGCGCTGCGCTGGCGTATAGAGCGGCGCCTGCGGCCCTGCTCCGGCTGCAGGGTCCCACGTCGATCGGATCGCCCGCGTTCCCATGAGCGGGAATCTAGATCGGGCCTCGAAGAGTGTCAATCGGAATAGACGTAAATCAAGCTTGACACATTGCGGGCCGTCTCCGAAGATGCTTGCGGGAGGGTGCCATCGTGGTCCGATGCACGCAGCCAGCAGTCCTGAACCCTTCGTCCTCGACCGGTCTCGCCAGACTGGTGGCGTCGCGCTGGCCGTTGCGGACGATCGCTGGACAAGGACAGCGCCGCGTCACCGCACGCCGCGGGCCGCTGTCCGCATCCCGGAGATTTGGTGCAAAGCAGAACGGGCGCCTTCCGATTGACGCTGACTACCTGGGGCAGTACAAGCCCCGCAAGGCAGGTTGTCGGAGGCCTGTTGTTCCCAGCTTCCGGCTCGTTCCTGTCCTGTCGCATCCAGAAGTTTGGTTGCATGACCGCCGCAGGCTCACGCCTCAGCCGCCACGCAGAAGCCAGCGTCATCACTTCGCGAGGAGACTGCCGATGAATCGGTCGGTGCAGGAGGGGTGGGCACAAGACAGCGCGGATCTGCAACGCGCCCGCGAGCGGCCCGGCCGCTGGAGAGGGCCGGAGGGTCCGGCGGGAAGCAGCGTCGTCGAGGGCGGGCCGCTGCCGGCCGATCACGCCGCCGAGGAGCGGCTCACGCGCCTCGCCCACGCGATCGAGCACGAGATCATCCCGCGCCTGATGCTGGCGCATCGGGTGGCCGAGGCCTGCCCGATCGTGCCGGCGCTGGTCGGCGAGAAGATCGGCCAGCGAGACGTCGAGGACTTCGCGAAGCTCGTGCTCGCGCCGAACGAGGATCTTCCGCTCGCCTGCGTCGAGGCCTTGCGGGCCCGGGGCATCTCGGTCGAGTCGATCTACCTGGATCTGCTGGCACCGACGGCGCGCTACCTCGGCC
>CAZUUU010000435.1:0-1561 GCA_964622685.1 uncultured Methylibium sp.
CCGGCTGCGACGCGGTGATGATCGGCCGCGCGGCGCAGGGGCGGCCGTGGATCTTTCGCGAGATCGCGCACTTCCTGGCGACCGGCGAGCACCTGGCGGCACCGCGCACGCAGGACGTCAAGGCCTGGCTGCTGGAGCACCTGCACGACCACTACGGCCTGTACGGCTGGGACGACGCCGGTTCGGGCGTGCGCAGCGCGCGCAAGCACATCGGCTGGTACGTGCACGGCCTGCCGGGCGGCGCGCTGTTCCGCGCGCGCATGAACACCCTGGAGCGTTGCGAAGACCAGCTTGCCACCGTGGCGGACTGGTTCGACGCACTCGCCGACGATCACGAGCGGCTGCCACAAGCAGCATCGCTCGACTCCGACTTCGAACGACAACCCCTCGAACAAGAAGCAGCATGAAGTACTCAACTCCACGCGGCCGCTCCCGGGCCGCAGCGCCGGGCCGCCCCAAGCAAGGCCCGACCCTCCCGGAGGGTCGATCGGCGGTCACGACGATCGGGGTGTCGTCATGACCAAGAAGCACATCGACGCGTGCATCCGCGAAAGCCTGGAGACCTACTTCAAGGACCTGCGCGGCGCCGAGCCGCACGCGATCTACGACATGGTGATCCAGGTGGTCGAGAAGCCGCTGCTGGACGTGGTGATGCAGCACGCCGACGGCAACCAGTCGCGCGCCGCCGAATGGCTGGGCATCAACCGCAACACGCTGCGCCGCAAGCTCGTCGAACACAAGCTCATCAAGTGATCCCATGGCACGCCTGACCGCCCTCCTCTCCGTCTCCGACAAGACCGGCATCGTCGAGCTGGCCCGCGCGCTGCACGCGCTGGACGTGAAGCTGCTGTCGACCGGCGGCACCGCGAAGCTGCTGGCCGAGTCCGGCCTGCCGGTCACCGAGGTGGCCGACCACACCGGCTTCCCCGAGATGCTGGACGGCCGCGTGAAGACGCTGCATCCCACCATCCACGGCGGCCTGCTGGCGCGCCGCGACCTGCCGGCCCACATGCAGGCGCTGGCCGCGCACGGCATCGCCACCATCGACCTGCTGGTGGTGAACCTCTACCCCTTCGAGGCGACCGTCGCCAGGCCCGGCTGCACGCTGGAAGACGCGATCGAGAACATCGACATCGGCGGGCCGGCGATGGTGCGGTCGGCGGCCAAGAACTGGAAGGATGTCGCGGTGCTGACCGACGCCTCGCAGTACGCGGGCGTGATCGACGAGCTGAAGACTCATGGCGCGGTCGGCCGCGCGACGCGCTTCGCGCTGTCGGTCGCGGCCTTCAACCGCATCGCCGACTACGACGGCGCGATCAGCGACTGGCTGTCGTCCGTCGCCCTGCCGGACAGCGACAGCGCGGTGCCGGCGCGCGCCGAGTTCCCGGCGCAGAGCAACGGCCGCTTCGTCAAGCTGCAGGACCTGCGCTACGGCGAGAACCCGCACCAGCAGGCCGCCTTCTACCGCGACCTGCACCCGGCGCCCGGCTCGCTGGTGAGCGCGACGCAGCTGCAGGGCAAGGAGCTCTCGTACAACAACATCGCCGACGCCGACGCGGCC
>CAZUUU010000436.1:0-1561 GCA_964622685.1 uncultured Methylibium sp.
GTAGTACGCGGCCCGCAGCTCGTCGAAGCTGACGTTGCGCGCCGCCGGGTCGTTGACATCGGGGCTGATGCTCGCGGTGCGCGGCGTCGGCCCGAAGGCGCCGGCCACGAAGCGCGGCTTGTCCGGCGTGCTGAACTTGTCGCAGGCAGCGCGCGCGAGCCGGGCCGCCACCACGTTCATCTCGCGCGCCAGCGGCGCCAGGCCGTAGTCTTCCTGGGCGATCGTGGTCGCGCCGAAGGTGTTGGTCTCGATCAGGTCGGCGCCGGCCGCCAGGTAGCCCTCGTGGATCTCGCTGATCACGTCGGGCCGCGTGAACTGCAGCAGCTCGTTGTTGCCCTTCAGGTCCTTGGGGTGGCCGGCGAAGCGCGTGCCGCGGTAGTCGGCCTCGCCCAGCTTGTAGCGCTGGATCATCGTGCCCATCGCGCCGTCGAGCACCAGGATGCGTTGTTTCAGCAGCTCGGGCAGCTGCGCGGCGCGGGTGTAGGGCAAGGTCTTCATGCCCCCGATTGTAGGAAGCCGATGCCGCGCCGGTCGCGCACGCCGGGCTTGACCCGGTGCTCGGCCTCCAGCTGCGACAGGAAGGCATCGGGCTCGAAGCTCGCCCCGAGGATCTCGACCTGCCGTTGCACGGCCGCGAAGTCGCCCGGCGTCAGCAGGTCGAGCGGCACGAGCCGCGCGCGCTGCTCGGCCGTCAGCGCGGCGGCATCGCCCGCCAGTGCCTCGGCGACGAACATGCGCTCGCGCTGCGACGCCTCCAGCGGCTTGAAGCGGATCTTGAACGAGAAGCGCCGCAGCGCCGCCTCGTCGAGCTCCTCGAACAGGTTGGTGGTGCAGACGAAGACGCCGCCGAAGCGCTCCATGCCCTGCAGCATCTCGTTGACCTCGGTCACCTCGTAGCTGCGCTCGGCGCGCAGCCGGCTGCGCAGGAAGCTGTCGGCCTCGTCGAGCAGCAGCACCGCGCCCTCGCGCTCGGCCTCGTCGAACATGCGCGCCAGGTTCTGCTCGGTCTCGCCGACGTACTTGCTGACCAGGTCCGAGGCGCGCTTGATGGCCAGCGGCTTGCCCAGTTCGGCGGCGATGTGCTCGGCCAGCGCGGTCTTGCCGGTGCCCGGCGGGCCGTGGAAGCACAGCGTGCCGCAACCGCGGCGCTTGAGCGCCTCGACGATGCGCGGCACCTCGAAGCGCGTGTCGACGTTGAGCAGGCCCAGGTCGTACTGCGTGACGACCGGCCGGGCCGCACCGTCGCGCGGACGCAAGCCGAGCGCCTTGTCGGCGTTGGCGAGCTGGCGCTCGATCAAGGTCTGCGCCGGCGCGTCGTCAGCGCGGGCCAGGCTGGCGAAGCGCACCGCGGTGCGGATCTGTGCCGGCGTCAGGCCGGCGCGGCCGGCGAGCCTGGCGACGAACTCGGGCGCCGCGTCGACCCCGGCCAGCGCACGCTGCACGATCGCCTCGCGCGCGCCGGGCGGCGGCGAGTTCAGCTCCAGGTGGTACTGGAAGCGGCGCCGGAAGGCCGGGTCGATCTGCTCGATGCGGTTGGTCACCCACAGCACCGGCACCGGGT
>CAZUUU010000437.1:0-1532 GCA_964622685.1 uncultured Methylibium sp.
CAGGGCGTGAAGATCAACGACAAGCACATCGAGGTGATCGTTCGCCAGATGCTGCGGCGCGTGCAGATCGTCAACCCGGGCGACAGCGGCTACATCGCCGGCGAGCAGGTCGAGCGTTCGGAACTCCTGAACCGCAACGAGAAGCTGCGGGCCGACGGCAAGATGACGGCGACCCATGCCGACGTCCTGCTGGGCATCACCAAGGCCTCGCTGTCGACCGACTCGTTCATCTCGGCCGCGTCCTTCCAGGAGACGACCCGGGTGCTGACCGAGGCGGCGATCATGGGCAAGCGCGACGAGCTGCGGGGTCTGAAGGAGAACGTCATCGTCGGCCGTCTGATCCCCGCCGGTACCGGCCTGGCCTTCCACCGCGCCCGCAAGGCCAAGGAAGAGATGGACGATGCCGAGCGCCGGTCGATCGCATTGCAGGAAGCCGAGGAACTGGCCTCGCTAACGCCCATGGGTGTCGACGTGGCCAGCGACGAGACGCCGCAGTGACGAGCGGTTGGATCGGGTGAAGGGCGGCTTCGGCCGCCCTTTTTCCTGGTCTCATCGGTCCGAGGGTTTTCGCAGTCCGGGTGCGACCGCTTCAGGGCGGGGTGCTCGTCATCCTGCGAACCCACTCGGCGGGTGTGAGTACCTGCACACCCAAGGGTAGCGCTCGGCGGGCGAGCTTCAGGAGGGCGCGATCCCGGGTCAGCAGCCAGCGAGCGCCGACCGCCAGAGCCACGTCGATGAAGACCTGGTCATCGGGATCGGTGCAGCGCAGCGGCCCCGGTCGCGGCGGCTCGGCCGTGATCGTGGCCCAGCGGTCCCAGCAGGCCTCGATGCGCGGAGGGTCGGGGCGCCAGTGAGCCAGCTTGGGGCTGGTGGCCACGCGCTGGCACTCCAGTCGCATGGTCATGGTGGCGATCCAGCCCAGACCACCGTCGCGGACGGCCTCTCCCAGACCCCGCGCCAGCGGATCGTCGAAGACCAGCCAATCGAGGACCGTGTTGGTGTCGAGGACCGCGAGCCCCAGGCTGGGCTCGGGCGGGGTGTCGAGGGTCATCGGCAGGGCGCTGAGGAGCCCCTGCGGCTTGCGACTCCGGGGCGACCCGAATATACTCTGCGGCTTTTCGGCAGATTCTGCTGCGCTTGGCGCTGCGCATCGGGCCGGAACGCTGATCAAGTCCTACCTCTCACGGGAACGAGAACCCATGCCCACCATCAACCAACTCGTGCGCCACGGTCGCCAGACCGAAGTCACGAAGTCGAAGTCGCCGGCGATGCAGGGCGGCCCGCAGCGGCGCGGCGTCTGCACCCGTGTCTACACCACGACGCCGAAGAAGCCGAATTCGGCGCTTCGCAAAGTCGCCAAGGTGCGTCTGACGAACGGCTTCGAGGTCATCTCGTACATCGGCGGCGAAGGCCACAACCTGCAAGAGCACAGCGTCGTGCTGGTGCGTGGCGGCCGCGTCAAGGACCTGCCGGGCGTGCGTTATCACATCGTGCGCGGTTCGCTGGACCTCCAGGGTGTCAAGGACCGCAAG